>CAYWKW010000054.1:0-12076 GCA_964458995.1 uncultured bacterium | reverse complement strand
AGAGCGCCGCCCTGTCACGGCGGAAGTTGCGGGTTCGAGCCCCGTCTCCCGCGTTATATAAGAGTAAGAAAAGGATAACCTGCGGGAGAAGCACGACAACTGCTTGTCGTGCGTCGGAGGCTCGAATGAAGCCGCGGTTGAACCCGCGGCGAATCGCCGGAGCCCCGTCGCTTCTGTGTTTTTGCGCTGCAAAAAAATTAGATAGATCGATATTGTCCATATTATGGCTACAACCCCCATCTCAAAGAAGATCTTGAAACAGCTTCTGAATTATCTGGGGATGGCTATTGGCGCCTGTTTCGCAGCTATGGCCATCCGGATTTTCTTGATCCCCAATGAATTGATCGACGGGGGCGTCGTCGGCATTTCTTTGATCCTGGCCAGGCTATTTGGCAGTTCCTATCTCTCCTATTTCCTGCTGGTTTTGAATATCCCGTTCATCTACTTGGCCTATAAATACATCCGCCGCTCGTTCGTCATCCATATGTTCGCGGCTATTTTGCTCTTCGCACTCTTCCTGTTTATTTTGGAATCGTTGCCCCAGTTTGCAGCAGATCCACTCGAGGCAATTGTGATTGGCGGCGCGATGCTGGGGGCCGGAGCAGGCATGATCATTCGCAATGGGGGCTGCACAGACGGTACCGAGATCTTGGCAATTCTAATCAACCGGAAAAAAGGGTTCACCGTCGGCCAGGTAATTTTCGTGATCAACATCTTCATCTTTGCCGCCTATGGCTGGATTTTCAACGATTGGCACATCGCTCTAAGATCGCTAATGACCTACATCGTCGCGTTTAAAATGATGGATATCGTGATTGCAGGCCTTGAGGAATTGAAGTCGGTACTGATCATGTGCTCTAAGCCCGATAAATTGAGCAAAATCATCACCCATGAACTGGGCCTTGGATTGACGTTTATCAAGGGCAAAGGGGGCTATTCAGGCGAGGATCGGGACATTTTGTTCATCATTGTCGAAAGATTGGATTTAGCCGAGCTAAAAGAGATCGTTTTACGAGAGGATCCAAGCGCCTTCATCGCCATCGAAAATTTGCATGAGGTCGCTTACGGTCGAACCGCGAAGATCGCCTTGCGCAGAAAAGTGAGGCGCAAGTTCACCAAAGGTCTAATATGAAAGATTTCGACGAAGGGCACTATTCTGATGGTATGTTGAAGCCCCATAAACAGATCCACACGGTTGATGCCTGGCGCGTTTTTCGCATCATGGCCGAGTTTGTAGATGGTTTTGAAACCATGACCTCTTTGGGCCCCGCTGTTGCCATCTTTGGTTCTACCAACCAGCAGCCAAAAGATCCCAAATTTTTTCATTGGACCGATAAAATTGTCGAAGCCATCGTAAAAAGGGGGTTCGGGGTCATTACCGGAGGCGGGCCGGGGATCATGGATCGCGCCAACGCCGCAGCTCAAAAGGCAGGCGGCAGATCGTGCGGTGTGTGCATCAAGCTCCCCTTCGAACCCAGACCGAATCCCCACATCGATCCCAAATTTGAACTCAACTTCCGCTACTTTTTTGTCCGCAAAGTGATGTTCGTCCGTTATGCGCAGGCCTTCGTTGTCCTTCCCGGCGGCTTTGGAACTCTGGACGAACTCTTTGAGGCCCTCACCCTCATTCAAACAGAAAAAATCAAATCCTTCCCCGTCTACCTCGTTGGCAAAGAGTATTGGAAGGGGTTGCTCGACTGGATGAAACATACAGTTCTCAGCCAGGAAAACATTAAACCTTCCCACTTAGATCTGATCCGTCTCTCCGACGATCCGGAGGAGATCGCCGCCGGCATCGAGAAACACTATCGCCAGACCCGATCCCTAGAAAACTTCTAATTTGTTACTTGCCGCAAATAATCGCCATACTCGTTTTTCGAATAGCGAGCGGCCAGCGAGGAGAGCTGGTCCCCGGTAATATAGCCCATATGGTAGGCGATCTCCTCAATGCAGGAGATTTTAATTCCTTGCCTTTCTTGAATGGCTTGAACAAAGGAGGAGGCCTTGTGAAAGGCGTCAAAGGTTCCTGTGTCGAGCCAGGCATGGCCGCGCCCTAGGAGTCGGACGGTGAGGCGCTGCTGTTTGAGGTAGGCCTTGTTGACATCGGTGATTTCGAGCTCTCCGCGGGAGGATGGTTTGAGAGAGCGGGCAATGTCGATGACGTCGGGACCGTAAAAATAGAGGCCAGGCACTGCATAGGAAGACTTGGGTTGGGTTGGCTTCTCTTCAATGTCGAGGGCGCGCATGTGCGAGTCAAAGGTGACGACGCCGTAGCGCTGGGGGTCTTTCACCTGGTAGCCAAAGATGAGGCCGCCCGATGTGAGGCGCATTCCTTCTTGAAGAAGGACGGGAAGGTCGTGACCGTAAAAAATGTTATCGCCGAGGATCAGGCAGATGGGCTCTTTTCCGATGAAGGGGGCGCCGATGAGAAATGCTTGGGCCAGGCCAGAGGGCTTTTCTTGGATGGCGTATTGGAAACGGAGGCCGAGATGGGAGCCGTCGCCAAAAAGCTTCTCAAAACGGGGGGTGTCTTCAGGGGTGGAGATGATGAGGATGTCCCGAATACCCGCTTGCATGAGCACAGAAAGCGGATAGTAGATCATCGGCTTGTCGTAAATAGGGAGGAGCTGCTTGCAAAGGGCGATCGTCGCAGGATAAAGGCGGGTTCCGCTTCCTCCTGCGAGGATAATCCCTTTCACGGAGACTCCAGCACGTAAACGCCTGAAAGACCTCGGTACCTCTCTTTGAAATCGAGTCCATAACCGACCACAAAGAGATTGTGAATATCGAATAGGACATAATCGGGTCGATAGTCGGTGATTTTGGGAGCCTCTTTTTTATAGAGCAAAACGCAAGTTTTAAGAGAGTGGGGATTTTGGGCTTGAAGGGTCTCTATCAATTTCATCATCGTATGACCCGAATCGAAGATGTCATCGACAATCAAAACGTCGCGATTGTGGATGTGGAGCCGGTCCAATCCGATGACTTGTAGCTCTCCGCGCTGCGTGCCGCGAGAGCCATAGCTGGAGCATTGCACCGTTTCAACATCGAGGGGCAGGTCGAGTTCCCGAATGAGGTCGGCCACTAGACATAGCGCGCCCTTGAGCACCATGACGATCACCAGGTCTTTTCCTGCGTAATCTTCTTTAATCTGGTGGGCGGTCTGTTTGATTTTGAGGGCGATCTCACTCTTATCGATCAGCGGTCTCAATTTCGTTGGGTCCATGGTCTCAGCGGGTAAAGTTGCAGCCTTCAGCAAGCAAATTGTCAATATAATTAATCGTGTAATCATGTGTCAAAAACCTTTTGTCTTCAAGCATATATTGATGAAAAGGGATCGTCGTGTGAACGCCCGCGATGTGGAATTCGCGAAGGGCCCGTTTGGAATGGCGAATCGCCTCTTCCCGCGTGCGCCCTTTGACGATCAGTTTAGCAATCATCGAATCATAATTGGGAGGAATCCGGTAGCCGCCATAACAGGCGCTATCGATGCGGACATGGGGTCCGCCAGGTGGAATGTAATGTTCCAATTGCCCCGGCGAGGGAGCAAACTGGTGAGCCGGATTTTCGGCATTGATACGGAATTCAAAAACATGTCCCCTAAACTCGATCTCTTTTTGTTTGAGGGTCAGTTTTTCTCCTTGCGCTATGCGAATCTGATATTGAACAAGATCTATGCCGGTGAGCTCTTCCGTGATCGTGTGCTCTACCTGGATGCGGGTATTGACTTCCATGAAGTAGAAGTTCCCCTTTTCATCGAGGAGGAATTCAACGGTACCGACAGAATGATATTTTGCTGCGCGGACAATGGCAACGGCGCATTCGCCGATCTTTTTGCGCAAAGAGGGATCCACTTTGGGACTCGGCGTCTCTTCAATGAGCTTTTGCCGTCTGCGCTGAATGGTGCAGTCGCGCTCTCCTAAATACAAATAGTTGCCATGCTTATCGCCCACCACTTGCACTTCAACGTGGCGCGGATTGACGATCATCTTTTCAAGATAGACGTCTGGATTGCTAAAGCTCACCTCAGCTTCGGTGCGCGCAGCAATGAATTTTTTAATAAAATCTTCCTCGGAATAGGCAATGCGGATCCCTTTTCCTCCGCCGCCGGCAACGGCTTTGATGAAGATAGGGAAGCCATATTTGCGCGCCTCTTTCAGGCCAGCCTCTACATCGCTCACGATGCCGTCAGAACCTGGGATCACAGGGCATTTGACGCTTTTGGCGATGGCTTTGGCGCGGGATTTGTCGCCTAAAGCGGCGATCGCTTGGGACGGTGGGCCGATGAAATTGAGTCCGCAGCTCTCGCAAATGGAGGCAAAGTTGGCATTTTCACTTAAAAACCCGTATCCGGGATGAACGGCATCGGCATGCGTGATCTCGCATGCAGCTATGAGATTGGACACTTTCAGGTACGATCTGCTTGAAGGGGCCTCGCCAATGCAAATGGCTTCATCGGCGTGATGAACGTGCATCGCTTCGGCATCCACTTCGGAATAGACAGCAACCGTCTGCAGCCCTAAGTCGTGACAGGCTCGGATGATGCGTACGGCAATTTCGCCGCGGTTGGCTATTAATACTTTCTGCATTAGGTGATTCGCAAAAGCCGGGTTCCGAATTCAACAGGTTGAGAGTTGTCAGCTAAAATTTCTGCTACGATTCCGCTAATGCCTGCTTTGACTTCATTCATCACTTTCATCGCTTCCACGATGCAAACGACGGAATGTTCGTCGACTTTATCCCCCACTTTTACAAAGCAGGGCTGATCGGGACCCGGCGAGGAATAGAAAGTTCCAACCATGGGAGATGTAACAAAAGTTCCAGGTGCGTCAATTCGGGCTGCCGCTCCCCCTCTTTCCCCTTTCAAAGGCACTTCCGATTGGAAGGCAGCTTCAGTTTCAGCGGGTATGGTTCGGGGTCTAGGCGGGGGCAAATAGGCCGACTCTTTGTCCAGATGGAGTTCAAAATCCCCTTTTTTGAAGACGATCTTGCTCAGTTTGCTCTCTTCAAAAAGAGTGATCAACTCCTTAATTTGCTCTATATCCATTATACTCTCTGTATGTAATCATTTGCCTGCGTATCGACTTTGATCACGTCACCGCTCTCAATGAAAAGGGGCACGTCGATTTTGGCTCCCGTTTCCAAAACGGCTTTTTTCGTAGATGCGGCGCGCCCGGCATCGCTCTCTGTCTTAACGACCATGATCTCCAAGAATTGGGGCAGTTCGACAGCAAAAATGGTTTCGCCATAGAACATCGCCTTGACCTGGATCCCCTCTTTGAGATAGTGGACTTTTTCGGAGAGGATGGTGGCGGGTACTACTACTTGTTCGAGGTTGCCAATATCGAGGAAAAGATACTCTTTCCCTTCTGGATAGAGAAATTCAAGCGTCCGTTCGAGCAGAGAAACCTCTTGAACCGCTTGGTCCAACTTGAAGTTTTTTTCAATCGTCTCATCGGTGATCAAATTCCTGAGTTTCGTCTTAACAAAAGGATTCCCTTTTGCAACGGTAACTTTCACGCTCGATTCGACGCGATAAATCTTGCCGTCGATATTGAGGGTCATTCCGGGGGTAATCTGATTCGCTGTTGTCATGTTTTAATGATCCGTTTTAATTCGCTAAGATCGGTGATGGAGTGGTTGATCCATTTTTCCGTCTTAGCTATGGTTCCCCTTCCCCAGCGCATATGAACCGTTGTCAATCCCAACTCAAAGGCGGGAACAAGATCCATCGCAATGCGGTCCCCGCAAACGACAACTTGGTCGGCGGAGATTAAAAATTCTTTCAGCAACCCCTGGTAAAAAGGTTTTTTTACAGAATCCTCAGGGATAGCTATCTTACTAAAAAACGACCTATCTATACCAGCTTTTTCCAGTTTCTCCATCTGAAACGGCGGATGGCCTCCCGTCACCAGAGCCAACACGTGGGATTTAGTAAAATATTTTAATATTTCTTTGGCATTGGGCGTCGTGGCCACCCTAAATCCCTCGGGAAGCGGGGTGGTCATCTCAACAATGGCCCTCTCCACCAATTCCGAAGGGCCCCCTTTCTTGACCACGAACTGGGTCAGCGCTTCTCTAGATTTATGTGCCTGAGAGTTAATAGCTAGAAGTTCCAGATAGGCTTTCTCAAAATCGTCCACCCGCAGCCCTTCAGCCACAAGACGTCGTAAACACTCTTTCATTTTATACGGAGTGACCGTGCCCGAAGTATCGATCAAAGTATCGTCGAGATCAAAGATGATCAACAATGTGCATCAACTCCTGCGCTAATTTTTTTGAATCATGCCGGATTAAATTGCGCTTCATCAAATCGCGCTTCGGCTCTTCAGCCAGCCGCCCGAGCAAATCGGCAAAGATCAACCGCTCATCTTCCAGATCATTTTCGACCAATTCCCCCTCATCAGAGTAGACTTCGATCAATTCCTTAGCCGGCTTCTGAACGTTGATCAAAATATGATCAAAAATGTCTTTTCCTAAAAATCGGATCAATTCTTGCAAGTAATGGGAAGTCTTATATCCCGTAGTTTGCCCTCTCCGGTTCATTAAATTCACAACATAAACCTTTCTCGCATCGCTCTGACAAAGAGCCTCGCAAACACCTTCCACTAACAAATTGGGAATCAACGATGTATGCAAACCGCCCGGACCCACCACAATCAAATCGGCATTTTGAATCTCTTCAACAACGCGCGGGTTCACCTTAGGAAACGGCTCCAAATAGATCGTTTTATAACCCTGATCGATCTCTTGGGAAAGGTAGACCTCTTTTTCCCCCTCCAAAATTCTTCGATTATTGAGCACCATCTTCAGCCTCACCTGGTGCGTCGTTACGGGAATCACTTTGCCCTTGATGTAGAGGATCTTTCCCGCCTCTTCGACCGCTTTTTCAAAACTGCCCGTCACCTTTTCCAATGCAGACAAAAGCAGATTGCCAAAAGAGTGGCCGCCCAGTCCCCCATTTTCAAATCGGTAATTCATCAAAGAGCGCATCAACCGGCTTGAATTGGATAGAGCAACCAGACATTGCCTCACATCGCCGGGCGGCAGCACACCCAACTCATCGCGCAAAATTCCGGTGCTTCCCCCATCATCGGCCATCGAAACGATCGCCGTCAAATCGAGCGGATATTTCTTCAATCCTCTCAATACGACGAAATTGCCCGTTCCCCCGCCAATGACAACGACCTTTTTCACCGATGCTCGATTCATACGCAGTGCCGCAAATTGTCGATTGCTTTTCTTAAATCGTTCTGACTGAAGAGAAAATTGCCGCTGACCAATACATTGGCGCCCGCCTGAACACACTGGCGTCCCGTCTCATTGGTAATGCCTCCATCCACTTGAATGTCAAAAGGAGCCATTGACATTCCTTGCTTAATCAGACCGCCCTGCTTTATCCCCCGTTTTTCACAAGCTTCCCGAGTGAACCTGATCTTTTCGATCACCTCGGGCATGAATTTTTGTCCTCCAAATCCGGGGCTCACCGTCATCAGCAAAATCAGATCGCATTTATCCAAATACTTGGGAATCATGGAAAAGGAAGTTTCAGGTCTAAAAGCCAGTCCCGCCTTTTTCCCACACCTCCTAATGAACGCGATCGTATCATCGACGTCTTCGGTAGCTTCAAAATGAAATGTGATCCGATCGGCGCCATTCGCCACAAACGCTTCGATATAATCGAACGGATTGTAAATCATGATATGGACATCGAGAAAGCACTTCGTGGCTTTTCTGATCGCCCCAACGGCCTGAGGTCCCAACGTCAAATTGGGAACGAAATGGCCATCCATGATATCGATGTGGATGCCATCGGCTCCGGCCTGTTCCAATCGTTTTGCTTCTTCGGCTAATTTTCCGAAATCGCCCGAGAGAATGGATGGGCAAATTTGAACCGGGAATTTTTCCATATTCCCATTATCCTACCTCACCATTTGATTTAAGAAAAGCGTGCCCGAGTCCGAGCCCGGGTCCGAAACTAAAACATCTCAATCGCCTTCAAGAACTGTTCTTGTTCTTCTTTTTGATCGCTTACGCACATATAGCCGACGTAGTGGGTCTCATGGATATCGATCGAAAAGGAGACCATCTTATGCACAGGCAGCGTCACTTCCAGCGCTTTCTTTTTCTTAGGAGCGACGAAATAGATCCGGTGTGCATCTTGCCGCTTTTGCACGGCATCCGTTTTGATTGCTGTCAAAAGAGTGAGGAAAAATTGTTTTAATGGCTCTGTCTCTAAACCACTTCGCATCTCAATGGGAACGATCGAATAGAAGAATTTTTCCAGCAAGATCGGATCGGCGATGCGGCCTAGTGTGGCCTTCAAACTCTTCAACGACTCATTGAGCTTAAAGATCATACCGCCATTATAGTCTCTCACTTCCCCGACGATGCGGCTCACTTCTTCCAAAACAAATCCCCTCGCTTTGTACAAATCGACCGAGTGATCCGTCCTTAAAAAGTCTTTGCTGGGGATCATGGTGCGGAAAACGGTGGCCTCTTTCACATATTTGCGTCTCAAATGCCCAACCCGGCGCACGCGATCGGGAATGTATTTCAATTCTGTTTTTTTGGCGCCGAATAAGTCTTGAACTCCTGGCTCATTTTCCCCAATCACTCTCAGCAAAATAACTGTAAAGCAAAGCTCGGCCCCCTTTTGCTCGTCAAACGAGATGATGATTTGGGGCATATCGCCTACAAAACGCAATTGGCGGGAAAGCGCCATGATATTGCGAAGCACTTCTTCCTCATTGCGAGGCATGAAAATGGGGTGAGTCAATTGTTCAATATAGCCTTTGATTTGATCGGGAAGAGAAATCTTTAATAATTGAATTTCTTCCAAATTAAAATCAGCTCCATCGGGCTTTTCAATCTCTAAATACAAGGTTTGGAGTGAAGCCTCTCCCTTATCCACAAAAGCGGAGCCATCCACGATGCGGATAGAGGGGAGATTTTTCTGAATCGCGCTGATCAAGTGGCTCGTTTCAAATACCTCATGCTCTCTTAAAAAGTTGAGGGCAGCCAGAATGCCTAGGACATTTTTCTCTTTTTGGCCCACTGGGGTCAATTTCGTTTTCAAAAACTTGAAAATGACATGCCGTTTATTCGGATAGACTTTCATGTTTTGATCGATAAACTTTCTTAAGCTGTGCAAATTGGAAATGATTCGGCTGATGTGGTGATAATCCCGAATATTTTTGAAATCCTCTCGCACACAGACCAAGAAATGCTGCATCTGTGAAAAAATACCCTGATCGAAATCTTTGGAATGGCTTTGAATCAACGATCCAATTTTCTCCTGAATCATCGCGGTCTTGCCGTCAGCCGATAACCCTTTAAATTCCAATATCCTGCGAGCATGATAATTGGAGACCACACCCAAACGGATTTCTGTTTCAATGGCATGCAAATTGCGTCTCACCTCTTCAACATCTTGAGCGCTCTTTAAATGGACAACGATTTCAGCAACGCTCAGTAGATCATCCGATAAATGGGGCAACCTGACATCCGATGCAAAAAATAATTCCACATTGACCCGTTTTTGGGGCAATAACCAGCGACTCACCATATCGTAGAAGAAATTGCACGCATTCAATCTATATTTGCACAGCATCAATACGGATAGGGCGCAGGGAGCTCTGGTTAAGTCTGACCAACTGATCAAAGGCAGCAAATCTGCGAATCGGGCCCTCTGGATGGGAAGATTCTGTTCCCCTTCCTCAAGCAAATCGGCTGGCACTAACTTTTGGATGAGGTCTTTAGCCCCCTCTCTATAGTATTCTGCCTCGATGTAAGGACAACTGAATTGAAAATCAAATTCGAGCTGTTCTTCTAATTGCGCAAACATGATTCAACCTCATAATAAACGTGCCCGTGTCCGAGTCCGTGTTCGAGTCCGACCACCGTTCCCACAACCTCAGGCTTCTGGAACGAATGAACCTCCAGCTGAATCCCATTTTTTTCAGCTAGCTCGATGCTTCTGGCGTGGAGTACTTTAGCTCCGTCTCTCGCCAATTTCAAAGCATCCTCATAACTCAACCTTTCGAATAATTTCGCCTTATTATTTTTTTTAGGATCGGCATCATAAATGCCTGTTACATCTTTATAGAACTCCACTTTTTCCGCGCCCAAAGCTACCGCTAGAGCCACCGCGCTCGTATCGGAGCCGCCGCGACCCAAGGTCGTGATCTCCCCTTTTCGGCTTACGCCCTGGAAGCCAGCGACAATGGCGATTTTTCCCTCGTCAACCGCACCCTTCACTCTTTTGGGCTTCACATCGACAATCCGTGCATCAGAATGGTTTTCGCACGTGATGATTCCCGACTGGCTGCCCGTAAAACTCACCGCCTCTTTCCCCTTTTTGGCCAAGGCCATTGCGAGTAGAGCGATACTAATCCTTTCGCCTACCGACACCAACATATCTTGCTCTCGAACGGGCGGCTCTTCATGCACGCTTTTGGCTAGCTTCAGGAGTTCGTCAGTCATATTCGCCATCGCACTCACAACAACAACAATCTTTTTTTCACTAAAAGATCTTTGAATAATGATTTCCGCAATTTTTAGGAAGCTTTCTGATTTTGCGACACTCGCGCCGCCAAATTTCATCACTAACATAGTTTTTTCCATTTTGAGCCAAAAAATATAACTGATTTTTTAACTCAACGCCAGAAATTTTCAATCTATCGAAACACGTTAGAAAAAATAAAGAAAAAAGTTTGTTTAACAATTTTTCAAAGTTAGTTTTTGAAGAGAACTAGTTCGCCTACTCCATTCGCCCACAGAGGGATACATAGAGAAGTTTTGATTAGAATAAAAATTTTTTAAGAGTCGTAAAAAGTTAGTTATAAAGTTATTTAGAGGTAAAAAAATTGAAGAAAAATCGGACTCGGGCACGGACTCGGACTCGGGCGCGGGCACGAAGAGATTCTCTATGTTCTTGCTATAATTCTTGAGAGTTGTTAATCTTTTTCCTTTAACAGTTCATTTTTATTAACAGGAGAAACCCAAAACCCATGTCTTCAAAAAATCCCACACACGATTGGAATAGCAGTAACGTCCTCGACGATGTCGATTTCCAAGAGCACGAAGCTCGCCAGTTCCGCGATCTACTTTACGGCAAAAAAGCAGAAGAAGAAGCGCCCCTCTCTTTGTTGAATGTCGGCCAAATCCTAAAGGGCCGCATCGTCGAAGTCACCAAAGACTACGTCGTGGTGGATGTGGGTCTAAAATCGGAAGGCTTGGTGCCCATCTCTGAATTCACAGAGCCCGAAGAGGTGATCTTAGGCGGCGATACAGAAGTCTATTTAGATGCCGCTGAAGGCGACGACGGCCAGATCGTCCTATCAAAAGATAAAGCCAGAAAATATAGACAGTGGGAACACATTGTCAACCACTGCAAAGAGGGCTCGATCGTTAAAGGGAAGGTCATGCGCAAGGTCAAGGGCGGCCTCATGGTCGACATCGGTATGGAAGCCTTCCTGCCTGGCTCTCAGATCGACAATAAGAGAATCAAGAATTTGGATGACTTCGTCGGCAAGACCTACGACTTCAAGATCCTCAAAATCAACATCGAACGAAAGAATATTGTTGTTTCTCGCAGAGAGTTATTGGAAGAAGAGAGAGTCTCGAAAAAGGCCGAGCTGCTTGAGAACATTAAAGAGGGCGCGACCCGCAAAGGGATTGTCAAGAATATCACCGACTTCGGCGTCTTCTTGGATCTCGACGGCATCGACGGCCTCCTCCATATCACCGACATGACCTGGAAACGGATTAAGCATCCTTCTGAGCTCGTTCATTTGGGCCAGGAGTTGGATGTCGTTATCCTCCACGTCGATCGCGATAAAGGGAGAGTCGCTCTCGGCTTGAAGCAAAAAGAGGAAAATCCTTGGGAAGAAATTGAGAAAAAATATCCCCCAGGCACCCGCGTCCGCGGCAAGATTGTCAATCTGGTCTCTTACGGTGCATTCATTGAAATTGAACCAGGCATTGAAGGGCTCATCCACGTGTCTGAAATGTCTTGGACCAAAAACGTCACTGAGCCGAGCGAAATGGTTCATGTGGGCGATGAAGTCGAAGC
>CAYWKW010000053.1:0-12171 GCA_964458995.1 uncultured bacterium | reverse complement strand
TTAGTTAGATTATGAAATAAAATATTTAGTATCGATTTCAAGAGCTTTCGCTAATTTGACAATACTTGTCAGAGATGGGTTCCTAGTTGCTCTCTCAATTCCACCAATGAAATTAACGTGAAAATCGGCTTTTTCAGCCAACTGCTCTTGGGTTAGTCCTAGCTCGTAACGACGAGTCCGCACTTTTCTTGCAAACTCAACCAGCACCGGATTTTTTCTTTTCTCGTCTTTTTTAACCACTTACGCCTCAAGCAACTGAGGCTAACTAAATCTCCCACTATGAAACAGACACGATAGTGTTGGAAAAATACACGATTGTGTGTATTGTTATTGGTGGTTTTTGAAATTAATTATTTAAAAACTAAAACATTTGTTTAGTTTTAGAATGAAATCAAAGCGATATTTTAATTAGTGGCGGATATGGAATTAAGTGTGGGTGATGTGAAGCGGAAGTGGATCAAAAGCTGGAAGGTGATGCTTGGCTACCAGATTGTTGCGGGTGTGATTTTTCTTCTACTCGGCTCTATGTGTGATTGGGAGGGGGGAGATGGCGAAAATGCTACATCAGGTGTACTCCTTTCACTTTGGGCTATTTTCTGGCTGTTTCTATGTCGTAAATGCGCATACGAGAAACCTGGAACGAAACTTCTAACATTTGTTTTAGTTTCGTCTGCATTAAGTATCTTTAGAAACTTCTCGGAGTTAATGAAAAATAATTTCGATATATACGACATAGTAGATATTGCAATTTACATGCCTTTTTTTGTTTGGTTTGTGATTGCGTCTTTGGATTTACGAGGTATTAATAAGAAGATTCAGGGTAAAAACAAAGAAATACGATCTGAAACGGATAATTCAACAGGAAAAAGAAATGTCTACAATTGAAATTGGAATCGATTTAGGAACTACGAATTCTTCTGCTGCCGTCATTCAGAACAATGAAGTGCAGATTCTTAAAAATGCCCTAGGAGAGGAGAGCACACCTTCCGTAGTGTATGCTGATAGAAATGGAAATATCGTAGTTGGATCTAAGGCGAAGCGGGTCATGAATAATTCAAAAGAGAACCTGCAGAATACCAAAGCCGAAATCAAACGCTTGATGGGGACTGCGGAAACCATTTTCTTCCCCAACCTAAACAGAAAAATGTTGCCTGAAGAGATTTCAGCGGAAATCTTGAAAACTCTAAGAAGCGATGTGCAAAGAAAGCACCCGAACATGGTTTTGGATGCTGCAGTGATTACGGTCCCAGCTTACTTTGCTACTGTGCAGTCAGAAGCGACTAAAAGGGCTGGAACTTTGGCCGGATTCAAACAGGTTGTTCTTTTGCAGGAGCCCATTGCGGCTGCAATAGCCTATGGCTTTCTTAACCAGAAAAATGAAAACTGGCTCGTGTATGATTTAGGCGGAGGGACTTTCGATGTCGCCCTTGTAGCTTCGCGCGATGGAGCTCTTACTATTCTTTCCCATGCGGGCGATAACTTTCTTGGTGGGAAGGATTTTGATGCAGCGATTATCCAGAATTTGATCCTCCCATTTCTTTCCTCTAAGGGAATAGACCTTGATCCCGTCGCCCACTCCCACGTTTTTAGCTATATAAAGGAACTGGCTGAGACGGCAAAAATCGAACTGACTATCAGCGCTAAAACAACCATGGATATCGATGTCCAAATCAACCAAGCCCAGGTCCAGCATTCCTTTGAAATATCGAGACAGGATCTTTTGGAAAGCTGTCAGCATCTGCTTGATAAAACTGTCGACCTTTGCAGAAAGACAATCAGCGATGCCAAGGTGGACTCAGCGACGGTTCAGAAGATCGTTCTTGTCGGGGGGCCTACTCAAATGCCCATCCTTCGGGACTTTTTAAAGAATTCTTTGCAAATCAAGGTGGACGGATGCCTGGATCCATTTACAGTTGTTGCTAAGGGCGCCGCCATGTTCGGCAATCAGACTGTGGTTGAACGGAATGGAAATACCTGCCCATCAAGCACTCCTTGTCAACTTGAAGTGAATTATAATCCAGTGACATCGGACGATGAACAGACCCTTACGGGCAAGGTTGCTCAATGTGCGGAACATTCTAAACCTCATTCAATACAGTTCACCAGCTCAGACGATACATTCACCTCTGAAGAAATTTTGATTAAAAATGGCAAATTTATATTGACGCTACCTACAGGCAAGAAGGGCACCCAATATTGGATCTATGTGAAAGACATCGGTGGGCAATTAATTGCTTCATCACCCGAGAGCGTTCATATCAATCGAGGCGTTTCCATTATGGGAGCTCCTCTTCCCTATTCGATTGGAGTATCCGTTATTACCCTTTCCGCTCATAAAGGATACGCGGATGCGTCCGAGACAATGGAGTTCTTCTTCTCTAAAAACAGTATCCTCCCCCTCAAAGAAAAGAAACGTTTCCATACAGTGACAGATCTTAAAGCCGGATCGTCTGAAAATGGTCTTCCTATATGCATTTATGAAGGAGAGTCCCTTATTACCAATAGAAATACCTTGGTCTGCCACCTGGCTATCACAGGCAAGTCGATTGCTAAAGACCTCAAGCGTGGTTCACCAGTTGATATTACAATCCAAATCACTGAATCAAGGGAACTTACTGTGATAGCTTATCTTCCTGATTCAGATATCACTCTTAATGCGAGAGAAACACTGTACTTCGACGCAGCAAAAATCCATGAGATCGAAAAGGATTTTTCCGAGCAGGTATCTAGATCCGAATCGGTGCTGAAATCGGATGAGCAGTCGAATGAAGCAGGTATTATAAAAAACATGATCAAAGACATTGAAGCCACCATCGGCCGCTCCGCATCTGATTCAGACCAGCAAAGGAAGGCTGAAAAGCAAGTTAAGGATCTGATGATGGCATTGGATCAAATGGAAGCTAAGACAAAATACAACAGCAATCTCTCCGCGTTCTGGCAGGAGTGTCAGGAGCTTTCCGATTATCTTGAAGTCTGCAATCCCTCTGAAAAACGGACGGAGTACAAGGCGGCTTATGATACTTTACGAAAAGAAGGACTCTCTGCCATAGCGAAGCAGGATGCTGTATGGATAGAGCATATCGTCAAAAAGCTCAGCCAATTCTATTTCAAGTGCCAGTTCGCCGATCCACATGTTCTTATTTCATGGATCCAAGATTTGATAAAGCAGGCGCAGGAAAAAGGGAATAACCATCCGTCGCTTCCTGGCTTGATTGACAGAGCCCAGAGTGCTATGGCCGAATCTGATGTAAGCGAAATGCAGGAAGTCATCCATGTTCTTTATCCTCTTGTATATGAAAAAGGAAAGCCACAGGTTAAATTTGTGAAATCCGGGATTATGCTATGACCGCCCAGCTTCCTCAAGTCCTGGTCAGAAATTCATTCAATATTCTCGGCCTTTCTTCCTCTTCGGCATTGAAAGAGATCCGGAAAAGATCGCAGCAACTTCTCCAGCTTGCAAAAATTGAGGAGGTCCAGGAGTTCGATACAGATATCGGACATGTGAAAGATTTCCGGAACGAAAGTGAAATCCGCTTGGCTGTGGAAAGGGTCTCTGGAATTCAGGACCGATTGAAGGAAATTTTCTTCTGGTTCGAAGACCACAGCATAGAAAGCCTCAAAGCGTTTGGGTTCATCTCTAAAGGAAGCTATCAGCAAGCTATTGATATTTTTGAAAAATCAGGAAAAACAAGCTCTGATTGGCTTGATAAAAAAAACCAGGCATTAGCTTTAATGTTCCATGCTTTCGCATCCTCCAGCCTGGACAACTTTTGTCGTTCATTAATCCTTTGGAAGCTGATTGCTGAATCGGACGATTTCTGGAAGTTCTACGAGAAGCACTATCTTCTTCATGATGAACTCGGCACTTCCCCTTCCCTTTTCGAAGAATTCAGAAGTTTTCTTTTCGAAACGCTCTCAGCGAAAGCCGTTTCTTTCTACCATCAGACCAAAAATCCCAAGGCGATAGGAGCTTGCTTCTCAGCATTCGGCAGAGTCGGAAAGACGGCTGATTCGGAGATCCTCCAACCTGTCATTTTGAAGGTGAAAAAGGAAATTGAGGAGCTGGAAATAATAGCTACAACATCACAATCAACACTTCTGGCTTCCCTAACAAGGCTACATGGGTGCGATCTTTCTCTTCCCGAGGAATGGATGGAAGAAATTCGCAAGCTTTTGAATTTGGAGAATATTAAAACAGCTTCTAAGTCGACATCCTATTCTGATTTAGTTCAAAGTATAATCAAAAAAATAAACAATCTGTTTATTTTGTTGGGCAACTTCGAGGTTGCAGAATACAGCCCCCTCATCGTCCTGAGAAATGATACCGCAGAGAAATTAAGATCCATCGCGATCGATATCTACAACCAAAACACTGATGCTGAGACTACCCTGCTCCTCCTCGATCAGAGCTCTAAGCTGGCAGCATCGGAAGCTGTTCTCGACAAAATCGAATCAGACAAAAAGCAGCTGCAAGAAAACGAATCATATAAATTAGTTGATGCATGGTTTGTCAAGATAGAGAAACTAATCTCAAAAGATCAGCTTGAAGAGGGTAAGGTTGAATTCATCAATTTAGAAAATGAGTTATTATCAAGGAGAGGCGATGACTCTGATCGGTATCATCGGATTCTGTTGCTAATTAAATATTGTTCTAGACTGATAGAACAAGGGCATGAGCTTTTCGGGAAGAAAAAGTTTGGTATTGGAATCGTTGCGATTTCTGGATTGTTAAATAGAGAGACTCAAAAGAGTGCAGTACTTGCTTTCGAACAAGCATCAGAAATACTGAAAGAACGTCTGCACCTGCTCGATTTTCTAGATCCTGCGTCTGATAGATTAGAAATCTTGAAAACGATCGATACTATATCGAGCGACCTGAAACACTGTGAGCTGACAGTATTGTTCGATCATCATCAGTCATATCTTCAGACTATAGAAGAGGCTGCCGATATACATCCTGATGAGAACACTCGAATCGCTGTAAGACTTTTAGGAGTAGCAGCATGTTTTAGTATTTTATACCGGAGGTTTCATGGCATTACCCAAAGAAAAATGTGGAAATGGATAGGATGGGGTACAGCGATTATCTTCTATTTCTTTGTGATCATGGACAACGATAAGTCTGAACCAAAAACATCGTACAAAAACAGTAGCTATCAAACGAATACATCCCATTCTCATAATCTAACCTCTCAAGAGCAAGAAGCTATTGAATGGCTTGATATCCTTTATGAAGATGCGCTTAAAAGTCTAAAAGACAAGGGGCATTCCGACCAGCAGATCGCACAAGCAATCCTCAAAAAAATGAGGGAAGCTGGATATTCCAATGTCGCAGACTATTTAATTGACCTGGAGAAAAAAACATCATGACGCAAATATCCAAACCATCGTTTCCTCCAGGATGGGTGCTTCCTGGGGGCGCTAGGATTTTGAAAAGAGCTGACAAACAGCAATTTGTCGAAGCGTTCCTTTTAGACAGCGGAGAGTATCTTTACCTCTTTCATGAGGAAGAGATAGTGAAAAAACTGAAGAGCCGGGATATACCTTATGAAGTCTTGTTCGCCGGAGGGCTTGAAATCATCGGAAAAAGATACCCCGACCACAAAGAGGGAGACATTCCTGAAAGGCTGAAAAATCTCATCCAAAGAAGAGGCTTAGATGCAATTGCCGGAATGGCCGATCTGAAAAAGACTCTTATACGAGATGTCATCCAGCCGTTTTTGAATTGGGAGGCTTATGAAAAATACGGAGTCACTCCTTCTAATGGAATTTTGTTTTTCGGCCCTCCAGGATGCGGCAAGACGTTTATAGCCAATAAATTAGCCGAAGCCCTGAGAGCCGAACTCATTGAAATGAGCGAAGGAACTGTTGGCAGCCCTTACATTCATGCAACTTCAAACAACATTGTGCAAGCTTTCCGCAAGGCCGAGCAGATCGCTCCATGTGTTCTTTTTGTGGATGAAATCTCTGGGTTGATGCCGAGGAGGGATAGTTTATCTTCCTGCGAACAATATCGTGAGGCGGAGATTAGCGAGTTTCTAATGCACATGGAGGGCAGTGTTAAGAAAAAAGTTTTAGTTATTGGGGCGACCAATTT
Organism: uncultured bacterium; assembly: GCA_964458995.1. GTDB lineage: Bacteria > Chlamydiota > Chlamydiia > Chlamydiales > SM23-39 > REEB52. The sequence goes on along the minus strand of CAYWKW010000053.1, from coordinate 6,074 downwards.
CCCAGAAAGGATTGACCCCGCGATTCTACGATCTGGGCGGATGGATAAGAGGATCTTCATCCCACCTCCGGATATAGAAGCTAGAAGAGAGTTATTTCATCTGTTTTTAGAAGATAGACCAGTCACCAAAGACATCAATTCTGATATGCTGGCTAGGATTACCGAGGGGCTTATATCTTCTGATCTGAAGTTGATTGTTAACAATGCCGCTCTGAAGGCGTTGCAAGAAAATGCTTTAATATCCATGGATCTGCTTGTCGAAGAAGCCTCTGGATTCAAATCCTCTTTAAGCCAGGCAGATTTGAACAAATATCAAGAATTTGAGACGTATCACAGAGGTTAGAAACAGCATGAATAAAGGTGGATTTTCCTGGAGAAGATTTATTGGAATATCAGCTTTTAAAGCACGAATATCTAGAAAAATCGGAATACCCCTTACCCGTTCAGGCAGACAAAGAAAACTCGGAGCCTTCATCGAGAAAATTATTCTAAGAGTACTAGGGATTAGATAGGCCCGAGAGACATTTCTATTTCTCAAACATTTTTGGCTTAGTGCTGAGGGCTTTAGCTAATTTCTTTGCTTCTTCTGTGGAAATCTCTCTCTTTCCGGTTTCCATGTTACTTATCGTTGATTTTGATACATCGAGCTTTCTTGCTAATTGCTCTTGTGACATCCCTTCTCTTCCTCGAATTCCCTTCAAGACGACACAATGTTGAGGAAGTGCTTTCTTTTTTCCCATTTTTCTCTCCATCAGTAAAAATTAATATGGCGCATCTTCTCTTGTTCCTACATTGGTGATTTCAATAAATCGTATTTTTTTGTCGATCACTTGCCATATGGCGATGTAAGTTGGGTGGCCCCGTTTGTTTAAGTGACAATGATAGATTGAGCTCTTCTTATCTAAAGCACTAAAATTTGACCAGTCAGTTCGTATAGGGCCGTAGTGTTCAATATCAACCTTTAAAGAGACCACCATATGTTGAGCTTTGTGGGGGAGTCGTTTTAGCTGTTTAATTACTTTTTTGGAGAATTCAACTTTCCAAGGTTTATCTTCAGACAAAAAATCACTCCCCGGGGGATTATTGTCGAGGAGCTTAAATTTTTCCGCATTTTTTCCGCAAGCGCCCTGAATTCAACGGAATATTTTGGAGCCGTTCTGAACGTGAGTCTAATGTTCTTGAGGGGAAAATGGGGTTCTGGTTAAATCTCTGTCGTTCAGAGTTATACCCGCGATGGGGCTGTTAATCCATTGGTCGTAAGTTCGAATCTTACACCCGGAGTTTCTCTAAGAAATCCGGCACTTTTAGCACACTCTTCAGCAATACATTACAACAAACCGAACGCAGAAAGCGGAATTTTGAAAACAAGCAAAAAGATGCTCATTTTTGAAGTTAATTGTGACGAAAGTGTGCCGATCCGGTGGGTTAACATGACCGTCTCCTTATTATAACTGGGAGATCAGCATTGGATTACCTATCTCCTGTTGTTCTTTATTGGATTAGAACACAGCGATTATTGTGAGTTTAAATTACTGCCCGACTCAACTCCCGTGCAGTTGTTGTCACTAATTGAATGAATAGTAAAAAATGGGGGCTTTGATAAACTGATCCAAGATGCGGTCGTTTGTTGTATTGATCCTTTTTGTCCTGTTCTTGCATGCGAGCGGGAATGCCGAAAATGTAAAGTATATGGGGAGCTTGCTGAGCGATCCCCCAACAGCTATCCCGTGTGGCAAGTTCGTGGTGCGCAATTTCCTTTTTTTTGATGATCACAGGGGGATTTATAACGAAGATTGGGAAAGTGGCTCTAGGGACGATTCGTATCATTCATTCCAATACCAGCTACAGGGCTTTTTCGGACTGAATTCTTTCTTTGATGTCAGTTTGTCTCCTCAGGTCTACTTCAACTATGGGGGGCGGTATGCATACTACAATGTGGGCGATTTGACTGCGGGGCTGGACTTTCAACTTCTTGAGGAAGATGTTCTTCCTGGCATCAAATTTGCTGTCAGAGAGGTGTTTCCCTTGGGACATTATCATCTTTTCAATCTGAAAAGAGGGGAGATGGAAAAAACAGGCAGCGGTTGCTTTTCAACGCAATTAGCCCTTTTTTTGTATAAAGGATATCGCCTTTCTTGCAATTGGTTTTTAAATACAACGTTTCAGGCGCAGTATCAAATCAACTCTGCAGTAGATGTGAAAGGATTCCATGCGCACGGGGGTGGCTTTGGCGCTCAAGGGAAAGTTCTCGTTGGCAACGCGTGGCAAGCGCTAGCCGATGTGCAACTTTTTTACAAGGAGGCAACCGTTTTTTCTTTGGACGCGCTGTACGAGCACCACGATGCATCCACTTTCTTCGGCCATCCCGGATTGGATTTCTTTGGCAGACACATCAGAATCGGCCAACTCTCCTCTGAGAGAATCAGCTTAGCCCCCAGTTTTGCCTACCAATTTCATTCTGGAGTTGGCATCATGGTGGGCAGTTGGTTTTCTCTTTGTGGAAGGAATGCGCAGCAGTTTACGCAATATGTCGCTAACCTCTTTTATCTCTATTAGCCTCTGCTTTTTTGCCCCCCTTTTTAGCAAGGAACATTTCCTTCAGAATATCCTTTCACAAGAGGCAATCGGTAAAACCTATGAAATTGCGATACCCGACTATGAAGGGGCGACCAATCCATCGATCATCCCCTACCAAGATGGCTACCTGATTTCCTTTCGGTACACGGGCCGATTTCCCCGATGGGCTCAAGGCAAAACGCTCATGGACGTGGCTTGCTTCATAGGTCTTGCTCAATTGGACAAACAGTTTCGGGTCAAAAAAAAGACAGTCCAATTGCTTGATATCCGATCCTTTAGCGAAGATTTTTCTCTCTATGCTGAAGACGCGAGGCTCCTTGTTTTCCAAGGCCGGATCCTACTCATCTTTAATGACTTTCCCGCCCCTGTGCGCGATTACAAGCGGCAGCTCTATTTGGGAGAAATTACCTATGAGAAGGGGAGATGGGTTGCGAATAAAAGAGCGCTTCCTCTCATTTTGGACAACATGCACCGGATTGAAAAAAATTGGGTTCCCTTTTTCATTGACCAGAGTCTCTATTTAATTTATGGGGAAGATCCACACACGATCTTGCATTGCGATTTATCTTCAGGCCGCTGCCAAAAAGTGGACCAAAGGACAATCAACTACGATTGGCCCTTTGGAATCATTCGAGGGGGCACTCCTGCTCTAAAGATCGATGGATCCCATTTAACTTTTTACCATTCGAGCCTAGAGGAATCGGACATTTATGACAGGCGTATCTATTTTATGGGCGCCTATACTTTTGATCCCTTTTTTCCTTTTTCCATTCGCACGATCACTCCGCACCCCCTCGGCTCAACGGAATTTTATTCAGATTCCTCGGCGAAGAAGCACTCCACGAAGAAGGTGGTATTTCCTGGAGGGTATGTACGGGAGGGCAATACGATCCATCTCGCCTGGGGCAAAGATGACAAAATGGTCATGATCACCACTCTCGATTTAGAAAAACTCTTGAACTCGATGAAACAGGTAGGCGATTAAAGCCCCCCTATTGCACGGTGCAACGATGTGGTGCTGGCTATGGGGCGGTCGGCGGGGTCGCAACCCTACCGGGAGCAAGTGGGGCATAACCAGCAACAAGAGACAAGACGTCAACAGGTACTAAACGCAAGCTCGGTACGCCTTCTAAAGTCTCCCTTTGAGGTCGCTTGTTTGCCTCCATTGCCCGCTCTCTCAGAGCCTCTTCCTCCGGAGTTAATGCGCTTTCGGTTTTCCCTCCATGGGCCAATAGAAGTCGAACTAAGGCAAAATCTCTGATCCTACAGTTCTCTCTACTGGGGTCAGCAGCATTAGAAACCGCAATTGCAAGAGGAGTGAATCCGCAGGCATCAACTACATTGACAGCAGCTCGCATGTCGATCAACATTTTCGCCGCATCAAAATTGCCATGTTTGGCGACCTCATGGAGTGGGGTATGTTGAAAACCCGAAACTCTATTAATTAAAGTGGGGGCTATTTTGCAGATATGTTCCATAAGGGGGAAATTATCTTTGTGAGCCGCTTGATGCAAAACAGTACGGTCAACTACCGATCCAACCTCGATCCGAAAAGCGGGATTCTCTCTACAAATTTGCAGAAATTGCTCAACGGTTGTTGTCTCCATAATTGACTGATTGACCTGATAAGCAGCAGCCGTTTGAGAAGCAGTAGCAGTACCTAGCGCAGCCATATTTAATCCTTTTTTAGATCGTTAATTTATTCATACTCAACTAAAAATACAATTTCCCGCTTGTAGCGTGGTGCAATCAGCTGGTGCTGCTTGCAAGGCGGCCGGAGGGGGGTGGGGGCGCAAACCTATCGAGAGCAAGTGGGGCATAACCAGCGACAAGAGGCAGGAGGACACTAGGCACTTTCCGCAAGCTTGGGATCGTCGCTAAAAGATTGCATTGATCTCGCTCATTTTCCTGATTTGCCCGATTTTTCAGCTCCTCTTGCTCCGGAGTTAATATTGTTTTGGCTTCCCCTCCGTGGGCCAACAGGAGCCGAACTAAGGCAAAATGTCTGATTCTGCGGTTCTCTGGTCTGGCGTCAGCAGCATTAGAAACTGCAATTTTAAGTGGAGTTGATCCCGATAAATTTGCATTGACATCAGCTTTCAATTTGATCAATTTTTCCGATGCCTCATAATGGCCACTTTCTACAGCAGTGTGGAGGGGGGTAATATTCCCACTCGCAGCTCTATTAATTAAAGTGGGGGCTTGATTGCAGATATATTCTATAAGGCGGGGATTGTTTACAAGAGCCGCTTCATGCAAAACAGTAAAACCTTTTCGATTACCAGCAGTGATGTCAAAATCGGGATAAACATTGAAAATATCCTCAAAACCTATTTCGGTTGTGTCACTTTCGATTCTATGTAAGTTTGATTCGATGATTTGAACAGTACGAGGTACTGACATATTTAACTCCAATTAAATAGTAAATTATAATGTAAAAGCTGTTTATATTCAACTAAAAGTAAGCGTTTAGAGAGATAATGCCGTTAATGAATTGTGGGGTATTTCTGCCAGCGGCTGAGAACCAAACACCTGCGATCAGACCCAGGTTTTTGCTCCAGTTATATTCTAGGGCAGGGGCGAGGCTAAATTGTTCCGAAGAGGGGAGTGTTGTGGGGGTGGATGTTTTCCCTGAAAAGCGGCTATGGTCCTGATGCCGGTAGAAGAGATCGCACGCTAGGGCCCAGTTCTGGGTCAGGTTATACTGAAAGGCAGCATCGGCAAAAAAGACATTTCCTGGATAAGCGGTTCCCCTAGTAGAGGCATCGCCGCCATAGGCATTGAACCCTTTGATGGAGGTGGGCGTCGCAATGCGGTAGCCGCTGAAGAAGCGGGTTTCTAGGAAATGGATCCCGCCGATGTGAAATAACTTAGAGAAGACGAGGGCGATTTCCGGGTACCAGCTGCCGGTTCCTAAGGCATCGGTGAATTTGCGATGGGGATTAAGGTGTTGGTATTTCCCGCTGGGGATGGTCGTGGACAAGATCAATCTCAAAGAGGGCCAGGGCGCCTCGATCCCAAATTTAAGAACCTGAAAACTGAAAGAGAGGGAGAGATCGTTGAAACCGGCATAGTGGCGCCCTTCCTTTTCTCTGTAGGAAACTTGGGGAATGACTTGCACGTCCATCCACCGGGTGATGCCCGTTTTCAAACGGGCCCGGATATTGTAGTTATAAAAATTGGGAGTGGAGAGGGTTTTCCAATGGCGGTTGTATTTCCCCACATTGACAAAAGCATCATAGTAGGTCTGGAAAGTCAGATGGCCGGGCTTGACAGTGTATCCCGATGGGGCGATCAATGGCCCCGTAAACCAGGGACAGGGAAAACCCTCAAAATTGATGTCGTGCGTCTCCTCTTCGTCCGCCAGGAGAAGAGAAAAACAAAGAAGAAGGATCCCAAACTTTTTCATGCCGCTTTACGGACATATAGCAAAAAAAAGATTTAGAGGCTCTCTTAAGTTAACTGCAACTGCACTGTTCTTTTTTCATTGAAGGTTT
>CAYWKW010000052.1:0-12274 GCA_964458995.1 uncultured bacterium | reverse complement strand
CGCCTTCGGCTATGAATTTTGCGAAAAAATAAACAGTTTGCAGAGCGTTTCCTCTGGATCTGCTCGCTAAAAATTGTACAAAGTCGAGCTTAAAAATCATCAAGAGAGTTTGGTGAGCAGGATCGAAGTGAGCTCGGAAATTGCCACTCGCTCTTGCTTCATCGAATCCCGATCGCGCAGGGTCACCGTATTGTTTTCCAGCGTATCAAAGTCGATCGTGATACAAAATGGAGTTCCCAACTCGTCTTGGCGTCGATATCTTTTGCCAATCGCTCCCGATTCGTCATATTCGCAGTCTGTAATTGCCTGAAGCATCTGGAAGACCTCTTCCGCTTTCTGGGCTAATGGCTCTTTTTTCATTAAGGGGAAAACGGCCACTTTTACAGGGGCGATTCTCGGAGAGAGGTGAAGAACTGTGCGGGTCTCCCCATTTTCCAGTTTTTCCTCTTCGTACGCATCGCAAAGGAGGGCAAGAACGGTCCGCTCCACTCCAAAGGTCGGTTCGATGACATGGGGGACAAACTTTTCTCTTGTTTCGGGGTCGGTATAGTCGAGCGTTTGACCAGAAAATTCGGCATGCCGCTTCAGGTCAAAGTCTGTTCTGTAGGCAAGGCCATAGAGCTCCGATCTTCCAAATGGGAAGTCGTAGACGAGATCGACGGTCCTTTTCGAATAGTGGGAGAGCTGCTCTTTGGGGTGCTCCTTCTCGTGGACACGCGCCGATTTCAGGCCGATGAGCTTGCACCAGTCGTGCATGGAGTGGAGCCATTCGGCAAAAGTCTTTTGCCATTCGCTTTCGCGGATAAAGTACTCAATCTCCATTTGTTCGAATTCAATCACGCGGAAAATGAAGTTCCCAGGCGTAATCTCATTGCGGAAAGCCTTCCCAATCTGAGCCACGCCAAAGGGAATGCGGACCCTCATTGTATCGATGATGTTCTTGAAATCGAGAAAGATGGCTTGCGCTGTTTCGGGCCTCAAATAAGCGACATCCCCGTCGCCGCCCGTTTTGCTCATGTGCGTTGAGAACATCAAGTTGAAAAAGCGTGCATGGGTAAAATCTTGCCCGCCGCATTTGGGGCATTTGATTTTACGCACTAACTCATCCATTTGCTGCAAGGTAAGGCCATCGGCATTTTGGTGGAGCGCCTCTTCAATCAGGTGGTCGCAGCGAAAGCGGCTTTTGCATGCCTTGCAGTCGACCATGGCGTCGTTGAAGCCCTCCAGGTGGCCCGAGGCGGCCCACGCCTTAGGATGGAGTAAAATCGGACCGTCGAGACCCACCATATCGCGCCTCTTCTGAACAAAAGTCTGCCACCAGAGATCTTTGACATTTTTCTTCAGCTGAGCGCCATAAGGGCCGAAAGAATAGGTGTTGGCGAATCCCCCATAAATCTCAGAGCCTGGGTAAATAAAGCCCCGTCTTTTGCAGAGGGCGACGATCGGTTTGAGCGTATCTTGTATATTTTTCACGGTCATAAGACTGGTATTATAACGATTTTATCAGATATACTGCAAGAGCATGACCGACCCCCTATTTTCTCTTATTATTTTGGTCCATAAATCTTCTCATCTTCTTCCTCAAACGCTTGACTCATTGAAACCCCAAAAGCCCTTTTTTGAAGTCATCCTTTTTGGTCCCAACTCGTTAAAAGAGCTCGTCAGACGCTATTCAGAGCTGCAAATTCGCCTTGAGCCGGCTGGAGCCAAATTGGGCGAAATGATGAATCGGGGAATGAACCTTTCGCGAGGAAAGTACATTCAGTATCTTGAACCGGGGGATCATTACATTTCCCAATATGGGCTAGAATTCCTCAGTCAACTGACTCTCCAGGAGCCGCCTCTCATTTCCGCTAGCGGCCTATCTCACAACACGCAAACCCATTGGTTTCTCAAGAAAAAAATTATTGAACTGGGAGGTTTTGATGAGCATCTTCGATTTCGCCCCCTTTTCGATCTTCTCTGCCGGCTTCAGAAGCAGAACACGGAGACCCTATTTTGCCGGCGCGTCCTCATTGATTCCACTAAGAAAACGGAGAGTTCCTTCTTAGAAAACTACCGGATCCTTCATCGCCATTTCGGCCCCTGGCAAGCTCTCAAACAACTTTTTGTTCAATCCCACCTTCTGCAACGCACGGGCGCCTTTCTCAAAAAAGCCTTCTGCCGCACCACCTGAAAGATTAGTAATGCGGTTGGCTGTCGAGCCAGCGCTTGATCCAGGCGTCGACGGAGATGCGCCCCGGGCCGAAGATAAAGATGAGCAGAGCCGTAATGAGGAAAGGATAGGGCTGCTGAATCACAAGCATCAGAGGCTCAGTGATAAAACGGAAATGGGTGAGGTAATCGGCATGGATGGTGGTGAGCGAGGTGAGAGAGAGAATGATGAGGGGAATGGCAACAAGCCGTGAAGCAAAGCCGATGAGAAGGAGAAAGCCGCAGATGAGCTCTATGTAGGCGATCTCATAAGCATGGAATCGGGGTGCCGGATAATTGAAAGTGGTTAGAAGTTGAACGTAAGAATCGATATCCTTGAGTTTCGCCAGCCCCCCAAGAATGGTTTGATGCCCCCAAGTGAATCTCATGTATAAGAGGAAGAGGCTCTGCAGGTTACTGCCAATTAAAATAAAGTATCCGTAGAATTTGGACATCCATCGGAGAAATGGGTTTAGAAGGATCATGGGTATATCAACCTTTTTTTTATCAATGTGGCGAGGAAACGTTTTAAAAACAAGAGGGGACCTGCTATACTCGCTGGCGCTATGAAAGAAATTTGTTCGTTCACACTCACAGAACTCAAAGCTTGGATGGAGCTAAATGGGGAAAAACCGTTTCGCGCCGCCCAGGTTTTTGATTGGATTTATCAAAAGGATGCGGCCGGCTTCGAAGCGATGACGAATCTCAGCAAGGAGACCCGCACGAAATTGGCAGAGCAGTTTGCTCTTCCCATCATTCAATTGCTCCGCACACTGGAATCGGAAGATGGAGAGACGATCAAATTTCTTTGGGAACTGCCCGATAAAAAAAGGGTGGAGTCGGTTCTGATCCTTTCGGGAGATCGGAGGACGGTTTGTATCTCATGTCAGGTGGGCTGTCCGGCTCGATGCGCCTTTTGCGCCTCGGGAAAAGAGGGGCTGCTGCGCAACCTAAGCCCCGCCGAAATCGTCGAGCAGGTGCTCCATATCAATCGCTACTTGAAGCAAAAAGGGGAGAGAGTCTCCCATCTGGTTTTCATGGGGATGGGGGAACCGATGGAAAATTACGAAGCGGTCGTGAAAGCCATCGACATTTTCCACCATCCTGAGGGGCTCAATATTTCCCAAAGACGGATCACTGTTTCGACAGTGGGGGTAGTCGAGGGGATCCACCGGCTGGCTAAAGAGGAGCTCAAGGTCAATTTAGTACTATCTCTGCATGCCCCCAACCAACATATTCGCAAAAAAATCATCCCTTATGCCCGCAAGTATCCGTTGGAGGAGATTCTCCTCGCAATGGATGAATACTCGCGCCAAACGAAGCGAGACATCACTTATGAATACACTCTTCTGTCGGGGATTAATGATCATAAAAAGAATGCCGAGGAGCTCGCCCAGTTGTTGACCGGCAAACAGTGCACCGTGAACTTGATTCCCTACAATCCGGTGGATGGGCTAAGATTGCAGCGCCCAGAAAAAGAGGCTGTTGAAGGTTTTCGCGCCATATTGGAAGAAGCGGGCATCAATACGACCTGGCGCTACACAAAAGGAAAAGACATTGCGGCCGCTTGCGGACAGCTAGCATTGCAAAAAAGTTGAATATTCGATTACCCTCTTTCAAAATGAACTTAGCGCATTATTTCACTCTGCTTAGGATTTTTCTCAGCCCAGTCTTCCCCATTCTTTACCTCGAAAGGGAGTGGCTGGGGATTTCTCTCAGTACGCTTCCTTATATTCTTCTCGGCCTTCTGATCGTTTGCGAGTGTTCCGATATTTTTGACGGGATGTTGGCACGCAAGCGCAATGAAGTGACCGACTTAGGCAAAGTGCTCGACCCAATGGCCGATAGCATCACCCACATTTCCCTCTTTTTAACCTTTACCCAAGGTTTTGTGGCCCTGCCCCTGATATTGGTTTTGGTTTTCCTCTATCGCGATCTCTTTATCAGTACGCTTAGAACTCTGTGCGCCCTGCGGGGCGTGGCGCTCGCTGCCCGCTTCAGCGGCAAGATGAAGGCGGTTTTACAGGCGGCTGTGGCATTTCTCATTATTTTGCTGATGATCCCCTACACAACGGGGCTGATTTCTCTCGCCCTCTTTCAGCAAGTGAGCGTTTTTGCCGTCTCTATTGCCGCCTTCTACACGGTGATCTCCATCGGCGATTACGTCTACGCCAATTGGGTCTACATACGAAAGGCATTCTAGATACCGAGTCCGAGACCGAAAAGAGAGGCGGAACTCGGACTCGGACACGGACTCGGACTCGGACACGACTATATAACCGCTTTTGTTTTAGAGGTTCCCGACTTTTTGGCTGAGGGACAGATGGCTAGCTAGGAGTTTTCGGTAGACTTTGAGATAATCTTGAGCCGGTTTTTTCCAGCTGAAGTCCGATTCCATCCCACGCCGAATGAGAGACTGAAAAGTCGCGGGTTCTTTTTTAAAGAGCTGAAAGGCCCTTTCTAGGGTGGCGTCGAGCGATTCTTTGGTGGGCTCTTTGAAGGTAAACCCGTTTCGCTTCTCTACCGGAATTTTTGGATTTTCACAATCAAAAACGGTGTCTTTGAGTCCGCCAGTCGCCCGGACAATGGGAACGGCGCCGTAGCGCATGCCGATGATTTGCGTTAGGCCGCAGGGCTCAAAATGGGAGGGGACGACAACGAGGTCGAGGGCCGCATAAATGAGGTGGGCAAGAGCCTCGTTGTATTCGTATTGAAGAAAGACTTGAGATTCGTTCTGATATTGCTCTTTGAGTTTTTTAAAGTGGTCTTGAATTTTTGGCATGGGAGAGGAGCCGAGAAGAATGAAGTTGCCGCCCAGTTTGATTGCTTTTTTCAAAGCTTCTTCAAGAAGTTCAGGCCCTTTTTGGGGAACGATGCGGGTAACGGCGCCAATCCAAGGTCTTTTGGATCCATCGAGTTTAAATTTCTTGATCAAAGCTTCTTTATTGGCCTGCTTTCCTTTTTGGACCGATTCAATCCCATATTGAGCCGCTAAATGGGAATCGTGCGAGGGATTCCATAGAGTTTGATCGATCCCATTGAGTATGCCTGTGATTTTGGATTTGTATTTGCGCAAGGTGGGATCGAGATTGAACCCATATTCGGGCGTGAGGATCTCTTCCGCATAGGTGGGCGAGACGGGGACAACGGCGTCTGAATAGACGATGCCGCCCTTCAATAGATTGATCGTTTGCGGATATTTCGGATTGTTGTCTTGCAGTTTTTCCTTGGTCAAGTATTCAGAGCCCCGAAGCCCGATGGCGTCGAGATCGGCGGTGGCGCATTTTCCTTGGTACTCCGTATTGTGCAAAGAGAGGACAATCCCTTTGACTTTCAGGTCTTTAAAGAATTCTTTAACTAGGGGGGCGCAGAGGCTCGAGTGCCAGTCGTGGAGATGGAGGATATCGACGGCGGTCTTTTTTATTCTGAGGTATTCGAGGGCGGCGCGGGAGAAATAGATGAATCGGGAGATGTCGTCTTCAAAACCGTAAATTTTTCCTCGATGGAAATAGCCCGCAGGATGGCGTGCCTCCAGCATATGGATGTGGCACCCCTCCACCGTGGCCGTCCACATTGCGTTTGTGCAGCCAAGGCATTTAAAATCTGGGGTTTCCAGCCGGATATTGGGCAGTTTGGAGGTGTCTATAAAGTCATATTTTGGAATGATGATTTGGACCTCTTCGCCCGCCCGGCCCAGCTCTCTGGCAAGGCCTACGATGACCTCTCCGAGGCCGCCGGCTTTGGCGATAGGGGCAAATTCAGCTGCTATGTGTACGATCCTCATCATTTTTCTATATATAGATGTGGGGTCTTCCTTGCAAAATATTTAGACTCTTGGCTATGATGGCTGCTTAAATTTTTCGGTGATGGGGCGTCGCCAAGCGGTAAGGCAGCGGTTTTTGGTACCGCCATGCGGAGGTTCGAATCCTTCCGCCCCAAAGTAGAGATGCATGACCCAGTCAACAATGATTTTTGCCGGATCTTCTCATCCTGAGTTGGCGAGAGAAGTCGCTAAGAGTTTGGGCGTTGCATTGGGTGAGGTTCTGATTGAGACCTTTCCCGATGGGGAAATTGGGGTCCAGATTCTTGAGAATGTGAGGGGCCGAGATGTGTTCGTGATCCAGTCACCTGCACGCAGGCCCAACCACTATTTGATGGAACTCTTGATCATGATCGATGCGCTGAAACGGGCCTCGGCACGCAACATCGTAGCGGTCATTCCCTACTACGCCTACGCGCGGCAGGATCGAAAAGATAAAGGGCGAGTGCCCATTACAGCCCGGTTGGTGGCCAACTTGCTCGAAAGAGCCGGAGTGACCCGGGTTTTGACAATGGACCTGCATACTGAACAGATCCAGGGATTTTTTGATGTCCCTGTAGATCATCTCTATGCTAGGCCGTTGTTTGTGAAAGTGTTAAAAGAGCTTAAGCTCAAAGATGCCATTGTTGTTTCGCCCGATGTGGGGAGCAATAAAATGGCGAGAAAATTTGCAGAGGACCTAAAGTTAGATCTTGCGATCGTCGACAAACGGCGAATCAATGGGCGCAGTGTAGAAGTGAACGCTCTGATTGGCGATGTCAAAGGCAAACAGGCGATTATTGTGGATGACATCACCTCAACAGGTGCGACTTTGGTCACGGCTGCAAAAGTTTGTAAAGAAGAAGGTGCGAAAGGCGTCATTGCTGTTGTGACACATGCTCTTTTGATGAGCGGAGCGAAATTGGATGGAATTGACCAATTCTATATTACGAATTCGGTTCCTCCGGCCAAAGATGTGAAAACGCATGTAGTTTCGATTGCGCCGCTACTTGGAGAAGCAATCGAACGGGTGATCTCAGCAAAGTCGATATCGTCGCTATTTAAATAGAGGAATTATGAAGCTAGAAATGCACAAAAGAGAGACTGGAAAGAAGGGAGTGATCAATAAGCTCCGCCGTGAAGGGAAAGTTCCAGCGATTATTTATGGTCAGGATGAGAAGGGGATGCCGGTCCATGTCAGTAAAGACGAGATCCAGGCAATCCTTCGCAATTTAAAACCAGGACTTTTGTCGACGACTGTTTTCGAATTGCACAATGGCGGCAAAAAGCACAAAGCGATCATCAAAGAGATCCAGTACCATGTCTCCAGCTACGAAATTGAGCATGTCGATTTTGCTTTGGTTGCAGAAGATAAGCCAGTCACTGTCAATGTGCCCATCCAAATCGTAGGCGCGGCTGACAGCGTAGGCGTCAAACTGGGCGGTTTTATCCGCCAGGTGATCCGCACTTTGAAAGTCACTTGCCTGCCAAAACATATACCGCAAGAATTTGTGATTGATGTGCGCGAGTTGAATATTGGCCAATCTAAAAACCTGGCTGACATTGCGATTCCAGCCAATGTTCGTCCTTTAGCCAAAATGGATGAAGTGGTTGTGATTGTCGGCAAGAAAGCGGGAACATAGAGAAGTAAAGTGTGAATAGAGCTCTGATTGTAGGTCTCGGAAATCCCGGAAAATCCTACGAAAGGACGCGTCACAATATTGGATTCGAAGCTGTTGAGAAGCTGGGTAAGAAACATGGACTCCAGTTTAAAAAGCAGCTTAAGTTTATGGGGAGCATTGCCGAGGGACTCATTGGCAAGGATCCCGTGATATTATTAAAGCCGCTGACCTTTATGAATCTCAGCGGCGAGTCAGTAGCGCTCGTAATGCACTACTATCAGATCGATTTGTCCCGCCTCATCATTGTAACCGATGATGTGGCTATTCCTATGGGACAGCTGCGGATCCGCATCAACAGCGGTTCCGGAGGCCACAATGGCCTCAAGAGCGTTGAAGAGTGTCTGCAGACGATTCGGTATGCCCGCCTCAGGATTGGAGTGGGAGACCGAGAAGAGGGAGACTTGGCCGATCATGTATTGAGCCGGTTTTCTGAAGAGGAAGAGAAGCTCCTTCCAGGCGTTCTGGAAAGAGTGGTCCAAGCTATTGAAATTTGGTTGGACAAAGGAATAACCAGTGCGATGAATTATGCTAATTCATCGACTCCGAGCATTGGAGATGCAAATGAATAAAAAAGAGAAAAAGGGGCTCTACGAGGGGATGTATATCCTGAGCGCTACGCTCAGCGACGACTCTCGCAAGAAAGCCTTTGATAAGATTACAGACGGGATCACCCAAAAAGGGGGAGAGATCCATAAAATTCACGAACAGGGGCGCAAAAAGCTCGCCTATGAGATTGATGGAAAGCGCGAAGGCTACTATTACGTTCTCTATTTCACCGTTCTCACACAAACCATTGGCGAACTCTGGAAAGAATACCACCTCCATGAAGATCTCATTCGCTTCATGACGATGCGCGCTGAGAAAGTGCTCGACACGTTAGAATTCCAACCCCTTAAAATGCAAGGTTAAGCCATGATGCCAAGAAGACAACAACAGATGCCGCAGCAGCAAGGACCTGCATCACAGCAAAGTGGCGATTCATCTCCTTTTGCGAAAAAGAAGAAAGCGTGCCCCTTTGTAGCCTCAAAAGTAGATACTATTGACTACAAGGACACAGACACCCTGAGGCAATTCATTACGGAGCGAGGCAAAATTTTGCCGCGCCGTATCACGGGAGTGTCTTACTATTATCAAAAAGTTCTCAAGAAGGCGATCAAGCGCGCCCGTCATATGGCGCTTTTGCCTTTTGTGGCGGAAGAATAGGAGAGGATCATGAAACAACAATTGCTTTTACTCCAAGACGTTGAAGCTCTCGGCAAAAAAGGGGAAATCGTCTCCGCCAAACCAGGCTACGTGCGCAATTTTCTTCTCCCGCAAGGGTTTGCTGTTGTAGCGACATCCAACACGATTCGCAAACAGGAGCGCCTCCGCGCCGAGCGAGCCAAGCAAGCCGTCGTCGACCGCAAAGAATCCGAGGAACTGGCCCTTCAAGTTGAGGGAACGACCCTGGAAACCCGTGTGAAAGTCGACCCAGAAGGGCACATGTATGGCTCTGTTTCTGCGGCTGACATTGCGCAACTCTTCCAAGAGAAAGGGCTTCCCATTGAGCGCAAAGCGGTTCTGATCACCAAGCCGATCAAAGAGACGGGCGTGCACAAGATCTCTCTCAAACTCAAAGAGGGCGTTACTGTGGCTTGCCAATTGCACATCATCCCCGAGGGCGTAAGCACTGCTGGGATCGAGGCCGTCACAGCGCCGCTCCCAGTCGAAGAAAAAGAGGCCGAAAAGCCCGAGTAGGGGAACAGGATGAACAGAACGGGGACCCCGGTTAGCCCCCTAACCCCAGAAGAAGAAAAATTTTTCTATGGGGGTCCGGGGGCTTCCCCCGCCTATTGAGCTAGGATGGCAAGTTTTTTATCGCCGGCGAAGTTGAATTTAACCTTTCGGGTCTTGCGAAAAAGGCCCGACGGCTACCACGACATCGCCTCTTTATTCCAGGCGATCGATTTGTTTGATCACCTCTTCTTTGAACCTTCGGTTCAGGATGAAATCTCTTGCAGCAACCCTTCCATCCCCTGCGATGAAACCAATCTAGCCACCAAAGCTCTCCACCTCTTTCGGAGAGAATTTTCCTGCCCCGCCTTTAAGATTCACATTGAAAAACAAATTCCTATCCAGGCAGGCCTAGGAGGCGGCAGCAGCAACGCGGCCACCGCTTTGTGGGCCCTCAATCAACTAACGGGACAGAGAGCCACGCTGGAACAATTGATCCAAATGGGCGCGCAGTTGGGTTCCGATGTTCCCTTCTTTTTCTCATCAGGAACGGCCCTATGCACGGGTCGAGGGGAAATCATGGAGCCCCGTGCGATGCAGCCCATCAGCGGCTGGCTAGCCAAACCGCCCTATGGCCTCTCAACGCCGCTAGTTTACAAGAATACTCGGATTGAAGACCTGCCCAGTAGAACTGAAAACTACTTCAACGATCTCGAAGTTCCTGCCTTTCGCCTGGAGCCGAGATTGGTTGCTTTAAGGGATGAATTGGCGAAGAGTTTTAAAACTGTGACCCTGACGGGAAGCGGTACCGCCTTCTTTTGTCTGGAAGGCAGTCCAAAAATCATTGATGGAATTACTTTTTATCGATTTCATTCCATCAATCGCTCTGATTGGTATTGATTAATATCGGGATATAAAACAGTTTATTTTAATTAAAAATTAAAGTATAATGTTTGTAAAAAAACATGAGGATATACGCATATGGGAGTAGTAGCTATATGGGCGGCGGGCCAACAGCTCGTGAACACAGGTTTGTCTGCTCAGATTGGATCGGCCGTTTCAGATGCCATTTCTGCGACAGCCAAGTCGGTGTTTGAGTATTTCCTCCCCCGTCCTAACTTGCCAGCTCTTTCTGAAGAAGCTCTGCCGGCAGGTTCCACTTTGCACACAAAGAGCTTCCTTTTTAGGTCCAATATGAAACTGTCTGAGCGGAAAGAGATTGTTAAAAAGGCCTTCAGAGAAATGCGGGGCCGGGGAATACTACTCACCGAATCTGAGTTTGATTCACAGACAAATCCCAAATGGTTCGCGCAGCGCTTTCATCAACAATATGTCTGCAAAAGAGCTGGTATCGACAGGGTATTTGGCAGGGAAGTGATCGCTCAGGCAGCTAGGGACTTGAACCTTCAACACATCGTTAAAGTTCCCCGGAAATATGCAGTGATAAAGCCTCTAGGACCGTGGGATCCGAGCAAGAGTAGATTTGCACAATCTACAGAGTATGACCCAACCAATCCGAATCTGGCCATTTCCTATCGGGACTATTTGGACATGGAGGACATTGAGCTTTTTGCGGAACGAATTAAACCCATTTGCCGCCACGTTGATAGAGAAGAGATGGAAGCGGTTTTGAAGGTGATTCGGAGTACAGGTTTCAGCGATTGCTTTGGCAATAACATCATGCTAGGAGAAAATCAGCTCGGGGAACGGGGGATCTATTTTATTGACACAGCATACGATTCATTTGATACCAAGGGTGATTTTGACGGCCTTTATCAGATGATGGACCCCAACGATTACGAATGGTTGGATGGAGAGTTGTCCAAGATGGGAAAGGAAAGAACTAGCAAGCCGTATGAAGAGGTCTCCGAGCCGAGGACAAACCCAGAGGACCCCTTCACCGTGCCGATCGCCGAGATCCTTTAACAAGATTGCAGCTCAATGGCGATCTGTGGTACGCTTCCTGCGGAACCACTTTGAATTTATGAAAAAAAGACCTCTGATTGTTGTCACAGGCGCTGCCGGCATGATCGGCTCCGGCGTCGTGCGCCATTTAAATGACTTAGGGAATGGAGACCTCCTCCTGGTTGACGATTTGAAAACAGGGGAGAAGTGGAAAAACTTGGTCGGCAAACAATTTGTCGATCTGATCTCCCGCCATAAGATTTTGGAGTGGTTGCAGGGACGAGAGGGGGAGGTCGAGGCGATCGTCCACTTGGGCGCTTGCTCCGATACGGTGGAGAGCGACGCCGACTACCTGATGGAAAATAACTTCCGCTTCACCGTGAGGTTGGCCGAGTGGGCTTTGAAGGCGGACAAGCGGTTTGTGTATGCGTCGAGTGCGGCAACGTATGGTGATGGCGCGCTCGGGTTTGAGGATGACGAGGCGGCTTTGGAGTCGCTGCGCCCGTTAAACATGTATGGCTTCTCCAAACAGCTGGTCGATTTGTGGATGAAACGGGAAGGGGTGCTGAATCGCGTGGTTGGCTTGAAGTACTTCAATGTGTTTGGTCCCAACGAGTATCACAAGGGACGCATGGCTTCTATGGTCTTGAAAATGATGCAAAAGGCTCGCGATGAGGGCTCCATCCAGTTATTCAAATCAAACGATCCGAAATATGACCATGGCGGTCAGATGCGCGATTTCATCTATGTAAAAGATGCTGTGCGGATGACTTGCGCGCTGTTAGAACCGAAGTATCGAGGTGTTTGCGGCATTTTTAATATTGGGCAGGGAAAAACGACAACTTGGAATGTGCTTGCAGAGGCCCTTTTTAATGCTCTTAAGAAGAAAATTCAGATCGCCTATATCGATATGCCGGCCGATTTAGCGCGCCAATATCAGAATTATACTTGCGCAACCATGGACAAATTCCATAAGATCTTC
>CAYWKW010000051.1:0-12313 GCA_964458995.1 uncultured bacterium | reverse complement strand
GTGCTCAGCGTAGACCTTGCCCGCTGAGACACAGCAGAATCGCAGCGCAGCCGCGCCGAACAGTGGTTTCCACGGCAAGCGGCGAGCACGCGATAGGGAGGCGAATGCGACCGGTCTGCAAAGTCTCAGTTAGGGCCCCTGGGCGCGGGGGCGGAGCGGTAGCGAAAGCATGCCCGACGTCATTTTCTTTATACCTTAGACCCTTATTCAATATTTTTTGATGGTTGAATATTATGTTGTCATCGCGTATTCTCCATAGGAAAAAACTGTTTACCCTATCGGATGAATCATGAAACGGACATACCAACCCAGCAAACTTCGCCGCAAAAAGACTATCGGCTTCCGCGCTCGCATGAAAACTGCGGGAGGACGAAAAGTCATCAATCGCCGCCGCAGAGCGGGACGCAAAAAGCTAGCCGCTTGATCTTTTCGAAAGCCATGCGGCTTAGATCGCGGAAGGAGTTTCAACGCGTCGTCAGGGAGGGAAAACGCCTTGTCGGCAAGTTTCTTTGTATCGACTGCCGCCCCTCGAAAAAACTCAAATTGGGAATTAGCGCGTCCAGTCGTTTTGGCTCTTCCCCAGAACGGAACCGCTTCAAGCGACTGGTACGAGAAGCTTTCCGCTTGCAATATGCCTTTTTGCCCCCCTTTGAACTCAACGTCATCCCTCGCCAATGCGCAAAAAATGCCAAAGTATGCGACATTAGGGATGAATTGATTCGATTGATCAAATGAAACTCAACGAACCTCAGGAAAAAGCCGTCCGCACTGTGAAGGGGCGCATCCTTGTTTTGGCTGGCGCAGGAAGCGGCAAAACCCGCGTCATTGTCCACCGCATCGCCCATCTCATCGAACTCGGCGCCACCCCCCAATCCATTCTGGGCCTCACCTTCACCAACAAGGCCGCAGCCGAAATGCGCCACCGCGTTGAAGCCCTCATCAAAACAGGAAAGGAGGTGACTCTTTGCACCTTCCACAGTTTTTGCATGCAGGTGCTGCGCAAAGAGATTGACCGGCTGGGCTACACGCGCGAATTTAGCCTCTATGACGAGCGGGACATGCAGCGGCTCATCCAACAACTCGCCCGAGATATGTTGGGACACACGGGAGAACTCCCCTCCCTGGCGCCCACAAAAGCGGCTCTCGCCGAGGCGGCCAATCAAGGTTTTTCCGAAGATGAGGGCACATGGCACGACTCCTTTTCGAAAGACCTCTACCTGAGGCTAAACTCTTCGCTGAGAGCCTATAACGCCGTCAGCTTCGATAGTTTGATCACATTGACGACCCGCCTCTTTGAAGAGCATCCTCAGGTGCTGGACCGGTACCAAGAGCGGTATCGCTACATCATGATCGATGAATACCAAGACACGAATCCTGCCCAATTCCGGTTGGCCGAATTGTTGGCCGCGAAATACCAAAATCTGTGCGTTGTGGGCGACGATGATCAATCGATTTACGGCTGGCGCGGCGCCGAAGTGAAAAACATCCTCAATTTCAAAGCGGACCACACTATCAAACTCGAGCAAAACTACCGCTCCACCTCTGCTATCTTGGAGGCGGCGAATGCGGTCATCCACCACAACCAAAACCGGCACAAAAAAAAGCTCTGGAGCGCAGCGGGGCAAGCCGACCCAATCGAAGTGTTCAACGCCCCGACCGATGCGGATGAAGCAAACGCCGTCGTACAGCGCCTCCTTATCTTAAAAGAAAAGGGGCTTCGTTGGCGCGACATGGCGATCCTCTATCGCTCCAATGCCCTTTCCAGGCAATTTGAAGTGGCGCTTATGCAAGCCTCATGGCAAAAGGAGGGCAAATGGATGCGGGGCATCCCTTACGAAGTCTTTGGCGGTCTCGAATTTTCCGAAAGGAGCGAAATCAAAGATCTCCTCGCCTATTTGCGCGTCATCGCCAATCCTCTCGATCAGGAAGCTCTCCTCCGGATCATCAATGTCCCCAGAAGAGGCATATCCGACGAATATTTGGATAAACTCACTCAAGCCAATCGCGCAGCCAATATTCCCCTCTGGAATCTATTGCAAAAAGAGGAAAAAAAGTCGGTCAGCTCCTTTGTCGATTTGATTCAAGAGGCGGCCCTTCGATTTAAAACGCCCCCATTGGCCGATACGCTGACTTGGCTGATCGAAAAGATCAATTACAAAAAAGCGATTGAAGAGGAGGTCAAATCGGAGAAGATGCGCGAGTTTAAATGGGAAAACGTCCAAGAGTGCGTCAATGCTCTCGCCTCAGCAGAGGGCAGCTTGCAAGATTTTGTCGCCACAACCACCTTGAACCGGCAGCCTATGAAGAGCAAAAAAGCGACCGAAGACCAAGTGCATCTTATGACGCTTCATAGCGCCAAAGGGCTCGAATTCCCCGCCTGTTTTCTCGTGGGGCTTGAAGATGGGATTTTGCCCCATGAGAAGAGCATGATGCAAACGGGGCTCGAAGAGGAGAGGCGCCTCTTTTATGTGGGGATCACCCGCGCTCAAAAATTTCTCACGTTGAGCATGGCCCGCGCGCGCATGCGGATGGGGAAAGTAAATCCGACCAACCCTTCGCGATTCCTCTATGAAATTCCGAAAACTCTTTTTAAAGTGACCGATCACAAAATCATAATATGAAGACCCTCATCCTGCGCCACCGGCGTGAAAACCTCAAAAAGTGCTCCCTCTCGGGGTTGGAAAAACATCCCGATCTCCAATTCTTTACCTATCCGGTCGACCGTTTGCCCGATTGCTCCCACTATCTGCTCTTAAAAGTGGGGGCGCCACCTCTCACTCTTCAAGACCGGCATCGGGGTCTTCTTCTCATTGATGGGACATGGCGCCTGGCGCAAGTGATGGAGAAGCAGCTTCCCTGGAAACTCGAAGCGCGCGGTTTGCCGCCGGGCTACAAAACCGCCTACCCCCGCAAGCAAACCGAGTGCCCCGACCCGAACCTCGGACTCTCCTCCATCGAAGCCCTTTTTATTGCCCACCTTCTTCTGGGTTACTCGACAGAAAAGCTCTTAGACCAGTATCATTGGAAGGATTTATTTTTACGGGCAAATGGACTTTCAATTTCTTGAGACAATTAACGAATTCATTTGGGGGCACATTGCCTTTCTTTTGATCCTTGGCCTGGGCGCCTATTTTTCGATCCATTCCCGTTTTTTTCAAGTTCGTCGTTTTGGTGCGATTCTCGGCTCCTTTTTTTCTTTTTTCCGGGAAAAAAATGCAAACACGGGCGTTCATCCCATCAAAGTCTTTTTTGCGGCTATTGGCGGTTGCATTGGAATTGGGAATGTCGTCGGAATAGTGACTGCGGTGCAAATTGGGGGTCCGGGCGCCCTTTTTTGGGCTTGGATTGGGGGCCTAGCCGGAATGCTCATCCAATATTCGGAAGTTTATCTCGGAATGAAGCATAGAGTCCCCAATCGGCAGGGAAGCTATGATGGGGGCCCCATGTATTTTCTCCCGCTTGCCTACAAAGGAAAGTGGATTGCGCCCCTCATCTGTATTCTTCTTTGCATCTATGGCGTTGAGATCTTCATGTTCAATGTCATGGCCGACAGTTTTGCCTCCAATTGGCACATCAACGAATACCTCGTAGTCGCCTGCCTTATGGTTGCCATCCTCGCCGTCGCTAGCGGCGGCATCAGCCGCGTTGGCCAAGTTTGCAGCGGCCTCATCCCCCTCTTCATCCTCGTCTACGTCCTCATGACCCTCTGGGTGATCTTCCAACACACCTCAGAACTTCCCGCCCTCTTCGCCTCGATCTTCAAAGGGGCCTTCACGGCCCAAGCGGCCAAAGGAGGCTTTGCGGGGAGTACCGTCATGCTCTCCATCTCGATGGGACTTTCCCGCGGGGCTTATTCAGGTGATATTGGGGTTGGCTACACTTCCGTTCTCTACGCAGAGAGCGGCACTCAAAAAATTCAGAAACAGGCTTCTCTAACCATCATTGGGATTTTTATAGACACTTTTGTGATCTGTTCGCTCAGCATTTTCGTTGTTCTTGCCACAGGACATTGGAATTCGGGCATTGACGTGACCCTGATGGTTCAGGAAGCCCTTGGACTCTACTTTCCCTACATGAATCTATTTATGCCTATCTTTCTTTTTCTTCTCGGCTACACTTCCATACTCGCCTACTTTGTCGTCGGCGCCAAATGCGCTAAATTCATCCACCCAAAATGGGGCCCCACGCTCTACTATCTCTATGCCTGTTTCATGCTGCCCACTTTCGCCTTCGTCGACGCAGCCCAAGCCTTCGTGATCATGTCCCTAGCAGGAGCCCTCCTCCTCATCCTCAACCTCTTCGGCATCTTCCTTCTCAGAAAAGAGATCCGCTTCGGCCTGGATTAATCCGATTAGCAATTTCGATTCATTATACTATAGGTAACGAAGAAATTGGCCATAGCATGAAGACCAATGGAAGCCCACACTCGCCCCGTTCTTTCTTGGAGAGCGCCGAATACGAGTCCTGTCCCAAAAGTATTTGCCAATTGGAATGGCACTCCATTTCCGAATACCTGAGCATTCTTCAAATGAAAGAGAGAAAATAGTGCCGAGCTCAGAACAACTCTTCCCACCTTTGCAAGGGTTGCCTCAGAAACAAACCTGGCTTCCTTAGGCAAACGGTGGGCTATCAGATAAAGAGAAGGCATCTGTTTTAATGTAAACTCTTGAATCATCACACGACATATAAACTCCTCTCTCGGAACGGATATAGACCCGAATTCATAGATATCCCTTTGATGATGAAAAGATACACAAGGATTTCGCTTGAATTCGGTGAGTGGGTCTAATGTCCTAAATCCTGCCATCGCAGCCGCAACCACAGAAGCATATCCCACAGTAAGCGCAACCGGCAAAAGCATGGCTCCCCGACCAGCCTGTAGCCAGGTGCTTTCGCCCATCGATTTTTTTCTGGAAGGGACAATAGCGTTCAGATAAGGCCCAAGGACAGAACCTACTTTATTGATCGCCCTTTTAAATAATTTAGGGGCGCCTAAACAAACGGGAACAACTATCGCCACCCCCCGCGCAAACGACGTCCGTATAGAATCTAGGCTTGCTGCCAGAAGCGGAGTGGGGAAACACAAAGTGGGAGGGAAGCCATCGCATGTATTTTCGCGCAAAGGGGAAAAGTTTATCTTTTCATCTGACAACACGATAGGCCGATAAAAAGAGCGCCTATCGAGGACTTCACAATTTGCCGGAACTATGACAGGATCTGCCATCATATAAAAGGCTTTCTCTATCGCATAGGCGCAGCCGAGGGAAAGGGCCGCTGCAGCTACCTTCCGGGCCACCGGATGGTCGGCGACTTTTCGAAGGGTCGAAACAGACTCATCAATCTTATGGCGCACCCAATTAGAAACTGAATTATCAAATAAAAACATGCGCAGATTATATCAAAAAGTTTAATAATCTACAACTATTATTTACATATAATAAATATTTGAAAACCAGCTCACTATTTACAACAGGAACCTTGAAGACGGGCTAGCCGGCCTTTGTCGATCTCGCGGGTGTAACATTTGTAGCAGGAGGGAAGGTACTTCTCCTCGGCGCCTAGCTCTACAACCGGGCCCTCGGAGACAGCCAGTCCGTTGACATAGCGCAAATTCAGAATCGATTTCCGGTTGCAAAAATGGCACGTCGCCTTCACCTCTTCTATCGAATCAGCCAGCTCCATCAGACGAGCCGACCCCTCAA
This sequence comes from uncultured bacterium, assembly GCA_964458995.1. Classification (GTDB taxonomy): domain Bacteria; phylum Chlamydiota; class Chlamydiia; order Chlamydiales; family SM23-39; genus REEB52. The sequence continues at coordinate 6,611 of CAYWKW010000051.1, read as the reverse complement.
AAAGGTGCGATTTAAAATCAGTGCGAAGACCATAGCAGAGAATCGGAATATCAAAATTGAGTGCAATATTGCGCAGCTCATCGATCACTTTGCTCGATAGAAAATGGGCTTCATCCACTAAAATGCAATTGACCCCAACATAGTTGAGTCCTTTGAGTGAATTTTCATCCACGATCAACACATCGGCCTGCATCTCGAGGCCGGCTCGCGATTTAATTCGCCCTTTTCCAAAACGAGTATCGAGATCGGGGTTCATCAGCAGAATCTTTTTGCCCTGCTGACGATAATTGTGGGCAACTGCGAGCAAGTTTAGGGTTTTTGCACTTCCCACCGTTCCATGACGAAAATAGAGCTTGGCCATGACAGTTTTCTCCTGTTGTGTAAGGGTCGACTATCGTAAATCGAAATCATTTTTTGCAAGCATTAACCCGAGCGGCAAAAATAAGAACGGCAATCAATGAGAACCCAATGAAACTCAAAATGGGTAGGAGGCCTTGATCGGTGCAATGGCCGCCGCCGCAGATTTTTGCGCTATGCAGAGTGGGAAAAATTCCGCTCAAGGATTGGTAGGCGGCCATTAGAGCTCCAAAGAACACCAATGGCAAGGCGTAGAGAGCCACTTTTCGATCGTTTTTATAAGCGGCGATTCCTAAGAAAAGAGCTAGCGGGAAAATGGCCATCCGTTGATACCAACAGAGCCGGCACGGTTCCATGCCAAGAACTTCCCCGAAATAGAAACTCACTAGGATCGCCACCAAAGAAATAACCCAGGCAAAGTAGAGTTTCATAACTTCCCAAAGACATGGTTGATTTGGTTTTGGATGGCTTCAAAAGAGTAGGTCGATCCAGGATCGCCGTTGATATAGAGCGATGGCGTCCGGAATTTACTACCCATCACTTTTCTGGCCCATTCGAGATTTTTTTCCAGCTCCCCTTTATGGCAGCTTTTTTCAAGGCAATTTTGCAACTTTGTCAAATTGATCCCGCCCATCCTTCTCGCTATTCTCAATAGGTCATCCATCTTGACCTCGCCCTCTTGGTTCAAAACTTCCCCTAAATAGTTGTAAAGCCCGCCGGGATTCTGCCGATAGACCTCCAAAGCGGCGTTGGCAATGGTATGGGACCCGGTTAAGAAAGAGACTGGCACCAAGGTAAAGCGGGCCTTCCCCGTTTTCACATATTCCTCTCGAATTTGGGGGATTACTTTCTGGCTGAAAACCCGGCAGTTTTTGCACTGGAAATCCTCAATCAATACGATCTCCACAGGTGCATTCGCATTCCCCATCGACAAAAACCCCTCTGACGGCTTTATGACAAACGGTTTAGGCTTCTCCCTCAATAGCACCGCCCCCCCAAAAACCAGCAAAGCAGCAGCCAACGTCCCCCAAATCAGAACCTTCTTCCTCTCCATACCCTCCCCATACATCATCTCCTTTTTATTGCAAAGCACCCGCCCCGCTTGATAAGATGACTTTATGGCCAAAAAGACAAAGTCTTCCCTGCTCAACGACCTTCGTGAAGTGCTCCTCTCCCGCAAATCCAGCAGCCAAGGGACCATTTGCGAAATTCTTGCCAAAAAGGGGTACCCCATCAACCAAACCAAGGTCTCTCGCCTGCTACGGGAAATCGGGGCCGTAAAAACAAAAAATGCCCAAGACCAAATCGTCTACTCCCTTCCCAAGGAGCCAGCCCCCTCATCCACCCGGTCGCAAATCCGCAATCTCATCGTCGATATCGCCGCTAACGAAACCCTCGTCGTCATTTTCACAAGTCCAGGAGCCGCCTCCATGGTAGCCCGCATCATCGACTACAACCAAATCGAAACCTCCACCCTCGGCTCCCTCGCTGGCGACGATACCATCTTCGTCGCCCCCAAATCGATCAAAGATACCCCCAAACTCCTCCAAAACATCAAAAAACTTCTCCTAGACATCTGAATAAATATTCAATAAATAAGCCGTAAACAACTAATTATAAACATCTTTTTAAATTGTATTGAATATTTATTCATTATTTTGTATAATTAATCTCGTAACTAAATCAATGAAAACTAAAGGAAAAAAATGCTAAGTAAAATTGAATATACCTTTTGCCAAGCAAAGATTGGCAACAAGCCGTTGATCCTCACTCGAACCATGGATGGCCTTCGGCCAGCCTAAAATGGCATCCAACATCCTCACCGCCTACCTCATTGCAGAATGGGGTATCATCGAGGAGGAAGATCCAGACACAGAAGAGTGAAGCTATGCAAAAATCACCCGCTCACAATCCCCCACCCCTCCATCACCAACTCAAAAATAACAAAGAGAATGAGCAGGGCTAAGACCCATTTTCCTCCGCCTAGTTGGTTGGGGCCGGTGTGGCCTTGATGCAGGTAGCGGGAAACGATGGTCATGAGGGGCGGGAGGAGGCCGAGGAGGAGCGCGCAGCCGATGCCGCCAGCAAAGACGAGGGCGAAAATGAAGATGTTGGGATAGGTGAGGGCAATGAGAAGGGGCGGAACGAAAGTGAGAAGCGCTAGAAAAAACTTGCGTAAGCCCTTTTTGGGTAGATGAAAGCCGTCGGCAAGGAAGTCGAGAAGGCCGAGAGTAACACCCAGAAATGAGGTGGCAATGGCAAAGAAAGCAAACGCCTGGCCAATGGAAGTGAGAAACGATGCGGCTACATGGTTTTTCAGCGGGGCTACAGCCGTTTGCCCCAGTTTTTTCGCTTCAATGAGACTTTCAAGGGGGACAATCCCCAGAATGAGAAATTCCCAAAGAAGATAGATGAAGAAGGCGATGGATGTGCCGGCAATGATCGCCAGGCGAATTTTGCGCGCGTCCCTTTTGAGATAGGCGGTGAGGCTGGGAATGATCCCTTGATAGGCAAAAGAGGTGAAAATCACAGGGAGCGCAAGGAATGAGCCGCCCCAATTGGACGATTCGAGATTGGCGGTGTCGACGTAGGGAAGGCCGAAGATAACGAACGAGAGGTAGGTGATGATCAGGCCAGCCATGAGAAACAGATTGAGCCGGTCTACCATGCGGGTACCTATGTAAACGCAGGCGCCGAGGAGGAGGACGAAGGCGATTTGCGAGAGCCAGATGGAGCCGCCGAACCAGCTTTGCAGAAGGCCGCCGCCGCCAGAAATGTAGGCAACGGAGAGGCAGTAGAAAAGTAAGAGATAGAGGGCCCATGCAAAGATCAACCCGGGGCGGCCAAGATAGGTTTTGGCCATGGTGATGAGGTTGGCGTCGGGGGGGAGTTTGAGGCAAAGCTCGAGGAGAAGCAGGCCGGTGCAGGTCATGAAAACCCAGCAGAGTAGGTAGACGAAAAAGGCAGGAAAAAAGCCCCCTTCCGCAGTGACGACGGGAAGGGCCAGCATGCCGGCTCCTATGGAGGTGCCCGCGACGAGCAGGGTTCCGCCTAAAACAGGTTTCATTTTGAACTCTTGACTATTTAGCCTCTATACTATACGCTTCAAGTTAATTTAGATGCAGCCGAAAATTTATAGCGTCGACGAGCACAAGATTGCTCCAGACCGAATTGACCAACATGCTTTCTATGTCATACAGAAGCTCCGCCAAGCTGGGCATATAGCCTACCTTGTCGGGGGCGGTGTCCGCGATTTGCTTTTGAATCAAAGACCCAAAGACTTTGATGTATCGACATCTGCCAAGCCCGAAGAGATCAGGGCGCTCTTCCGCAATGCCATTTTGATCGGAAGGCGTTTTAGATTGGCTCATATCCGTTTTGGACGCAAAGTGATCGAGGTTTCAACATTCCGCTCCGGGGCTACCGAAGAGGCGGGGTTGATCGTGCGAGATAATGAGTGGGGAACCGAAGAGCAGGATGTCTTGCGAAGAGACTTCACCATCAACGGCCTTTTTTACGATCCAGAAAGCCAAAAAGTGATCGATTATGTGGGCGGCTATCTCGACCTTGAAAAACGGGTTTTAAGAACGATTGGACAGCCTGATATCCGGTTCACCCAGGACCCTGTCCGGATGATCCGCCTCATTAAATTCTGCGCCAGATTTAATTTTGAAATCCATAAACCGACTTTTGAGGCTCTTCTCAATTGCAAAGGGGAAATTTTAAAAAGTTCCTCCGCACGCATTTTTGAAGAACTCCTCCGCATGCTCGAATCGGGATCTTCTTCTTCCTTCTTCCATCTACTCAACGAATATGGTTTATTGAAGCCCCTTTCACCCATTCTCTCTCGATTTTTAGAGTCGAATGAAGTGCCTTACCACTTGCTCCGTGTGATCGATGATGAAGTGAAAAAAGCGACTCCTGAAGAGCCGCTGGATCGCTCTTTGCTTTTGGCGACTCTCATTTTCCCCCTTTTCACCCACAACACCGCCGAGAAAGCGAAGGCGCAGGAAAAGCAGCTCCACCTCGGCCAAATTGCTGAAATGGCGCACCGGACGATCGATCATGCATTCAACCCTTTCTTCAAGATCCCTCGCCGCATGAGAGGCATCATGGGATTTATCCTGACGTCGCAATACCGGTTTATTCCCATCGATGGCCGCCCTCTGCGACGCCCCAGAGCTCCCAGAGACCCCCTTTTCCCGATGGCCCTCCATCTTCTCAAATTCCGCTCGATCGTAGATCCCGAGATACTTCCCCACTACACTCTCTGGACGGAAGCGGCTTTTGTTTCCCATGAATCAGAAGAAGCTCCGCCCCCTCAAAGACGCCGCCGCAGAAGAAGAAGGTAGAAACCTTCATGAAAAACCTATGTAGCGCACTGACTGTAGCTCCCGATGTGACTCTCTACCACACAGGACCCGCCTTAGATCATGGCCCTCTCCCCTCTTTTTTCTACTTTGCCCTTTCGGGCCCAGATAGCTTAACTCTCGACCCCTACAATCAGCCCGTGCAGGTTCTTCGCGGACAAATGATCCGCATCTTTTCGATGACGCTCCCGGGACATGAAAATGAGCTTCCTGCAACCAAAGCGATGTCCATCTGGGCTGAAGATCTCTCCAAAGGGATCCCCACACTGCCCCAATTTCTCGACGCCGCGCAGCAAGCGGTCGACTTTGCCGTTCGGGAAAAATTTGCCGACCCCCAAAAAATGGCCACAGGAGGACTTTCCCGCGGCGGATTTATCGCCGCTCATTTAGCGGCACGCGACGAACGATTTCGCATTCTCTTGGGTTTTGCTCCTCTCACTCGCCTGGGAAAACTCAGAGAGTTCGCCCACATGCACGATCATGAGCTCACGAACCGTTTAGACCTTGTTCACCTCGCAGAACCACTCTCAGACCGCCACATACGCCTTTATATTGGCAATGACGATACGAGCGTAGGCACTCACGAATGTTACGAATTTGCCATGTCGCTCGTCCGCAAGAAAAAATCAAGGAGCGCGCAAGTGGAACTCTTCATCAGCCCCTCCATCGGACAAAGAGGCCACGGAACCTCCCCCGAAATTTTCAAAGAAGGGTCCGAATGGGTTTTTCACTCTATAAAAATCCCATGATTGATCTATTTATCTCAACGGGGGAATTGAGCGGAGATTTACACGGGGCCCGATTGATTGAAGAGCTCCTTTTGGCGCAGCCCCATTTAAAAATTGGAGCCATTGCGGGCCCTAAAATGCGCCAGTTTCCCATTCGGGAGTTCTTCCCGATGGAGAAATTGCAAGTCATGGGATTCATCGATGTATTGTTAGCGTTGCCCAAGCTCATCCGCTATTTCTACGCCATTCGGAAAATCCTCTTAGATCTCTCGCCAAAAGCGGTGGTCTTTATCGACTACCCGGGGCTCCATTTGAGGCTTGAAGGCAGCCTGAGGAAAAAAGGGTACAAAGGGAAAATCATCCACATGGTGTGTCCGACCGTTTGGGCCTGGAACAAGCACTGGATTCCCAAAATGGCTGAAACCCTCGATCTCCTCCTTACGTTTTTCCCGTTTGAAAAAGAATGTTTTGCCGCCACGCAGCTGCCGGTCAAATACATCGGCCACCCCCTGACTATCCCCGTTGCCGAATTTACCCCCGTGGGCACCTATCAGGGTCAAAAAATCTTGAGTGTTTTCCCAGGGAGCCGAAAAACGGAAATCGAGCGCAACCTACCCATCCAAATAGCCGTCGCCGAGCGGCTTCAAAAACTCGACCCCGCCCTGAAGATCGTCATTTCTAAGGCGACCGATCCCGTTGAAAAAAATTATGAGCTCATGCGCGCGAGCCACCTGGCGATCGCGACATCGGGAACCGTCACTCTGGAGCTCGCCCTGCACGGCACCCCCACCGTCGTCAATTTCGCCATTAAACCGGTTGATTGTTTCATCGCTCAAAAAATATTTCACATTAATCTCCCTTTTTATTGCATTGCGAATATCATTGTTAAAAAATCTGTTTTCCCCGAACTTTTTGGACCCAATTTAACAGAGGAACAACTCTTTTTTTGGGCTCAAAAATTGTGGTTTGATGAGGCGGCCCGCGCGCAATGCAAGGAGGGGTGCGCCGGGGTGCGCAAGTCTTTAGGTTTGAAGAAGGCGGCCCAGGAAGCTGCAGACTCGATATTTTCCATTGTATACCGAAACAACCCGAACAATCGGATTCTGCCGGCGTCGGACAGCCACTGAATTTGAGATCCGCCTGCACCCCACCCCAA
>CAYWKW010000050.1:0-12392 GCA_964458995.1 uncultured bacterium | reverse complement strand
CTTCGTTGGCGACGACGTTCATGGCGGCGCCAGAGAGGACGTAGGAGGGGCGGATGAGGACGGGATAGCTGTTGTGGTGGGCGAAGTCTTTCGCTTTTTGGAGCGTAGTGGCTCTCTGCCAAGGCGGTTGGTCGATCTTGAGGTCGTGGAGGAGAGAGGAGAAGGAGTCGCGGTTTTCCGCTTTGTCGATGGAGACGGCGGGAGTGCCAAGGATGGGGACCCCTTTTTTGTGGAGCGGATAGGCGAGATTGTTGGCGATTTGGCCGCCTACGGAGACGATGAGGCCGCGCGGATTTTCAAAGTCGGCGATGTCTTGCACGCGCTCAAAGGTGAGCTCTTCAAAGTAGAGGCGGTCCGATTCGTCGAAGTCGGTGGAGACAGTTTCGGGATTCGAGTTGATGATGATCACTTCAGCGCCCAGTTTGCGCAAGGTGCGCGCCATATTGACGGCGCACCAATCGAATTCGACCGAAGAGCCGATGCAATAGGGCCCCGAGCCGAGAACAATGATCGGTTTTTTCTTCGAGGGGACGATATCGTGAGAGGCGGCTCTGTAGGTGGTGTAAAGGTAGTTGGTTTCAGCGTCGAATTCGCCGGCGAGTGTGTCGATCTGCTTGATGAAGGGAGTGATTTTATGTTTGAGGCGATAGGAGCGGATCTCGCTTTCGGTCTCATTTTTAAACCGGGCGATCGAGGGATCGGAAAACCCGAGGCATTTGGCTTTGCGCATCAGCTCGGGAGTCATTTTCTCTTCGGTAATCTCCTTTTGGAATTGGGCGAGCTTGTGCAATTGATGGAGGAACCATGGATCGATGTGGGAGAGGCTGGCAGCCTCCTCGACGCTCCCCCCATTTTGGAAAAACTCATAGAGAGCAAAGAGGCGCCGGTCGGTGGGTTTGCGGATTTCATTCAGTGGATTTTCGATCTCCTCGGGCGATTCATCGATGCCGCTGGAGCCGATATTGAGCATCCGGATCCCTTTTTGCAGAGCTTCGGGAAACGATCTGCCGATGGCCATCACTTCGCCGACGCTTTTCATCTCAGTGCCGATCGTCCGGTCGGCGCTTTTTAGCTTTTGCGTGTCCCAGCGGGGGATTTTGACGACGATGTAATCGAGAGCCGGCTCAAAAAAGGCGGTTGTCTTTTTGGTGATGGCGTTGGTCACCTCATCGAGGCGAAATCCGAGCGCCAGCTTGGCGGCCACAAAGGCGAGCGGATAGCCGGTGGCCTTGGAGGCGAGGGCGCTGGAGCGGGAGAGGCGCGCATTCATTTCAATGACGCGGTACTGGCTCGTTTTGGGATCTAGCGCAAATTGGACATTGCATTCGCCTTGGATCTTAAAGTGGCGGGCGCATTTAATGGCGATTTCGCGCAGCAAATGATACTCATCATTGCTCAATGTTTGCGAAGGGGCTACAACGATACTTTCGCCCGTGTGAACTCCCATCGGATCGAAATTTTCCATATTGCAGATGGTGAGCGCTTGATTCGCGCAGTCGCGCACCACTTCATATTCGAGCTCTTTCCATCCCAAAAGGTATTCTTCGATCAAGATCTGCGGGGCTCCATGCAGGGCTTGCCGCGCGCGATCTTTGAGTTCGGCCTCATCTTCGATTTTCCCAGAGCCGAGGCCGCCAAGAGAAAAGCCCGAGCGCATCATCACGGGATAGCCAATCTTACGCGCGGCAACCAGCGCATCTTCGACCGTGGTTACGGCGATGCTGTGGGGGGATAGAATGCCGATCGAGGCCAAATTTTGTTTAAAAAGGTCGCGGTCTTCGGTGAGTCTGATTGCCTCGACAGGCGTTCCCAAAACCTTGACTTTGTATTTTTTTAAGATCCCCTTTTCTTCGAGTTCCAACCCCAAATTCAGAGCTGTCTGTCCACCAAAGCTCAGCAAGATGCAAGTCGGTTTTTCTTTGGCGATGATTTTTTCAACGGTGGCCGCGTTGAGCGGCTGCAGGTAGACCACATCGGCCATTTCGGGATCGGTTTGCACTGTCGCAATATTCGGATTGACCAGAATCGTCCGGAGCCCCTCCTCTTTCAGAGCTTTGATCGCCTGAGAGCCCGAGTAGTCAAACTCCCCCGCCTGACCGATGCGCAAACCGCCCGAACCTAAAATCAGTACACTCTTCATCGCATCAGCTCGTAAAATTTCTCAAACAAGTAGAAAGCATCGGTGGGTCCCGGGTGGCTCTCTGGATGGAACTGAACGGCGAAATAGGGATACTTTTTATGGATGATCCCCTCGACCGATTCATCATTCAAGCTACGGAAGTAGACTTTCCAATCGTGGGGCAAGCTCTTTTCGTCGATGGCATAGCCGTGATTTTGCGAAGTTAGCACGGAGACTTTTCGCTCCAAATCGATGCAAGGGTGATTTTGTCCCCGGTGGCCAAATTTCAGCTTATAGGTTTTGCCTCCGATCGCCAGAGCCAACAATTGAGCTCCCAAGCAGATGCCCATGACTGGTTTGCCCCGTTTCAAATTCTTCTTCAGAATGGCGATCGTCTCTTTGCAGACTGCTGGATCGCCCGGGCCATTTGAGAGAAAGAGGGCGTCATAATCGTCTTCTGAGTAGTCGTAGTCGAAGGGGACGCGGGTGATTTGTACGGGGAATTTCATCAAGCAGCGCAAGATATTTTCTTTCATGCCGCAGTCGACAGCCAGGATCTTTTTTTTGCCCGAGCCGTAGACCCGTTTGCCTGGTAGGCTCACTTTTTTTACCAGATGGGTTTCATTGGGATCGAGGAACTTTCTTGGCGACTTATCCATGCAAATGGCGCCTAGAGCGACCCCTTTTTTTCGAAGCAACTTGGTCAATTCGCGGGTGTCGACGCCGTTGATGAGAGGAACACGCTGCTGTTTGAGCCATTCGAGAAGGGAGCATTCGGAGTCCCAGTGGCTGGGGAATTCGTTGACCCAACCGGTGACCACTCCGGCCGCCTGTATTTTCTCTGATTCCCAGCTTGCGCTGCTTGGGACGCCGTAGTTGCCGATGAGGGGGTATGTGAAGGTGAGTATTTGGCCGGCGAAGGAGGGGTCGGTCAATGATTCTACATAGCCTGTCATGCCTGTTGAGAAGACCACTTCTCCAAAATAGGAGCCCTCTTGCCAGTCTGGGGAGAACCCGGAGAAGACTTCTCCAGATTCGAGGATGAGTTTGGATGGAACCATAGCTTTGGAAAAGCATACTGAGTGGGGCGATTTTTGGGAAGGGGGAAGGGGGATGGGTAAGCGTGTGTGTGGGGAGGCTCTTATTTTCTTTCATCAGCACAGAGATAGAAGTCGAGGCACAGAGATCACGGAGATGGGGATTTTTTTCGCCGCCGGAGGCGACGAAATTTTTCCTCTTTCTCTGTGTCCTCTGTGTCTCCTTTTCGATCTCTGTGCTGATGAAAGAAAATTGGACTCTAAGTCCTCACACCCGCCGCCCATTTTTATATATAACCCTCTCATCAAGCGCCCAAGGCCTCACACCTGCCCGCCCTCTTTCTTACCCCTCCCCTCCAAACGTCCATGCCGAATAAGCATTGGGTTGCCGCAAAGACTCGTCTCCTGCGCGATCTCCGCCAACGCCTCAACCCAATAAGTCTCCAAGTTCAGCGCCGGACACCTGTATGCTCTAAGCCCCTTGCCCGCAACCACCGGCAAGTAGAGCCTCTCCACTTCAAACAGAGTCTCTATGTGATCCGAAGTAAAACTGAGGGGAACGAAAACAACATTCCCCCTCCCCGCACGCCAATGCAAAATGTCTTCGCAGGCTTCATTCGTATAGGGCCTCAACCATTCGCCTTTGCCAAATTTGGATTGGTAGCAAAGTCTTCCCAGGACTTTCGGGAAAGCCCTCATCACCGCATGATACGATTGGTTGCATTCCCACTCGTAAATGTCCCCCTCCTCAACGCAAACCCTCGGAACCCCATGCGCTGAAAATAAGAGAATGGTCTCCTCTTCCCTAAGTCCCTTCCCCTCCATGTATTCACCAATTCTTCTCTGATAGGCCCCCACAAATGCCGGATGGGCCGCGTACGATTTGATCCACCGCAGATGATTGAACCGTTTAGAAAAAAGACGAGCAATACTACCCGTTGTCACGTAAGAAAATTGGGGGAAGAGGGGCAAGACAACGGGATGGTCGATTTCCCTCAACGATTCTTCATGCGTACTGGGCAAATAACGATGAAAAGTGCTCACCGGCCTCTGCAATCGTTTAGCAAGGGCCACAGCCAAGGCCTCAGTGTCGAAATAGATGGGGGATTTCCCTCCGATCTCCTGGTAATCATGTCGAATAACCTGCGCCCTTTTCCTTGCAATGCGGCGAAACATCCAATTGTGGAGCCAGGTTGGAAATCGGGTTCGCACCACATCGCGGTCGCAAAGAAGCTCGATAAGAAAGGGTTCAATTTCTTCAAGATCTCTCGGCCCGCCAAAATTGACCAATAAAATCGGACTCATGTTGGACATTTTATCCCCATTTCCTTAAAGTAGCGATATGTTTGTTCGCTTATTGGCATTGGCCCTTTTTCTCTACGGATGTAGTTGCGGCAACGGCGCTCCTCGAGGAACGCTGCGCGTTGGTGTGGATACGAAGTGGTATCCGATCGATTTTGGCTCGCAAACTTCCTATGTAAATGGCTACACCGAAGACTTCCTTTTAGAAATGGCCCGCTATAGCGGTATTCAATTTGAAGTTGTTTCAGCCAATTCGGACGCGCTTCTCGATGGATTGAAAGAGAACAAATATGACGCCGTTCTCTCCTCTTTGCCGCCCTATGAATACAACACGGCTAAATACGATTTTTCCTCCAACTACCTCGATCTAGGTCCTGTCCTCATTGTTCCCAATGATGCGACTCGAACCGATCTGTCCAAAATGGATGGAGAGCTCGTCGGAATCATTACAAATGATCCCTCGGCCCTCATTTTGGAAAAGCATCCGGCTCTCATTATTCGCAACTACGGCTCTATTCCCGACCTGCTCAATGCTGTTGCCGATGGGGAAGTGCAAGCTGCGGTTCTCGACCGGATTCCTGCGATTAATTTTATTAGCGACCTCTATGCGGGCAAGCTTAAGATTGTCGGCGGTCCTCTGACAGATAAAGGGCTCCATCTTGTCTCTCTTAAAGGCCGTGGCAGGGGATTTAGCAAAACGCTCGAATCTCTTCGCAAGAAGAAGACGCTCGACGCCCTCCTCAAAAAATGGAACCTGGCTATTTGATTTTGCTGCGGTCGTATTCAGAATACTCTTGCCGCACTTTGGCCAGAATCTCAACATCGGGCGGACAGGGCGTAATGCCCCAAACTTTTTCAGCATAATTGCGAATCGATTCGTCCGTTGAAAATCGGCCCATAGCAGCAATGTTATGAATAGCCGTCTCCGCCCACGCACTGGGTTGGGCGTAAAGTTCCTCTACCTTTCTCTGAGTTTCATAATACGAACGAAGATCTTTCAGGACGCGGAAGGTGTCCTTTTCCGTGAGGCTATGGTAGATTTGGCTGAAGGCGTCCCGTTCCATGTCGCTCTCCGCAAAGGTGCCGTCTTTGAGAGTGTCCATTGCCCGCCGGATTGGTTCGTCGCTATTGTAGATGTCCCAAGGATTATAAGGCTGCCGGTTCTCCTCTGCGCTCGAACCAAATCCAAAGGGCCACCAACGGTCGGTAATCGCTTGATGCATTTCGATGTTGGCGCCATCTTCGGTGCCAATGGTCAGGGCCCCGTTCATGGCGAGCTTCATGTTGCCTGTGCCCGAGGCTTCCCACCCGGCGGCTGAAATTTGCTCAGACAGATCCGATGCAGGGATGATCATCTCCGCGCGGGAAACATTGTAGTTTTCAATAAAGGCGATGCAGAGGTGTTCATTGGATGTTTCATGGAATTTTCGCCCGATGGCGCAGATGAGCTGGAGGATCTGCTTGGCTCTCTCATATCCGGGGGCCGCTTTGCCTCCAAAAATAGAGAGGCGCCCAATTCTGCTGCGCCCTTCTTGGTAGAGCATGATGAGGTGGAGGGCGTTGAGCAGCTGCCGCTTATATTCGTGGAATCGTTTGACTTGCACATCGAAAAGGGCGTCGGAGGAGAGCACATGCGGGTGCGCAATGATTTTCCCATTCGCATCGCGAATGAAATTCTCTCGCGCAAGGAAGCGGAGGAGCTCTTCTTTGTTCTTTTTCTTGATTTGGAGAAATTCTTTTTGCGATTGGGGATCCGACGCAAAGGGGGCGAGCTTTTCAATTTGGGTAAATTCAGTAATCCACCCTTTTCCAATTCGTTTTGTGATGAATTGGGAGAGAAGGGGATTGCAGTTATAAAGCCAACGGCGCTGGGTCACCCCATTTGTGATATTGATGAATTTCTCTGGGAATAATTCGTAAAAGTCTTTGAAGATTTGATTCTTGAGGATGTGGGTATGCAGCTCGGCGACGCCATTGATTTGATGGCAGCCATAGATGGCCAGGTGAGCCATTTTGACTTGCCCATTGTCAAAGATCGACATCCGTTTAATGCGCTCTTCATCGTTAGGAAATTGGGTGCGGATGCGATTGCAGAGCTCCTGATTGATCTTTTGGATGATCATGTATTGTCTGGGAATGAGTTCCTGAAAGCGCATTTCGTTCCACTCTTCGAGCGCCTCTCGCAAAATGGTGTGATTGGTATAGCTGCAGCAGGCTTGGCACGTGTCCCAAGCGTCAGTCCAGGAAAAGTCGAAGTTTTTGGTGAGGGAGCGCATGATTTCAGCGATCATGAGGGCGGGATGGGTATCATTGAGCTGGATGCGTACTTTATCGGCAAAATTGGCTAGATCGCCATACATGCGCATGTGGCGCCGGATGATGTCTTGCAAGGAGGCCGAAACGAGGAGGAATTCCTGTTTCAAGCGGACCCTTTTGCCCAATTCGGTATTGTCGTTGGGATAGAGGACATCGGTTAAAGCCGTATTTTCGGAGGCTTGCCCCAAAAAGCCCGCATTGAATTTTTGGAGCTCAAAGTTGCGCGGCGATTCTTTGGTCGACCAGAGCCTTAAAAGAATCACGGAATGGTCGGGTTTTTCTGAATAGCCGATGACTGGAAGATCGTAGGGAAGCGCTCTCACTTCTTCAAAATTTTCGATCAAGTAGACATCGTCGCCATGCTTGTTTTTGGCGTGGACCGGATTGCCCCGAAAGTGGACCCCGACTGAAAAAATATCGCGTCTGGTTTCCCATGGATCTAGATTCAAGAGCCAACAATCGGGCCTTTCCACCTGCACCCCATTCCAGATCTCCTGTTCAAAGATTCCATATTGGTATCTCAATCCATAGCCTCTGGCTGGATAGTGTTTCGTGGCCAAAGAGTCCAAAAAGCACGAAGAGAGCCTTCCAAGGCCGCCATTGCCCAAACCCGGGTCGGTTTCGCAAGAGGCGACATCCTCCAAATTGCGATCCATCTTTGCAAGCACAGCTTTGACGAGCTCATTGGCATTCATATTGGAGATATTATTGCCCAGCAGCCTTCCCGGCAAATATTCCATCGAAATGAAATTGAGGAGCCGCGGACGTTTGTACTGGATCGTATCGATCGTTGCCGTCATGTTGATCATGATCTCTTCGCGCAAAACGGCGCAAAAACCTTGGTAGAATTCATCGATGGTGGCTGCATCGGCTCTGCGGCCGCTGCTTGTGATGATGAGATGCTTGATTTTTTGGACGAGAACGTCGGCCTGGCGATTGATATCCATACCTCCATTCTATAGGACAAAATGTTCGGCAAGTAAAGAGAAACAGGATGGCCAGGAGGCGATCGTGTTCATCCTGTTCCTTTCTAGCAGAAAAGTTATAGAAAGAAGAACCTAAGAAGATAGAAGGCCATAATACTGAATAGGGCGCAGAGGGGAATCGTGACGATCCAGGAGATGACGATCTCTTTTAAAGTTTGAAGGTTTAAGGCTTTAAGGCCGCGCGCCATGCCGACGCCCAGAACGGCGCCAATGAGGGCGTGCGTCGTTGAAATGGGGAGGCCCAGTTTGGAGGCTAAAAGGATCGTTGTTGCGGCTCCAAATTCGGCGGCAAAACCGCGCGTTGGGGTGAGCTCGGTGATTTTTTTGCCAATAGTCTCAATCACACGCCAGCCCCAGGTGGCAAGGCCGATCACAATGCCGCCGCCGCCGAGGGCCAAAAGCCATGAGGGGACGGCCGATTGGGTAACGAGCATTTGTGTTTTCAGAACGCTGAAGACGGCGGCCACGGGGCCGATCGCGTTGGCGACATCGTTGGCGCCATGGGCAAAAGCCACCAGGCAGGCGCTGAGAATTTGAAGGGAAATAAAGATCTTCTCCACGCCGTGATATTGGTGGGTTGAGTGGAGAGAGGGGGTGTTTTTTTTGACCGTGTCGCTTAAAGTTTGCACGCGGTTTAAAATTTGGGAGATTTCGCTCGAGTACGACTCATTGCGATTGGAGAGATGGACCCTTTGCAGGTGGTGAAGAGCCTTTTCCAAGCTCACCGATTGGTAAGGGTGGAATCCGTCGGTCGGCTGCAGCACGGGCTCTGCAAGGCGATGGAGGAAAAGGCGGCTAAAAAGGGCGGCCGTTAAGCCAACGGAACAAGAGATCAAGAAAGCCTTCGCCATCGATAAATCGAGATCGAGGCCGTGGAACAGAACGCTCAACGTGATTACTGTAAAGCAAAGGAAAACGAAATAGGGGGCTAATCTTTGCGTCGCCTCAAATGGGTCGAGGGCGTAGAGGATTTTTTTCTGGATGAGGTGGAAAATCAGGTAAGAGATGATCCCGCTCAACATCGGCGAGAGGACCCAGCTGGAGGCGATCCATCCCAATTCGTCCCAATGGATCGCATCCATCCCCCCAATGACAAGCCCAAAACCAATGACAGCGCCAACAATGGCATGCGTAGTAGAAACGGGCAGACCAAAATAGGAGGCCACCTGAAGCAGCGCTCCCGTGGCCAGCAAAGAGCCCATCATACCCAAAACAAAAACCATCGGATCTGATTGGAAAATCTGGGGGTCGATAATCCCTTTTTGGATTGTCTCAGAAACCGATCCACCCACAAAAAAGGCGCCTGAAAATTCTAAAATAGCAGCCAGGTAGACAGCGCGGCGCAGCGAGAGGGCTTTTGAACCAACGGAAGTGCCCATCGCATTGGCGACGTCATTGGCGCCAATATTCCAGGCCATGTAGAAGCCCAGGATCAGGGCCACAATCTGAATCAAAGTAAAGTTTTCCATTGATGTCAGACTGCATTCCTCACTTTAACTCTAGTAACATGCGCACTCGGTTGCCGAGCTTTTCAGCTAAACAGGCCAAACGGCCGATCTCTTCGATGAGCGTCAGACACAGATGGAAAAGGGGGTGGGGCATGCCATCTCCGCCCTGATAAAGCTGTTGAATCAACCGGTTTTGAATTTGGTCCATCTCATACTCGCAAAAGGCGATCTGCTCGACCATTCCTTTGACCTTTTGCGCCTCGATGCCGCCGAAAGAAGACTCCAAAAGCTCATCGAGCTCCTTAATTGTTTTTCTCACGAGCCAAAAGGCTTCAATGTTCTTATTGCAAAAAGCGGGAAAATCGTCCTTCATTTCGGGAAGTAGAACCAATTTGCGGATGCAGGCGTGGTGGGCGATCTCCTCCGTTTGGTCAGCAATCGCGTCTTGCAAAGAGAGAATTTCGAGCAAGGCGCTGTGATCGACGGGGAGGAACAAGCTCTTGGGCAAATGGTTGCGGATGTCGTTTTTTGTCAGATCGGCTTCATGTTCTAGCCGAGAAATCTGGTCGGAATACTTTTGAATGGCCGCCATATCTTGGGACATTAGCGCTTTAAACAAAGCCGGCAGTTCGCCGACACATGAGGCGACTTTGTCCATATGCGTTTGGAGCGGCGCAAACGGAGACTTGCCAAACAACTTCGCGATAGTCAACATAAGCCGAAATAATAAATGATTTCCCTCTAAAAATACAAGCTCCCTCTAACCCGTGTCCGAGTCCGAGTCCGAGTCCGAGTCCGAAATTAACTGTGCTCGATGGAGTAGACGTTGATGGGTTCGGCGCGGCCCTTTAGGTGGAGTTGGCCAAGGTCTTTGCCGGCGAATTGGTTTTGCGTGCCTCTCCACGTAGCGCCCGAGATGAGAATGGGGATTTTAAGCTCTTTCGTCGCCTCTTGCAGGCGGGAGGCGATGTTGACGGTGTCGCCGATGGCGGTATACTCCATCCGCTTTTCCGAACCGATGTTGCCCACAACGGCAAAGCCGGTATGGACTCCGACGCCCATGGAAATGGAGGGCTTTCCCTCTTGGCCCCACTTTTGATTGAGGGCAGCTAGGGCTTGCTGCATAGCGATGGCTGTTTGAACGGCATGGGTCTCCTGCTCCTTATCTTCCAGAGGAGCGCCAAATTCAACCATGAGGCCATCGCCCATAAATTTATCCAACGTTCCATCATGGGAAAAGATCACATCGAGCATAACGCCCAAAAATTCATTGAGAATGGAGACAACATCTTCGGGAGGCATCTTTTCGGCTAGGCGAGTAAAGTCGCGAATGTCTGAAAAAATGACCGTAATCTTGCGCCTCTCGCCTTCCAGTTCAGGCATTTTTTCGGTCGAGATGATGTTTTCCAAAACGTGTTTGGAAACATAGCGGATGAAATTCGATTTGAGCCGGTCTCTTTCTTGCAGGCCTTTGGCCATTTCATTGATCGCCTGGGCCAAATGACCAAATTCATCCTTCGATTTGACTACAATGCGCGTCTGAAAATCGCCCTTTCCTATTAAAGAAACACCCCGAGAAATGACCTGGAGCGATTTAGTAATTCCATGGGCCAAAAAGGCGGCAATGATCAACCCCGCCAGAAGGGAAATGGCCATCGATTCGAGCGCAATCCATCGCAAGCGCTTCAACTCTGTATCTACATAAGAGGAGGATAAGTTCATTCCCAGCGTGGCCAAATACTTTCCATCGGGGCTGTAGATCGGCGCATAGGCAGGAAGAAATTTCCCCCATCGATCTTTCACTTCATGATCAGGAACAAAAGGCTCTTTTAAATGATCTAAAATTCCAATCCCCTTCCCTTCAGGATAAGGGGTTCCAGGCCCTACGTAGATGGAAGGGTCTTTAGATGCATCTGCGACCACGATCAATTGTTGGGGATTTTTGGGATCTGGCATGACCAGGTAGACATGGATGAGATAAAAGTCTTTCCGCTGGTTCGCGGCCCGCACATTTCTCAGCTTCTTAACTAAAGATTGGAAATTCAATGTTTTGTCATTGAGCTCTTTAGTTGCTGTTTCAACCTGAGCCTTATCCAATAACTGGGCGGTGGTCACAGCGGCGCCTAACACCTTGCTGCTCAATTCGTTCAGCAAAACTTTTTTGTTCTCATGGTAATTGATCTCTTGCACAAGCAGGATGGTAGCGATGATGATTCCGCAAAAGGCCAGAATCAACTTAGACCGGTACTTCATAAACCGCATTAAAACAGATGATAAACATTTAAGAAAAGAGCAACTTTTTGTCTCTTTCGGTCAGAGCGCGGTATTCGCCCAGAGGCAAGGGACCGAGGATGAGGGAGCCGATGCGGACGCGGGTGAGCTCTGTGATTTTGAGGCCGGCCCGTTCTGCGATGATGCGCACCTCATGCTTTTTCCCTTCATTCACGCAAATCTTGAAAGTTCCCCTGCGCACTTTGAAGACGGAAACGGGACGGACCCACTTCGCGTCGACGCGCGCGCCTTGAGAAAGGGTCTCCAAATGTTCAGGCGTGATCTCTTGCAACGTTTTGACAACGTACTCTTTGATCACATTCGAAGAGGGGTGGATGACTTTATTGGCAAAGTGGCCATCATTGGTCACAAGCAATAGCCCCGAGGTCTCTTTATCGAGCCTGCCCACTGTGAAAAGGCGCTCGTTGGTATCGGGGAAAAGATCGAGGACAATATTTTTTTTACCTGGGCGGACGCTGGTGCAGATGTAGCCGAGGGGTTTATTGAGCATGTAGTAAATTTTTTTCTGCTCGGCTTTGACAACCTCTCCATCCACAGAGATCCGATCGGCCTCCCAATCGATGTGGTGCTGGGGAAGCTTAACCGTTTCGCCATTCACTTTCACGCGGCCACCAAAAATCAGCTCCTCACAAGCCCTCCGAGATGCGATTCCAGCGGCAGCTAAAGCCTTGCTCAATCTTTTCTTTTCCATAGGCTAGGCAGTATAAAGGAATGACCCATTCTGTTAAACTGTTTAAAAAAACAGGTTTCCCTATGCCCCCCAAACTCATTTTATTGCGCCATGGCCAATCGATCTGGAATAAAAAAAATCTTTTCACAGGCTGGGTCGATATTCGTATGCATGAAGAGGGGAATGAAAAGGGCTAGATCGAGAAAAGGTGATGAATGGAAA
>CAYWKW010000049.1:0-13171 GCA_964458995.1 uncultured bacterium | reverse complement strand
TGGGAATGTTCATGAGTGGGTTCTTCTTCAGTGGTTCTTCGGTGGCAAAACTCGACGAGAAAGGGCGTTTCGTCCTTCCTCAAGAAATGCGCTACGGGCTTGTTGAGGAGGGGAAATGTGGATTCGTTATCGGCCTTGGCTTGGGCGGTTGCCTAGCCATCTATAGAAAGAGCGCAATCGACAAGATCGTAGAAAAATTTAAACAGAATCAACACATCGCAAAGTTCCAAAAATTCTTCACTTTATTCTTTTCAACGCTCCATCCGACTGAATGCGATAAAGTGGGCAGAGTGAGTCTGCCTGCAACCTTAAAGAGCGCTATTGGAATCAATAAAGAGATCGTCGTCGCTGGCGTAATGGATAAAATCGAGCTTTGGCCAAAAGAAGTTTACGATCGCAGTTTACGCGATCTGTTGGGTGGCGGCAGCCTTTCCAAAATGACAGAAGAGGTTTTTGCCTTGCTGCATGAGGGAGATGTACCTGTAGAGCCATCGTCTGAAATGAATCCTCTCTACTTAGTTCCCACAAAATGATACACGTACCCGTACTGATGCGGGAGGTCCTCGAAATTTTCGCGGGGAAGAATCTCCGTGTTTTTTTCGATGGCACTCTGGGCGCCGGCGGCCATGCGCAAGCGATTCTAGAGGCGCACCCCGAAATCGAGCGCTACATCGGTTGCGATCGAGATCCCAGAGCCCATGAGTTAGCTGGGAAAAAGTTGGCCCCGTGGGGGAAAAAAGTGGAATGGGTCCGCGGCGGCTTCGCGGAAAAGATAGCTGAAGTAGAGGGATGCATCGATGGGTTTCTGATCGATATCGGAGTCTCATCCATGCAGCTCGATGAGAGAGAGAGGGGCTTTAGCTTTATGGGCGATGCTCCTTTAGATATGCGCATGGATCCAGAAGGGGATTTGACTGCGGAAACCATTGTGAACCGCTACCCCGAGGTGGAATTGGCGCGGATCTTTTTCGAGTACGGCGAAGAGAGAAGGTCAAGGCAAGTGGCCAAAGCAATTGTCGAGGCCAGAAGAAAAAGGCGGATTCGGACCACAGGGGAATTGGTGGAAATCATTAAACCCGTTGCCACCCGAGGCCGGCTCCATCCAGCGACTCTGGTGTTCCAGGCGCTCCGGATTGCCGTGAATGATGAATTGGGACAGCTCGAAAGGGGTCTCAAAGCAGCCATTGTTAAAATGTGCCCCGGAGGGAGGGTAGCTGTGATTTCCTTCCACAGTCTGGAGGATCGGATTGTGAAAAATGTCCTTCGCGATGCGAAAGACAGGTTGAAAGTGCTCACGAAAAAGCCGATCGGCCCCTCGGCCGAAGAGATGCGGGCGAATCCAAGATCACGCAGCAGCAAATTGCGTGCGGGAGAGGTGTTATGAGAGAACTATTATTCCGGTTGGGCATTTGTTTGAGTGTGTTTGGACTTTGTCTATATACTTATCTCAATACACAAAATCAATTGACCCATTTAAAGATCCGCCTCCCCGAAGTGGAAAAAGAGATTAAGCTCATTCAGGAAGAGAATCGCCGTTTGGCCTATGAACTCGATCAATTTGAAAGTCCTGCCCACTTGATTGAATTGGCGCACCGGCCCGAATATGCCCATCTCAAACACCCGTTATTAAAAGAAATATTAACCGTTCCCGAAGCATTCGCCAGTAACTAATGTTTGTATCATCTTCAGAACGCAAGCGCTTATGTCTAGTCGCTGTATTCCTATCGATCCTATTCTGCCTCTTAATTATCCGTTTTTATCAGATCCAAATTGTTGAAGGGGACAAGTGGGCCGCCGCAGCTCTCGCGCAACACCAATATGTAGCGAAGATCCCCTGTATGCGCGGCTCCTTCTTTTCCAATACATCGATTAAGCAGGGCCATCCAGGCGAAGAGCAGCCGTTTGTCGTCGACGTCCCCAAGTTCCACCTCTTCATCGATCCCGATTCCATTCCCGACACGGCCAAGAAAAAGATGGCTAAAGAGCTTCTTGCCTTCCTGCCCGACGCTGATAAAGAGGCCGAATTTTTTAAAAAGAGCCGCAGCCGCAGAATCGCCGCCTGGCTCGACCGGGAAAAACGGGTTCAAATTGAGGGCTGGTGGAGTGACTTTTCGCGCAAAGAAAAAATTGTTCGCAATGCCCTCTACTTCACCTCTGAATACAAGCGTTCTTATCCATTCGGAACGCTTCTCGGGACCGTTCTTCACACCGTCCAAGAAGATCAAGCCAACCCGACGGGCGGCCTTGAAATGCTCCTCAACTCCTATCTGAAAGGAAAAGAGGGCAAAAGGCTCATCGTTCGCTCGCCGCGCCACCCTCTCGACACGGGAAAAATTCTGGTCCCACCTGAAAATGGAGCTGATGTTTACCTCACCATCAACCACTATCTGCAAGCCATAACCGAAACGGAACTCGCAAAAGGGGTCCAAGCGGCCAATGCTCTCGGCGGGTGGGCCATGATGATGGATCCCTATACGGGGGAAATTCTCGCGCTTGCTCAGGTTCCCACATTCGACCCTGCCCACTACTCCGATTACTTCAACGACCCGAAGCTCATTGAACAAACCAAAGTCAGAGCTGTCACCGATTGTTTTGAGCCAGGCTCCATTTTCAAGCCGATCACGATTGCCATCTGCCTGAAGACCAACGAAGAGCGGGCAAAAAAAGGGCTCCCACCCATCTTCACTCCCGATGAGAAAATTCCCTGCTCCAATGGATGGTTTCCGGGCCGCAGCACGCCCATCAAAGAAGTGGGCCGCACGCATCAATTCCTCAATATGGAATTGGCCATGCAAAAGTCTTCAAACATCTACATGGCCCGCATCATCCATCGCCTCATTGAAACGATGGGGGATGAGTGGTATCGCAAACTCCTCTCTGAAGTTTTCGGCTTTGGCCAAAAAACCAATATCGATCTCCCCGCGGAAAGCGTCGGCCTTCTTCCCACGCCCGGCAAACTCCATCCCAACGGCAAACTCGAATGGTCCGTTCCCACGCCCTATTCTCTCGCCTTTGGCCACAATATTCTCGTCAATAGCGTTCAACTCGTTCGGGCCTATGCCATTCTGGCCAACGGCGGCTATGCCGTGCAGCCCCATCTGATCCGCAAAATCGTCAAAAATGGAGAAACGCTCATCGACAACACCTCTTATCGCGCCACCAAACAAGTTCTGAGCTCTGCCATTTCACGCCAGATCGTCCGCGCCATGAAATTTGTCACCAAAGAGGGGGGAACCGCCAAGCGCGCCGACATATATGGGTACACGGAAGCGGGCAAATCGGGCACAGCGGAGAAGGTCATTGATGGGGCCTATTCCAAAGATCATAATATCTCCTCATTTGTTGGATTTGTCCCGGCCAATCATCCCCGGTTTGTGCTGATGATTTCCATTGACGATGCGGAAAAAAAGGTGATTCCCGGTGTGGGCAAACACCAATTGGGCGGCGTTTGCGCGGCCCCTGTTTTTCGCGAGATTGCCACAAGAGCCTTGCAATATTTAGGGGTTGCCCCTGATGATCCTTATGGCTATGCGCCAGGCGATCCCCGCCGCGACCCCAAAAAGTGCGACTGGGCCATCGAACTGCAAAGCATTAAAGAACTCTACGAAAAGTGGAATAGATGAAATTGAAAAGTTTAATCAGGGGGTTGGATCTTACTGTTAAAGGGTCTAAAGAAGTTGAGATTACGGGCATCGCGGCTGATTCGAGAACAGTGGCGCCCGGCAATCTTTTCATAGCGAAGAGAGGGGCTAGTTTTGATGGCACCCAGTTTATTGGCCAGGCGGTGAATGCGGGCGCTGCCGCTGTTTTAACTGATATCTACGATCCGTTTTTGGATAAGCCTCAGGTTATTCACTCAAATGTGGGGGCGATCGAGGCAAAGCTGGCCGCCAGATACTATGGGAACCCTTCGGATGATCTTTTTGTCGTTGGGGTCACCGGAACAAAAGGGAAAACGACAACCACTTATTTAATCAAACATCTTTTGGATGGGCTGGGGAAGCCCAGCGGATTGATTGGAACTGTTGAAACGGTGGTGGGCTCAAACCGTTTTTTTTCCACATTGACTACACATGATGTCATCGCCAATCAAAAACTGCTCAAGGAGATGCTGCTGAAAGAGTGCAAAGCGGCCGTCCTGGAAGTCTCTTCGCATGGACTCGTGCAAGGCCGTGTTGAGGAGATTGAGTTTGATATTGGCATTTTCACCAATCTCTATCCCGATCATTTGGATTATCACAAAACGGTCGATGAATATGCATTGGCAAAAAGGAAGCTCTTTGAAAAAGCAGAAACCATCATATTGAATGCAGATAGTTATTGGTCTGCCTATCCCGGCGTTACTTTTGGCATTGAAAAAGGGGATTTGCGGGCCAAAGAGATCTCTTTTAGCGCCGAGGGAACCGAATTTACGGTCAATGGCTGCAAATTTCGATCGCCCCTCATTGGCAAATTCAATGTTTACAACGCCCTGGCAGCCATTGCCGTCGGTATCTATTTAGACGCCCCCCTATCGCAAATCCGGGACATCCTCGCCACCTTCACTTCCGTCCCAGCTCGCCTCGAGCGCATCGGCAACGTCTTCGTCGACTTTGCCCACACTGGCGAAGCCCTTGAAAACGTCCTCCAAACGCTCAAAGAAATCGTCAAAGGACGCCTCATTGTCGTTTTTGGCTGTGGCGGCAACCGGGATCCCCAACGGCGCACTGGCATGGCCAAAGCCGCTGAAAAGTGGGCCGATATCTCCATCGTAACCTCTGATAATCCCCGTCAAGAAGACCCCAATGAAATCGCCAGGCAAATCACCGACGCCTTTCACAAAAAGCCCCTCGTAGAGCTCGATCGAAAAAAGGCCATCTGCCAAGCCATCCAAATGGCCCAACTCAACGATCTAGTCCTCATTGCTGGAAAAGGGCATGAACGGGTGCAAATCTTTGCCCACCAAACCATCCCCTTTGACGACGCCGCCATTGTAAAAGAAGCATTGCAAAACAACCCAAATTCTGCGACTATAGTTCCTTCATGAGATGGTTACTTTTTGTTCTCAGCCTCATTCTCATCTCTGCAACACCTACGGGAGCGATCCTCACGGCTCCAGATGCACCCACCATTGTCATTGATGTGGGCCATGGAGGGACAGACCGGGGGGCCCGCGGCCACGTTCCCTACTGTGAGGAGAAGAAGATCTGCCTGCTCACCGCCCGCCTCGTAAAACAATATCTCGACCAGCTCGGCTACCATGTCGTCATGACCCGCAATACAGACGATTTTATTTCTCTACCCAAGCGGGTGGAAATTGCCATCCAAGCGCAAGCCAATATTTTCGTCAGCGTCCACTTCAATTCCTCTCGCAGTACAGAGGCTCAAGGGATCGAAGTTTTTTTTCACGACTCAAAAGAGAATCGAAACCGCACCTCAGCCTCCCGCAAGCTGGCCGAATCAGTTCTCTCCCGCGTCATTCGCCGCACCTCTGCCACCTCTCGTGGCGTTAAGAAAGGGAACTTTTACGTGATCCGGGAGACCGACATGCCTGCGATACTCGTAGAGGGTGGATTTATCTCCAATCCCGACGAGCGGGTTCTTCTCAAATCGCGGGATTATCAAGAAAAAATAGCCCGCGGCGTCGCCGACGGCATCGACCACTACTTTAAAGCCCGCTGGAAAAAAGTTGGAAGTTAAAAAATAAGAGCAGCCCCCCCTCGGGAACGGATCGGAAAACGCAAACGCTCACGATTTCTGCCCGTTTTTCTTTTCTTTTATTCGTCCTCGGCGGGAGTTCCCTCAGGCAGGCGAGCGAGGCGCTCGTCCTGTCCACCCCACCCCAAAAACGATGCGTTTTCGGGGACCCCGGGAAGGGCCGATTCATGCGGTTTTTGCGAAGCGCAAAAACATCGCATTTCATTTCAACTCCGCACGCGAGACAAGCACTTGTCTCGCTCTCGAACTCACTTCGTTCGTCCTCGGCGGGAGTTGAACCTGCGACCTGTCGCTTAGGAGGCGACCGCTCTATCCACTGAGCTACGAGAACATGGGGGATAAGTTTAGTCGATCAGATGATGAAATTCAACTACTTTGCAGTTTGGCGAAGTGTTGCTCGCAGATTCGAATACAGCGTTCTTTTTCTTTGGGTTCGCAGATAACATTTCCCTGGATCACGTCACGCCAGTTGGAGGGAAGTTGGGCTCCTTTGCTTAGAAGATGGGCAAAGGTACCGTCGGGGGTGCGTGCGTAAAGAACGTAAGAAAGAATCCAGCCCGGGTTGTGAGGTCTATTGAGGTCATACCCCTGGGAGAGAAGTTCATCGATCATCCTCTTTCCCTTTTCTACATCGACATGTCGAAGCTTCCCCTCTCCTACATAGTAGGGTCGAAGCGTATAAAAGAAAACCGAGTGATCTCCACATATTGGGTCGCTAGATGGATTGAAAGCATACATCAACTTCCGGGTTTTTAGCTCCGGATGGTGATCAAAAAGCTCCCTCACCCCGGCCGCATCTCCTCGCCAGACACGCTCAAAAAGTTCATGAATCACCCATCGATCAGTGCGGGCGCGGTATGCATAAATTAAGTATAACCCAAGCGAAAGAATCGTCAGCGCCGCTGCAGCAGCTACTGCTGCAATTCGAACGGATAAGGGGTGGAGTGGTACTTCGGGTTCGGGGTAAATTGGATAAGTCAATATTTGAATCGGCCAGTCGAGCAGCTTGCACGTTTTAGTCTCCTCAATCTTAGGATAAAGAGTGTACCTATCGCCAGGCCAAGGAATTACTTTAGTTGTACTCATTTTAGCGTCTTTTTTTAAAGAACATGTTAAGCGTTTTGGGCTTTGATTGCAAGGAAAATCTAGATTTTAGAAAGCAGGATTGAAAATAGATCTCCAATCGCTTATAAGCATAGGTGAGGGATTCATGTGTCCAACAGTATTCAAATCTGGTTCATATAGATTTTTCTTTTTTTCCAGAGAAGAACCTAGAAAGCATGTGCACGTATCTTGTCCTGGAGGGGAAGCAAAATTTTGGATAGAACCTATAGTTGCTTTGGCTGCATTCCACGGATTATCAAAACGTCAGCTTAACGAAATACAATCATTAGTAGAGGCTCATATAGATGAAATCAATCGCGCTTGGAAAAAACACTTCTCCAATTGAGATTACGATCACTCAATTTGGCCTTTGGCTCTGTTTTTATGATGAGGAGTTCTTTTTAAGTCATGAAGATCATCCTTATTTTAAAAATGCCGTAGTTGAGGATGTCTATAATGTAGAATTGCACCACAAAGACCACTTATTTTGGCCTGAATTGGATATCGATCTGAACATTTCCATTCTGAAAAACCCTCACCATTTTCCGCTTATTTCCAAAAAACGCAAAAAATAACCTTGGCACTTGTTGCAATTCTTATGAGTTGGGAATATACTCGAAGCCATGCAAGCGGATATTGGGTTGATTGGGCTGGCTGTGATGGGCCAGAATTTGGTCTTGAATATGGCCGATCACGGCTATGTTGTGGCTGTGTTCAATCGAACGGCTAGTAAAACCGATGAGTTCTTGAAAGGGCCTGCCAAGGGCAAAAAGATTGTGGGCAGCCATGAACTGAAAGCCTTTGTCGGCCAGCTGAAGAGGCCAAGACGGGTCATGCTCATGGTCAAGGCAGGCGATCCGGTCGATGAGTTCATCGAACAATTGTTGCCGCTGCTGGAAGCGGGCGATATCGTGATCGATGGCGGCAATAGCCACTTCCCCGATAGTCAAAGACGCTATGAGGATTTGAAGGGGCGGGGAATCTTGTTCATCGGCGCCGGTATTTCCGGAGGCGAAGAGGGTGCTAGGCATGGCCCTTCGATTATGCCGGGTGGCAATTTTGAGGCGTGGAAAGCTGTGAAAGAAATCTTCCAGTCGATTGCAGCCAAGTCGGAAGACGGAGAACCTTGCTGCGATTGGGTGGGCGAAGGGGGCGCAGGCCACTATGTGAAGATGGTCCACAACGGGATCGAATATGGCGATATGCAGCTGATCTGCGAAGCGTACGATTTGCTCAAGAAGAGCGGCCAAAAAGACTTGGCAAAGATTTTCACAGAGTGGAACAAAGGACCGCTCGATAGCTATTTAATTGAAATCACAGCGCAGATTTTTACAAAGATGGATGCCGATGGCAAGCTGCTGGTGGATAAGATCTTGGACGTGGCAGGGCAAAAGGGAACTGGCAAGTGGACTGGAATCGACGCTCTCGACCGGGGCATGCCTTTGACGTTGATTGGCGAGGCCGTTTTTGCCAGATGCTTGTCTGCATTGAAAAATGAACGGATCGAGGCAAGTAAGCATTACAAAGGGCCCGCTCATAGTTTTTCGGGCACGACAAACGATATTGCCCAGGCTCTCTACGCTTCGAAAATCATCAGTTATGCGCAGGGCTTCATGTTGATGCGGGCGGCATCGGAGGAAAACAAGTGGAACCTGAATTTTGGCTCCATCGCCCTCATGTGGCGCGGCGGATGCATCATCCGCAGCAAGTTCTTGGGCAAAATCAAGCAGGCCTATGACAAA
Organism: uncultured bacterium; assembly: GCA_964458995.1. GTDB lineage: Bacteria > Chlamydiota > Chlamydiia > Chlamydiales > SM23-39 > REEB52. Next base: position 4,628 of record CAYWKW010000049.1, on the reverse strand, counting down.
AATCCCCAGTTAGCCAGCCTGCTCGTCGATCCCTTCTTCATCGGAGAGATCACCCATTGCCTCTCATCCTGGCGAAAAGTGGTTTCCGAAGGGGCGCTCATGGGAGTACCCCTTCCCTGCTTTAGCACAGCGCTCTCTTTCTTTGATGGCTATCGAAGCGCCCAGTTGCCCGCCAATCTATTGCAAGCGCAAAGGGACTTCTTTGGGGCCCACACCTACGAACGGGTCGACAAGCCCCGCGGCCAATTCTTCCACACCAACTGGACCGGCAAAGGGGGCGACGTCAGCTCCAGCTCCTACAACGTTTAGTCATCCCCTTTTTTGGAAGGACCACACCCGTTCCATAGGCGCTGCAAGAAATGGCAGCAGTTTTGCCCGCTGGTCTCATCTTTTGAAGAAGCCGGAGCGTCACCCATCGTTGAGAATGCCTCGACGGATTTTTCTGGCCCTAATCTAGCCGGAAGAGAACCGGCCTGAGGTGAATGTGCTGATGGGGACGGCGCTGCGGATTGACCACCTTTTGCGGGCGGAGGAGAACCGGCCAGAGATGGAGGCCCTGGTGGTGGGGGCGGCGCTGGGGATTGACCATAGGCGTCGATAATTTGTCCTGATTCTAACCCAGGTGTAGCTTCTGGAAGGGGTGCTGCTGGAGTTTGATTTTCGCCAGAGGTGTCTCGCGCGAGGGCTGTTACTACCTGCAATCCACCCGCGGCCGGAGGGGGAGATGCCGCCGGAGTTTGACCACCGTCAGGATTTTCTTGATCGGCTCGTTGCGCCCGTCCACTCCCCGTTTGAGATGCAGCATCTGGTGCTGCTGGGGATGAACCGTCAACAGCTTTGTCCGACGAAAGAGAACCCGCACGAGGTGAAGCTTCTGGTGATGTTGCGGATGAATCGTCAGCTCCTCCAGGCCCTGGTTCTTCATTTGCGGCCGATCGTGGGTCTTCTTGTCCTGCTCCCAAAAAGACCCATGATGATGTCATATCAGCAGGGGTAACTCCATTAGCCATAAATGCCTCCGTATTAAAAAGAGAAAGGTTATATAGGGAAGGGGGAATTATTGCAAATGGATCATTTCGATTTCGCCGCGGTCAAAGTCAATGCGCACGCGCATCCCATCTTTCAGAAGACTGCTCGCTGAGCCAGTTCCCACTATGCAAGCAATGGGGATTTCCCGCGCCACTATGGCAGCGTGGCAAAGGATTCCCCCTTCGTCGGTGATGAGGGCGTCAAAGTGTTTGCGGATGTGGGGAACAAAGTCGGGGGTGGTCATGCCTGTGACGAGGACGCAGGGGCGTTGAGTGGGGGCGCGCAGCGCTTCGGGCGTAAAGGCGATTTTAACGGTGGCTTCGAGAATGCCCTTCCCATAGACCGTGCGCCCTTTGAGATCGGTGATATGGTCGGGATCGGGATAACGCACCTCAATTTGATCGGTGACTTGGGTTTTGCCTTGATGCTGCAGAATCGTGAGGCGGGAGAGGGCTTTGGGTTGTTTTCTCAGGAGCGATTCTTTGGAGGAGCGCCAAAAGGTTTCGCCGTCAATGGAGAGTTCTTGGCAGATAGCATCGATCATCGGCCGCGCGTTGAGGAAGGCGAAGAGAAGATACTCCATCTCCTGGTTGCGGATGCGCATCCACTCGCGCAAGTGTTTGAGGCGGGGGGAGAGCTCCTCTTGCGGGGGCGGCGCTGATGCGTCGGGAACGTCGCGAATCATTTCATAGAGCTCTTGAGGAGAATAGGGATCCTCAAACGGCTGGCGGCATTTTAAAAAGCCGAAGCGGCGGGCCAGGTCGTGTAGCTGGGATTCGCATTCGTTGTAGCTAAGGCCTTTGAGGGGGCGAAGCTCCTGGTTGAGCAGATCGACCATCGAGGCAATGCCTGCGGTGCTGATGGCAAAGAGATCCTTGTCTGGAAACTCGCGTGCGAGGGAAACAAAGAGGGCTTCAATGAGGAACATCGGGGCATAGTAGTGGGCTGCAAAAGGGGTAATCCACTCAAACCATTCGAAAAAGCGGTCGGGTTGCGCTCCTTGAATGCGCCGGAAATGGTCGGCATAGCGAGCCTCGAGGCGGGGAAGATAGGTCGGATCGTGTTCGATTTTGTCAATGACGGCGCGCAGGACCGTTTCATTGAGAACTTCATCGACCCAAAGCTCCTGAATGCCTTCTTCGTTCGTCGTCATCACCATCCACCGCTCTAGGTTAACCGGCACTTCTAGATAGGCGGCCAGATAGCGGCTGCAACCATCAATGAGGAACTCAATGTCGAGCGAAAGGAGCGACCGCTTGTACATCCTCCGGTAGTCGGAGAGATCGAGAATATTCGATGTGTAGATTTTGCTGATGGGCCGCTGCTGCAAAAGCCAAAAATTGTCCTCCCGGTCGACGGCAAATTCAATATCGGCTTCGTGATGGTATTTTTTTTTCAGCTCAAAAAGGGCTTTGAGCAAATCGTCCATCCACCCGTTTTCAGAGGCTGAACTTAAGACGTCGGCCATGCCGCAAAGGCGAAAGGGGATCACCTCTCCCTGCACGACTTTTTCGCCGCTGGTGGGCGCAAACTCGACGACGATTTGCCCATTTTCAAAGATGTTGGAAGGGGAGGGGTGCTTCGTAAAACAGATGCCCGCATACTTCGCCTCAATCATCGGCTGGATCACAACGCCCATGAGAGAGTGCCCTTTTGCATAGCTTTTGGCCTTTTCTTGCAGCGGCGAGCTCCAAACATAGGCAACGGCCTGAGCGATCTTACTCTTAGGCACATTGAGTTTCGTTTCAAAAATCCCCGCGTAGCTGTGGCTGGCCGAATCTTCCACTTGGCATGAGGAGCGAACGGCATAGAGCCCCTCCTCCAAGCCATCAAAATCCATTTTGTCTCGAACAAACCCAATCGCTTGCTGTTGAAAATCTTCCGGGTCATCGGAGGGAGCTGTTTTTAAAAACTCCTCGTGCACCTGCGCGCTGATCATCAAAGTGAGCGGGATAGCAATGCCCAATTGATAGGCTTCATAAAGACCCAGGAGCTTGCCCCCAAAACGGTGACGGATTTGTTGCGGGGTGAGTGAGTGGATCTCAGTCAGATTGTAAAGCTGAAACAAGGCTTTTCCTCCAATCGTGACCATAAAGATTGCAAAAAAAAACAACAAGCGATTAGAATATTTCCTATGCAAAACGTATTTCTCATTCTCTGCCTTTTGACCTATCCGCTGATGGCGGCGCTACCGAAGCATGCCATTGTGTTTCAGCCCCAGTTTAAGTGGAAGGATGGCCTAGAGACTCTGCAAGGGACCGGCAGCTTTATAAGAGCTCCCAACGGGAAGGTGATCGGTCTGACCAGCGCCCATCTCATTGACCCGGAAGGGTCCCAGTTGCTAGAGGTCGATTGGCTCGATATCAAAACAGAGAAGCCTGTCGCTATCTTTTTGAAGAGTTGGGGAGTGCCGGGAGATGGGGGGAGTGATGAGCCTCTCGACGTGCGGTCAGACTATCTTCTATTGCTTTTCGAGGGAGATATTTGTCCTCAAAATGTCTTAGAACTGGACGATCGAAGCGAAATAGGAGTTGGAGAGCGCGTCTGGTTTCCAAATAAAAATGCCGAGGCGAAAGAGGGCTACGATCGGATCGAAGGGGAAGTCGCTGAAGTAGATCCGGCCTACTTGACCATTAAGTTAGATAAACAAGTGGACTTGCAATCTCGGAGCGGCTCGCCATTCATTAGCCAATCGACAGGAAAGGTGATTGGAATTCTTGCGAGAGCCGACGAGTCGTTCCTCTATCTGGTTCCGGGCTCTGCCATTTACAACGCACTCTCAGAAAAACGAAAACCCCTCCTGCTCCAAGATATACCCAAGTAAGAGAAAATAACAGGGTTATTGCTGGAGATCTTTGCTCAGTTTGGAGAGGATGAAATCGAGGGCGATCAGATTGTGCCCGCCTTCAGGGACGATGATGTCGGCAAACCGCTTGCTCGGCTCCACAAAAGCATCATGCATCGGCTTCACAGTCGCCATGTACTGCGTCTTAACCGATTGAAAGTCTCTGGAACGTTCCGTCAAGTCTCTCTGAATGCGGCGAAGGAGGCGAATGTCGTCATCCGTATCGACAAAAATCTTCATCGCAAATAACTCCCTCACTTCGGGAATGGCAAAAAGGAGAATCCCTTCAACGATGATTAGAGGCGCTGAATCGATACGGGTCGTATAGGCCTCTCTGCCGTGGATGGCGAAATTATAAACAGGTTGATCGATCGATTGTCCATTTTGCAGAGCTATCAGGTGGTCTTTCAATAGGGCAAAGTCAAGCGAATCGGGATGATCGAAATTGCGTTTGCTCCGCTCCTCAAATGAGAGATGGCTAACATCTTTGTAGTAGGCGTCCTGACTAAATAAAACCGACCGAGTGGGAAAGGCCTCGTGGATCTTTTCGGCAAGAGTCGTTTTTCCAGAACCAGTTCCACCAGCAATCCCAATGAGAATGGGAGTGGCAAAGAGCGATTGGAGACAGAGGAGAAGAAAGAGTTTGTACATTCGGTTACTCCGCTTTGAGAACTTCCATGAAGGCGCTTTGAGGGATGTTGACTTTGCCGATCTCTTTCATCCGCTTTTTGCCCTCTTTCTGCTTTTCCCAGAG
>CAYWKW010000048.1:0-13233 GCA_964458995.1 uncultured bacterium | reverse complement strand
AAGCATCTTCTTTGGGGTGGGGTGCAGGCGGATCTCAAATTCAGTGGCTGCCCGATGCGGGCAGAACCCAACTCTTGAGTTTACTTGGGTATAACGTGAACGTTTGCGTTTCTGTTTCCGTTTGCGATTTTTCCTTCTCTTGAGTTTAAATCGGATGCTTCAGTATCATTCGCCACTCTCAATTTGGAGGCGTTATGAGTATACCTGATGCATCGTCATCTTGCTGGGCTTACGTAAGGGCGGTCGTTTTCGCCGCTGGTGCAATTGGATCTGCGGTTTGTCCGCTTCCCCCTTTTGCAAAAGGAGCGGCGATTATCACCTCTATGTGCTTATTTGCAGCGGAGGGCGTGAAGATCTTTGGGCCCGATTCTCTTGCGCCGAGAACTAGGGGACATCAGTTGGCGGGAGTCTCCGTTTCCGTGCTTTTGGGAGGATTTGGAGAATTAGCCTATTATTCCGATGATGTTGGGATACAGGTGGCGGGGATCGTTGCAATGGTAGCTGGGTTTTTTCTCGGCATAATGGTGACCTTTCCGGAAACGGTTCTGCCGAGTCGATGCTTCCCTCCACAAGGGGGTGAAACAGAACGGCTCGTACAGCAAGGCCTACCCTAACAACGCATCGACGTAGCTTTCGGGGTCGAAAGCGGCAATGTCGCCCTCCGCTTCTCCAGTGCCGACCCAGAGGATGGGGAGCTGGAGTTGCTTTTGGATGGCGATAGCGATGCCGCCTTTGGCAGAACCGTCGAGCTTGGTGAGGATGATGCCTGTGAGGGGCGTGAACTTGTGGAAGGTTTGCGCTTGGTCGAGCGCGTTCTGGCCGGTGGTTGCGTCGAGAACGAGGAGGGTTTCGTGAGGCGCATCGGGGATTTGCTTCTGGCAGACGCGCCGCACTTTCGCAAGCTCATGCATGAGGTCGGTTTTGGTTTGGAGGCGCCCCGCTGTGTCGATGAGAACGATGTCGATGCCGCGCGCTTTGGCTGCGGCAAGGGCATCAAAGGCAACTCCGGAAGGATCGCTGTTCGGCTGCGATTTGATGATATCGACATGGATTCGCTTGGCCCATGTTTCCAGCTGTTCGATGGCGGCTGCGCGGAATGTGTCGCCGGCAGCGATGAGAACCTTTTTTCCTCGCTTTGCATAGTGAGAGGCGAGCTTGGCAAGAGAGGTGGTTTTGCCGCTCCCGTTCACTCCAACGACGAGGATCACGTGGGGAGAGGAGAATTTTAGAGCGGGAGTGTGGAAGGATTTTAAGAGCTCTTGCTTGACGAAGGTTAGAATCTGGTCTGTGGTGATTTTGGGGTCTTTGCGATAGAGGGCGCGGATTTGATCAACGAGTTCTGCTGCAGTGGAGGCGCCCAGGTCGGCTTCATAAAAAATCTGTTCGAGATGATCAAATGCATGCTCATCCGGCGCGCGCGAAAAGAGGGCGCGGATTTTCTTCGAGAGGGGAGAGAAGATTTTTTTAAAAAAACCAAACATAGTATTGACAGATGGCCCTATTGTATCACATAAACTATTTCAAACAAAAGGGATTATCCCCATGAACCTGCACGAATATCAGGCAAAAAAAATTTTAAAAAAGTATGGGGTCCCCATCCCGGAATTTGGGGTTGCCTCTTCCGTAGAGGAGGCGAAAAAAGTGGCGGATGAGCTCCAGCTGACAACGGCCGTTTTGAAAATCCAAGTGCATGCAGGAGGAAGAGGGAAGGCTGGCGGTGTTAAAATGGCGAAGTCGAAAGAGGAGATTGCGACAGTAGCAAAAGCGTTGATTGGGATGAAAATGGTCAATCAGCAAACAGGGCCTGAAGGGGTCATTGCAAAAAAGGTGATTATTTCTAAACCGATCGAGATCGCAAAAGAGTATTACATTGGAGCTGTGATCGATCGAGACAATGCTACACCCCTCTTGATTGCCTCTCCGGAAGGGGGAATGGAAATTGAGGAGATTGCCCATAAGGCGCCTGAGAAGATTTTAAAACTCCCGTTTGCTTTTGATGGGAAATTGAGGCCGTTCCAAATTCTACGTCTGACCAAGTTCATGGGATGGAGTGGCGAATTGGCCAAAAAGGGGGCCCACATTGCGCAAAGGATCGCTAAATGCTTCATCGACACCGACGCCTCTCTTGTCGAAATCAACCCATTGGTTTTGTCGGAAAATGAACTCTTGGCGCTCGACGCGAAGCTCAGCATTGACGACAACGCCCTCTTTCGCCAATCGGAGATCTTATCGTATTATGATTCGAGCCAAGTGTCCCCACAGGAAGCGGCTGCCAAAGAGTTCGATTTGGCCTACATTGCCATGCATGGCGATATCGGCTGCATGGTCAATGGGGCGGGCCTTGCCATGGCAACCATGGATATCATCCAGCTCTATGGCGGGGCGCCTGCGAATTTTCTCGATGTAGGCGGAAGCGCGACCAAAGAAAAAGTCGCCGAAGGGTTCAAGATCATCCTCAGCGATCCGAAAGTGAAGGCGATTTTGGTGAATATTTTTGGAGGAATTATGAATTGCGCGACTCTGGCTGAAGGAGTTGTGTACGCCTGCAGAGAGCAGCAAATTAAAGTGCCGTTAGTCGTTCGGATGGAAGGGACCAATGTCGAAGAGGGAAAGAGGATCTTGAAAGAGAGTCATCTAAAAATCACCACAGCGGAAGATTTGAAAAAAGCGGCCGAATTGGCAGTTCACGCTTCGAAGGGGAAAAAATAATGGCGATTTTAGTGAATAAAAAAACCAAAGTCATTGTGCAGGGAATTACGGGCCAGGCAGGAAAATTTCATGCAGAGCAGTGCCTTGAGTATGGAACGGAAATCGTGGGAGGGGTTACACCTGGAAAAGGGGGGACCGAAGTTCTTGGAGTGCCTGTTTTTGATACGGTTTGGGAAGCCAAAAAAAGTGTTCACCCTGATGCATCCCTCATTTTTGTCCCTGCCCCTTTTGCTGCCGATGCCATCCTGGAAGCGGAAGATGCCGGAATCCCGCTCATCATTTGCATTACGGAGGGGATTCCTGTGCGCGATATGCTTGAAGTGAAGCGCGTGATGAAAACATCCAAATCGAGACTCATCGGTCCAAATTGTCCTGGAATTATCACTCCCGGAGAATGTAAAATTGGGATCATGCCTGGATACATCCATAAGCGGGGCAAGATCGGCATTGTCTCCAGATCGGGAACTCTCACCTATGAAGCTGTTTGGCAGACCACGCAGCTCGGTCTTGGACAATCGACTTGCGTTGGCATTGGCGGAGATCCTCTCAACGGGACTAATTTCACCGATGTTTTGAAATTGTTTCAAAATGATCCTGAAACAGAGGGGATTTTACTCATTGGAGAGATTGGCGGAGATGCGGAAGAGCGAGCTGCCGAATGGGCTGCGGCCAATTGTAAAAAGCCGATAGCCGTCTTTATTGCCGGAGTTACAGCCCCACCGGGGAAAAGAATGGGCCATGCCGGCGCTATTATTTCGGGCGGCAAGGGAACCGCTGCTGACAAATATGCAGCTTTTGAAAAAGCGGGAGCCGCAATCACAAAGAGCCCTGCTGAAATGGGACTAACAATGAAAAAGGCGATGGGTCGATGATAGAAATTCCAGGGCCTATTCCAGTTGCAATCCATCCCTTTTTTTGGGTTTTTGCTGCCCTTATTGGCTGGCTCAATAGCGGTACTTTTATGGGCACGCTCATTTGGTTGGGGATCATTGTCGTTTCAGTCATTATACATGAATTTGGTCACGCCCTCACTGCTGTTGTATTCAAACAAAAAGCCCGCATTCAACTCATTGCTCTGGGCGGAGTCACCTCTTTTGAGGGCCCCAAACTCAAGTTTTGGCAGCAATTCATCATCACCTTTAACGGCCCCCTTTTTGGATTTTTTCTCTTTCTGATTGCGACGTTTCTTTTGCACTACAGCTGGTCCCCCCTTGTTCTGAAAATTTTGAAAGCCACGCAAATTGCGAATCTCTTTTGGACTGTGGTCAATCTTCTTCCCGTGCTTCCCCTCGACGGCGGGCAACTTTTGCGCATTGTTCTCGAAGGGATTTGGGGAGTTCCTGGGTTTCGCGCCTCTCTTTTGGCGGGGTCCATCATTGCAGCGCTTCTTTCTTTTTATTTCTTTATGGTGCAAGCTTTCCTGATTGGGGCCTTTTTTTTCCTCTTTGCCTTTCAAAGCTTCGAATCCTGGCGCAAGAGCCGTTTTGCAACCCGCGATGACCGGGATGAGAGCAATAAAGAGCTGATGGTGCAGGCGGAAAATGCGCTTCAAGAGGGAAACAAAGAAGAAGCGAAACGCCTTTTTGCCGAGGTGCGTGAAAAAGCGGCGGGCAGCCTGCTTGCCCATGCAGCGGCCCAATATTTGGCCTACTTAGATGCGAAAGAGGGGAAGAGGCAAGAAGCATACGAGATCCTATTGCCTATTAAGGAACATTTAGCGGATGAGGCGTTTTGTCTTCTCCATGAGCTAGCGGCCGAGCAGAAAAATTACGCTCTGGTGGCCGAGTTAGCGACCAAATGCTATCAAATGGCTCCGAGTCAGAAGATGGCTTTGAGCAATGCGAGAGCCTTTGCCTATCAGAAGCAACCCCAGCCCGCTGGAGGGTGGCTACAAACGGCGTGGCAATATGGGGGCCTCAATTTGGATTCGATCTTGCAGGAGGAGGAATTCCAAGAATTGAAAAACGATCCTGCCTTTAAAGAGTTTGTGGACCAGATCAAATGAAAAAGATTCTCCTTTTGCTGCTGTTATCTTCCTGTTTTCATACAAGTGACTTTCCTGTAGTGCAAGGCCTTAGTGCGAAGAAGCAGAAGCAGAAGATAGTGGTACTGCAAAAGAAGCTGGAGTCGGCTGAAAAGGAGCAAAAAAAAGTGCAAAATGAAGTGGAGAAGTTGGCCTCTGAAATTCACGAAGCGCAATTGGCTCTTATTCGCAGGCAAGTTGATGAAGCGGAAAGAAAAAAGGCCCCGTCTCTTTTTCTAGAAGAGAGGGAAACCCTCTACCAAATGATCCAATCGGGGCCCTCGCCCTCGGCCTTTGAGGCGCAAGTGGAGCTGGACCGCATCCTGAGGATCATCACCGAATTCAGCGACGAAGGCAAGCACGCTTAATATCATCCGATTTCCACGAATCTTAATCCTAATGCTTGACAATCCACTCTCTAAGTGCATTACAATGGCGAGTAGGTATGAAAAAGTTGCAAGTCTCTATTCCAAGGGCTAAGATCGAAGACTTTTGTAAGCGGTGGGAGATTGTCGAATTGGCTTTTTTTGGATCGGTTCTTAGGCAAGACTTTCACGAGGGGAGTGATGTAGATATTCTTGTGGAATTTTCTGCCGATTCGAAATGGGGACTAATGGATCTTTCGAGAATGCAAGAAGAACTTGTACAAATATTCAATAGACCGGTCGATTTGGTGAATAAAAAAGCCGTCAAAAATAGCCATAATTGGATTCGAAGGAAAAACATTCTTGAGTCGGCGGAAGTTTATTATGCAGCGTGATCATGGCTTTTTATTAGATATCTTAAACGCTGCTGAGACAGCAATAAAATTTTGCAAAGACACTGACCAAGTCTGGAATACCGTGCAGCAGGATCTCCCCCAGTTAGTCCAGTACATCAAACCTCTAATATCGATTGAATAGGGTCTAGTTTAGCTTGATGGTATAGTAGCGCTGGAAGTTTTGGTGGCGGATAATGAGGATGATATGCTTCCTCTCGCCTACCTGCTCGAGAGTTGCATCAAACTCGGCAATGCTCTTGATCACTTTCGGATTGTTCCAGTCGAGCGCCACACCGGTGATTAGAAAGCCGGGACGGAGCCCTGCCATGGCAGCGGGTGAGTTGGGTTTGACTTTGGAGATGAGGACGCCCGAAACATCCGAAGCGTAATTGAGCTTGGAGGCCGTTTCAGGTGTGAGATTCTCCAGGTCGATGCCGAGCTTTTGGGTCAGTTCGGCAGAAATCACCTCGCCATCATTCTGCGCGCCGAGAACGACCATGACGGTTTGCGGGTTCATATTGCGAAGAATTTTCAATGTCACCTTCGCGCCAGGACACATCATCGCCACATCATTTCGGAACTTGTTCACATTTTTGATGGTCTTGTCATTGTATTGAACGATGATGTCGCCTTGCTGGAGGCCCGCTTCAGCAGCAGGTGAGCCTTTCACAATGTCGGAAATGAGAATGCCTTCGGGTTTATCAAGGCCAAGGGCATCACAAAGTTCTTTATCGATAGGTTGCAGAACAATGCCGAGGTAGGCCCGCTTGACTGAGCCTTTCTCCACAATTTGATCGATCACAGGCTGGACCATCTTGCTGGGAATGGCCAGGCCAATGCCCATGTAGCCGCCGCTGCGGGTATAGATGGCCGTATTGACGCCGATGACTTCGCCGCGGACGTTGAGAAGGGGACCGCCCGAGTTGCCAGGGTTAATGGCCGCATCCGTTTGGATGAATTCTTCATACTGGGCAATGCCTAAATCTTGCCGCCCTTTCGCACTGACAATCCCTTTCGTAATCGTCCCTTCAAGGCCAAAGGGATTTCCAATGGCAACGACCCATTCGCCCGCTCTCAAAGCATCCGAATCGCCAAAATTGAGATAGGGGAGATTCGTCTCTTCAATTTTGAGGACTGCGAGATCGGTCCGCGAATCGGCTCCCTTGACGGCGGCTTCAAATTCGCGGCCATCATTCAAAGTTACAGTGATTTGGGTGGCGTCCTTTATGACGTGGTTATTGGTGACGATATACCCATCTGCGGTGATGATAAAGCCCGATCCGCCAGCTGTTTGCTGCTGAGGCTGCTGTTGGAATTGCTGGCCATATTGCTGGCCAAAAAATCGCTTGAGGAAATCGTCCCCAAACATATCGAAGGGATTGGCATAGTCTTGCTGGCCAGGAGTGATGATGCATTTGATCGAAACGGTCGCCGGTTTCGCCTTGTCGGCCAGTTCCGTAAACGCTTGCGAGATTTGTTCTAAGAGAGTGGCCCCTTTGGCTGCTTGCGAGGACATTGGATCGGCAAATGCAGTGAGAGCTATGCTTGCGAAAAGAAGGAACAATCTCTTTTTCATCATATGAACACCCTTTTGTGAAAGAGTATACGGATTGGGTCCCTATTTCTCAATAGGAATGAGAGTCAGCGGGGTCTTTAATTTTTTCTTTTCTTTATTCAAGAGCTCTTGACCCAGGAAGGAGACGAGAGTTCCCTCCTGATTGGATAATAGATGCTTGGCAACGGCGTCGGCTACCTCTTGTTTGGTGGCGGAGAGGACTTTTTTGCGGAATTCTTCCCGCAATTCAAGAGTTCGCCCTGCCCGTTTCCAAGCGTAGGCGACCATGGCTCGGTTTCCGGGCGGAATGGGGGCATCAAGGGTTTGAAGAACCCCCAATTTGGCCTCTTCTAGTTCCCGTTCGTTGAAGCCTTTAGAGGCAATTTTATCCAGCGCTTTTTGGAAGGCGTTGACCGTGCGAGAGAGTTGCGGATCGCGGTAAGAATAAAAATGGAAATTGCCCGTGCTGGGCGTATATGTGGCCCCGCTTCCGTAGGCGCCCCCTTTCTCTCTGATCTCTTTATGGAGGATCAGATTTTCCATAAGCTCGGTCGAAATCAAGAGGAGAGGCGAGTCGGGATCTCGATAGGAGATGGTCCTCATTCCCAAAGCGGTAAAGGCCACGGGCGCTGCAATCACGCGAGCTTGGGATTGCGATGGGGGAAGGGAAAAGTGTCCTTTCCAGGGCTGGTAGGGCTTGTTGGGCAGTTTTAAGTGGTAAAACTTCTCTTTTTCAAGATGGACAAACTCATTCTCGTCGCAGGTGAGGACGAGGTGGGGATTTTGAAGGCCTAAAACTTGGTCTGCGATCCGTTTCAAAGAGGCCATGAATGCGTCGTCGCAGCTTTTGGCCCAGCGGAGAACCGATTGGTAGTAGGGGATTCCGTGCCATTGATCATACACGTAAGAGGGGATGGAGTGGCCGCTTAGCGCCGTTTGAATGGCGTAATTCATCGAGGCCCTTGTGAACCGGTCTTGCAATTCGGTTGCATGTTGAGAGAGCCACTCTTGAATGCGGACTTGGTCTGTCAGGTCGATGCTCGTAATGTAGTCGGAAAAAAGGGAAAATAACTTTTGTCCGTTGCGATAGAGCGCTTTTCCTCGCAGAGAGAAAGCAGGTTTGCACACGTCGGGATCCTCTTGTGTTACATGGAGAGCCAATGAGGCGTCAAAACCGCCAATGTACAACTGCTGATAGTGGAGATTTTCCGCGTAGTTGCGCCCGCCGCATCCCACCTCGGAAAGAAGTTTGGCAAAGAGGGAAAGGAGCGAAAGATCTTCTTTTTTCAGTTCAGGCAATTCAAAGATGAGATCGACATAGAGGATCTGATTTGTAAAGCAAGAATGGTGCAGACTGTTTCCTCTCTCAATAAGCGGAAAATCGCGCGCGTGGGAAGGCACATCGCGAAGAGTCACTTTGGGCAGGCAATCGAGCGATTGGCTTTCGATCTGTTCTTGGTAAGCGGCCAGGTGTTTCGATTGCTCGGCAATCTGGTTTTCCTGCACCTCTGTCAGTTTGTTTCTGATTTGATTGAGCCGGTTTTGTTCCTCTTCTTGCTCCTCTTTTTCTAGATGGGAATCGGGCTTGAGGACGAGCCGGACGAAATGGGGATTGCCGATAACGTATTTTTTCAACAGGTTCTTCAGATAATTGGGATCTTCCAAACGGGCTCTTAGCTCGGAAAATAGGCTGTGAATCAGGAGAGCGTTTTCAGGTTCGCTGCCATGTTGTTTGATCAAAGCGGCGCGCATGAAAAGAGTCAGGCCAAAGGGAATCCCCTCCGCGCCTATCTCCGTTCTCTGGAATTCGAGCTGGTGCAGGGAGGCCTCAATTTCTTCCTGCGTCACGACGAATTTTTCCAACGCATCAAAGAGGACATTTTGCAAGCTTTCCGCATCAGAGCCATTGCACCCTTTGCACACGATGGCCCAGGGAACTTCGCTCATTTCCACGTCGAGCGCCGAATCGACTTGAGTGCAAAGTCCCGATTTAATCAGGGCCATCGTCAATGGAGAGGCATCGGTATCGGTCAAAATGCTCTCCAATAAACTGAGCGCTAGGATCTCTCCTTGGTTCGAAATAGGGGCTGTAAGCCAGGCAAAGACGATTTGCCCCTTTTTCTCGGCCGTTTCGCTCGGAGCCAACGGATAGCGATCTGTGGCTACGACAGGCGAACTGAACCGTTTTTGCAGTGGAAGGGGCGGCAACAAAGGGATCTTCTTCGTTCCTGTTAAAGAACTTTCGATGAAATCCAAATGTTTGACCAGCGGCAAATTCCCATAGAAAAAGAACAAACATCTCGACGGGTGGTAAAAATTCGTGTGAAACTCAATCAACTCTTCATAGCTCAAAGAGGGGATCTCTTTTGGATCTCCTCCCGAATTATGGGCGTAGGGCAAGTCGGGGATGAGCCTTTTTGACAAAGCCTCCCAGAGTCTCGATTCAATGGAGCTCATCGCCCCTTTCATTTCATTGTAGACGACCCCTTGGAATTGGACAGGCCCCTTCAAATTTTTCGGATCGACAAACTCCAATCTGTGCCCCTCTTGAAGAAAACTCACCTTTTTCAATTCGGGATGGAAAACCGCATCCAAATAGACTTCCAGCAAATTGTAAAAGTCCTTTTCCACCTGAGAACTGGCCGGGTAACAAGTAAAATCTTGTCCGGTCAGCGCATTCATGTACGTATTCAAACTCCTTCGAGTCATGGCGAAAAAGGGATCTTTTACGGGAAATTTTTTCGAACCGCAAAGGACAGTATGCTCTAAAATATGGGCGACCCCATTGGAACTATCGGGAAGGGTTTGAAAAGAGAGGCAAAAGAGGTTTTCAGGATCGGAATTGGCAATGTGGATGATCCGGGCCCCGCTGGGTTCGTGAACCAATTCAACAAGCGCGCTTTGCAACTCATCTAGAGGGCTGTATTTCGTGATTTTGAAATCTCTATATTCTTGACCTACAGCATTTAGCACTTCGTTTCTAATCATGGCGTAGAGACCAGCCTACACGAGATCGGGCAAAAACACAAGCAAAACCACTCTCTTAGCGGCGCGTTTTTCTCTTCGAGCCCATCTTCATGCATTCGCGAGCGAGGTAGTTGCATTCGCCCAGGAGGAGCAGAAGCTGTTTGTGGTCTTTGGCCATCACTGCAGGACCTGCCTTTCTCTTCCGGTCTTTACAGAATTTTTTCCAAGCTTTATCGACCTGACTTTGGAGATTTTTGAAGGCTTTTGCGTAGGCTGCTTTATTGTAAGCGCGGGCCTTAGCTGCGGTAGCTTTGAATTTCTTAACTCTCCGTTTAGAAACCTTTTTTCTTCGTTTGGCCATGGGCCCTCCTCAAAGATTCTTCTAAATTTAATTATATGGAAAAGGTAATTATTAATTAAAAAGAATCGATGTGGTTTAAAGCCCAGTAATTTATGACTTTTTTTCTTGGATTTCCCTGCTTGTTTTTTCTTCAGTTTTTAAGATTTCCATCAATTCGTCATGTTTTTTGCTGATTTTCTCTTTCAGCTTTCCCATTTTTTCCTGCAGCAGCCTATATTCTTCGTAGGCTTTGCTTCCTCTCTTGGGCACTTTTTGTGGCATTTTGCTCATTAGCTCGGCCAATTCGTGCCTTTCGCTGCACAGTTCTTTTTTCTTAGCTAATTCCCTGTCATGCAAAGCGTTAAAGGTTACATCAGCAGGATTGATCTCCACTTCCGCCAATCTTTCCACAGGTTCCGGCTCATTCATAAAAAACCTCCACCCCCACGCTAGCATATAAAGGAAATATATATGCAAGAAAAAATTTTCTCGATTGGACGGACGTCCCTCAATCGGAGATCACCGTCTTTGCTGCCCACGGTCCGCCGGATGTATAGACGGAGGCTTGGATTTCCTTGTCGGAGCCGACAGTGGTTTGCCAAACA
Organism: uncultured bacterium; assembly: GCA_964458995.1. Lineage (GTDB taxonomy): Bacteria > Chlamydiota > Chlamydiia > Chlamydiales > SM23-39 > REEB52. The sequence continues at coordinate 2,274 of CAYWKW010000048.1, read as the reverse complement.
GCTACTCCATTGCCCGACGCATCGATGCCGCATTGAGGATGAGAGCTGTTGTATGCCGGATCGGAGAGTTGGCTGACAGAGCTCCACACATTTCCTGAAGAAAGGGTGGCTGCTTGGATCACTCCATTCCCCGCCCAGACAGCAATCGCTTGGCCTGCGCTATTTATTGCGAGAAAGGGATTGGTTCCTCTGAGAGAAGGATTAGAGAGAGTTATAGGCGCGCTCCATGCGCCATCGGAGTAGGTGACCGTTTGAATGGTTTGCACGGTTGTATCAGTTAGTGAAGAGTTTTGCCAGATGACGACGATTTTATCTGAAGCGTTCATCGCGACGATCGGATTGGTGGAAAAGGTTCCATCGGTCGAAAGAGTGGCGGCCTCTCCCCAGACGCCTTCGGGGGAGCAGATCGCTGCTCCAATCGTGATTCCTGTTTCGGTGCCTTGCTGCCAAAGAGCGATCGCAAGACCTGAATCATTGATAGCTCCCTGAACACTAGTCGAGTTGTAGCTGGGATTAGAAAGGGTCACAGGCGCGCTCCATTCCATTCCTAGGTTGGACGTCGAGGCTTGAATCACATTGGCTAACGAACTGAGTTGCTGCCAAAATGCAAAGGACTTTCCCGTTGCATTAACGACGGCTTTGGGAAAAAGCAGCGTACGCGAAGAGACAGTCAGCATCGCTGGAGAGCTCCACGTATCGGAGCCGGAGGTGTAGTCCGACGTTTCTATAACGAAAGCGCCATTGAATCTCATTTGCCAAAGGAGGAGCCCATTCCCGCTGGCATCGATATCGATGTCTGGGCACGTATTGTCGTACGCGTTTTCTGAAAGGGTGAGAGCTGGACCCCAGCTTCCGTCAAACTGACCGATTGCCGCCTGAATCGAGAAGGTGGTTCCAATCGCCGCTTCCCAAACTCCGATCATTTGACCCATCAGATCGATCGCCACTTTGGGGTACATAGCTGTTTTCCCGCCAGGGGAGAGGGTTTCTGGAGAACTCCAAGATTCCCCAAAAGGTAAAGAGGCCGTTCGAATCACAGTGCTATGTTCAATCGTGTCATATCCCTGCCAAAGGGCAACGGCGTTGCCGCCTCCATTCATCGCCAACGCAGGAAACTCATTGAGCGTTGTAGCCCGAACAAGAGAGACTGCAGTGATGAGAAAAAAGAAACCCCACTTCCGCATGAAGAGCCTCAGCAAAAGTCAGATTTTCGCAAAAAATGGGTTAATGCGCAAATTTATTTTAGGGACCCGTGAATAACTTCTGTATTAGCAATGTCTCCCTTACCTTTAGCTCGTCTATTTCGACTTGGTCCATCTGCAGTTGTGTGAGAAGCATGGCGTATTGAGGGTCCGATGAGGGGAGATCGTTGATGAATGACTTGGTGAGCTGAATGCGTTGGGTCAAAAGAACTTGCTCCGCTTGATTCACATCAAGCTCCTTCTGCATTAAGGATTTACTGTCTGATGCGCTTTGGACAAAGGCTTGCTGAACAGCCGCTTTTGAAAAATCAGGAGCTTCTTCTTTTTTGGGGAAATACTGCATTGTGTAATTTGGGTTGTTCATCTTAATTATATTATATTTAGCTTAATCGAGATATTAAAATGTCTAATGATGTGAGGATGAATGAGGTAGGGTTGTTGAAAAAAAAGCTTTAAAACAAAAAATAAAAAATCTAGAATTCTTGCCAACTTCGCATAAACTAATAAAATGGAGGTTTTTATGCGTTATTTGGTCGCATCTATGGTTATGTGCTTCTGCACAGCTGGCTTTTGCCAGGAAGAGACCCCTTCTGCTCCTGCGGAAGTGACTATTTCTGATGAGGGTGGATCCTCCGAAGAAGTAGCTGTAAGTGATTCTCTGAGAGATGTCAGAGATTTCGATTGCGGCTGTCCCCAAAAAGATCGCAAACCGAAGCTGTAATGCGAGAAAGAAGGGGGGGTACCCCCCCTTTGATTTAGTGCCAGGTGAGATTGGATGCCGACTGGTATTCGGTGACTCGGGTTTCGAAGAAGTTTTTCTCTTTGCCGAGGTCGATCGTCTCGCTCATCCATGGGAATGGGTTTTTCGAACGGTAGAGGGCCTTGAGGCCGATCCGCTCAAAGCGGCGGTCTGCAATGTGCTGCACGTAATCGCGGAACATGGGCGCTGTAAGGCCTAGGATGCCGCGAGGAAGGCAGTCTTGCGCATATTGGATCTCCAGTTCGACCGCTTGCTTCATTTTTTCAACGATGGACTTCTGGAAGGCAGGAGTCCAGAGTTCTGGATTCTCCT
>CAYWKW010000047.1:0-13275 GCA_964458995.1 uncultured bacterium | reverse complement strand
ATCCAAAAAGCCATTGAGTCGTGCAAGCAGTCTGGAAATGATCCAGACCATCACTTTGCCGGCGCCGGCAAACAGATCAATTCCACCACCTGATGAAAATAGGAGTGAAGAAGAAGGGGCATGTTTTAACGTAAATAACTAAGAAAAAAGAATCTGGGTGAGAGGATTTGAACCTCCGACCTCTTGCACCCCATGCAAACGCGCTAGCCAAGCTGCGCTACACCCAGATGATCGGACAAGACCGCGGCTAGACCCTCAAATTGAATGTCCGCCTTCCTAAATTCTTTGACCCCGTGACGAGCACACTCTTCAACGATCTTCTCTAACGTATCGCCAGGATGAAGCTCAAGCGCCGTAATGTCGACGGAGATGGAGGCCGAAAAAACAACCCCGTTGCGCAACCCCTTCACCTTGAAATTAGCGAAAATGGCGTCTTTTTTGCGGGTCACGTTAGTAAATCGTATCAGATTGTTCTCAGCTAGGTTTTTCAATTGATTACTCCATGAATAGGAGCAATTTTAGTCGTTGGCATTTCTTTATGTCAATCTTCTTCCCCTTTGCCGAAAAAAAGATTCACTGATACTCTCGTCTCCTTATGGCATTGGTAGCAGAAAAAATCGCTTACATGGAGGCCTCCTGGCTCGAGCTTCTTGGGGAGGAGTTCGAAAAGGACTACATGAAGAATCTGGAGGCCTTCCTCGCAAAGGAGGCTGCCGCGGGAGTTGAAGTTTACCCCCCCTTCGAGCTGATTTTTAACGCCTTTTGCCAGACCCCGTTCGATCAGGTCAAGGTGGTCATCATGGGTCAAGACCCCTATCACGGCCCAGGTCAGGCCCACGGCCTCTCGTTTAGTGTGCCGAAAGGCGTTCCGGCGCCTCCGTCGCTAGTCAATATTTTCAAGGAAATTAGAGACGATTTGGGGATCGATCCGCCAGGCCATGGCTGCTTGGTCGATTGGGCAAGGCAGGGCGTACTGCTGCTCAATGCGACGCTCACGGTAAGGGCGAATGAAGCCAAATCGCACCACGGCAAAGGATGGGAGGCTTTTACTGACAAAGTGATCCAGCTTTTGTGTAAGAGAAAAGACCCTCTCGTGTTTTTGCTTTGGGGCAAATCGGCCTACGATAAATTCCAACATATCTGTTCGAATTCATCAAATCATTTCGTTTTGACTTGCCCCCATCCCTCCCCTTTGTCGGCCCATTCCGGCTTTTTAGGCTGCCGCCACTTTTCCAAAACAAACGAATTTCTCAAGAAAGTAGGGAAAACACCCATCCATTGGGCGCTAAGCTCATGAAAGCCCATGTAAAAAAGATCACCTTCTTTTCTGTTTATTTCACTTTCTTTGTCGATACTTTGAGCTGGGCCATCGTATTCCCCATCTTTGCCCCCTATTTTCTCGAGCCGGAAAATGGACTCTTTTCACCCGATCTAACTACAGGCACCCGGACGATGATTTTGGGATTCTTCCTCATGGCTTTTTCCCTGGGTCAATTTTTAGGTGCCCCCGTGATTGGAGAATACGCAGACAAGCATGGACGCAAAAAGGCCCTCGCAGTGGGAGTTTTTTTCACCTTAATCGGCCTTTCTTTGAGCGCTTTTAGCATGCAGACCAACAACCTAGTTCTACTATTTATTGGCCGGCTCATCACGGGGGTCTTTGCGAGCAGCACCTCAATTTGCCTGAGCTGCATCAGCGATCTGAGCGAAAACGAACACACTAAGGTCAAAAATTTTGGCTACCTCTCAATGATCGCGGGGTTTGCTTTTGTGGTCGGAGCTTTTGCCGGCGGTAAACTCTCCGACAAAACGGTGAGCTCCTTTTTCACTGCCGACTTTCCCATCTGGATCGCAGCGGGGATCACTTTTGTCAATTTCCTCTTTGTCCTCTTTGGTTTTCGGGAAACATCCCTCCCACATCCAACGATCCGTTTCCATTTTTTTGCCGCTTTCCGCCACATTAAAATGGCCCTCCGGACCGATAAAATTAAACGGGTCTACGCCATCTATTTTCTGTTCCTGTTCGCTTGGACGATTCTCCTCCAATTTATGCCGGTGCTCACGGTGGAAAGATTTGCTTTCACCAACTCGAACATAGGAGATTTAGCGCTCTTTATGGGAATTTGTTGGGCTATCGGCTCTGGCTATTTAAATAAATTGCTAGCTCCCTACTTCAAACCTGAACTTATTCTCGAAATGTGTCTCATTGGGTTTACCATCCTTTGCGGCCTTGTGATTTTACCTATCCATATTGCTTTTGTTTTAGCCATTTTGGGGGTCTGCGTGATGCTGGGTGGCATTGCATGGCCCATTTGCACCGGACTCATTTCCAATATGGCCCCAAACGATATGCAAGGAAAGGTGATGGGGATCAGCCAATCGATCCAATCATTTGCGATGACATTAGGGCCTCTCATCGGCGGGATCGCCTTCCACGCATCACTCGGCGCGCCCTTTCTGATTGCCGCAGGAACAAGCCTCGTTGCAGTCGTCATCTATTTTTTCCTATTGAAAGAAGTCTAATTTTTCCTTACTCTCTAAAGTAAATGCAAGCTCTTGAAGAGAAAAAAATCATCATCAAACTCCCCCGATTTCACTTGCGATCGTTCCTTTCACTCCGATTTTTTGCGATTGTGACCCTCCTTCTTTTCTCTTCCTTTTTTGCCTATTGGTACAAAGCTATTCGCCCCTTTCTATGGATAACCTCAGCCCATGTTGAGGCCTATTCGTCCCTCATTAAAAGCGACTTCTCCGGGCGGATTGTCGAAATCGGGCCGCAAGAGGGAGAAAAAGTGAGAAAAGGGCAAACGCTCTTTGTTCTCGATCGAGATCTTCTCTTCGCCAAACAGGCTCAGGCAAAACTCGCTCTCAATGCCCTCATTGAACAAGTGGACAAAGAGAAAGGGCGCATGGGAAAAGCCATGCAAGATTACCTGGCCGCTAGTGATGATCTAGAAATAAAGAAACAATTAGCCATCATGGATGAGGCCCAGGAGAAATCGGAAGTGGCTGCATCCAAAATTCCCTCTGCCCAGACGGAACTCAATTATCTCGATCTGCAAGTAAAGAAAATGTGCGCAATAGCGCCCTTTGATGCCATCATTTTAAAGTGTTCCCAACACCTCGGCTCCATCCTCTCCTTTGGCGACCCCGTTTATCTCCTTTGCGACCCCAACCGCATTTGGATCGACGCAGAGGTTCCCGAAAAAGAGATCTCCCGTGTTCAAATCAATTCTCCTGTCCGCGTCCGCCTGCCAGCCTATCCAAACCAAGAATTTGCAGGAAAAGTGGCCTACATCAGCCCCGCAACCGCTTCCAAAAGTTCCCTTACATCGGCACAAAACGAAAATATTCCCATCAAAGTCGCTCTGGACAATCCTCCCCAGTCCCTCCGTCCCGGCCTTTCTGCCTCCGTCGCCCTTAAAGTTCGTTGAGGCCTACCCCCTCAATAGGCTATAATGCCCCCTATGCAACTCCCTCAAGAACTCCAAACTGCCCTAGACCACCTGTTTGGTAACACCCCCACATCCCTCCTCACGCAAGCCCGCATCAGCCTCACCCAAGATTACAAAGAGGGGCGCTCCTCGCATTTTACCCAATCCAAGCTACTTGCCTACCTGGGGGCCCGGCTTCCCGCCACCTACGCCGCCATCCACAAAGTCCTCCAGAACATCCCCCCGCCGAACCACCTCCTCGACCTCGGCGCAGGGCCCGGCACAGCCTCATGGGCAGCAGCAGAACTCTTCCCCTCCATTCAAAAAATGACCCTCATAGAAAAAAGCCCCGAAGCCATCGCCATCGGCAAAACCTTAGCGCAATCCTCCTCCCATCCAGCCCTGCAATCAGCCCAATGGATCCAACAATCGCTCACACAACCCATCCCCCCAGCCGATATGGCCATCCTATCCTACGTTCTCAATGAAATCCCCGATCCCATCATTGCACCCATCTGGTCTTCCGTATCCACACTTGTCATCATTGAACCTGGCACACCCAAAGGGGCCCAACTCATTCGGAAAATCCGACAGCAGCTCATCGACCTAAAGGCACACATCATCGCACCTTGCCCCCACGCTCACCTCTGCCCATCTGATTGGTGCCACTTCTCCGCTCGAGTAGAAAGAACCCGGTTGCATCGCCTTCTGAAAGAGGGATCTTTAGGCTACGAAGACGAAAAGTTTTCTTACCTCATCGCGTCAAAAACCCCCGCACCCACCGCTCCTTCCCGCATTCTGCGCCATCCTCTCAAACAATCAGGGCATGTGCGCCTCTCTCTTTGCACATCCTCCGGATCCATTGAAGAAAAGGTTGTTACTCGAAGCGATAAAGAGAACTACCGCAGGGCCCGCGATGCCGAGTGGGGCGATCCCTTCTAAATGTAAAGCGGCAATACAAAACCCCAAAAAACGAGGCGTTTTTCGGGGGCCCCGAAGCAAATGTAAAGCAGCTTTACATTTGGTTTCTGCGGCTAGAATTGTTGGAGGATGGTTTTCCACTTGCTGAAGACGAGGGCTTTTCGCTTTTCATTGTGAAGCTGCATCTGCTTGCTGATTTTTTTGCAGTCCGCTTTTTTCAGCAGCCGTTTTAGATCTTTAAATGAATCGAAATATTGAATGTAGGGCATATTTTCTGAATCGTAATAATCGGCATTCTCTATCCACTCCTCGAGAATGTGGGAGTCTGTGACAACGGAAAAATCGCCAGACAATTGTGACAAAATGAAATGGGGATATTCTTTTTGCAAAGCCAGGAGAAATTTTTTCGAAGGCAAGAAGAGTGGGATGTTAGCCGAATATTGTTCGAAGAGGGACATGGTGCTGATTTGGTAGGGGAAATGGATGATCCCTTTAAAGTTGTATAGAGTTTCCCATTGGTAGTGGGGAGGCAGTTTTTTATTCTGAATCCACTTCCAGGCCCGGCCTAATCCCTGCTTTAAACTTCTCTTAAACGGTTTTTCCCCCCACGAATGGACAATGTAGCCACCCTGCTTACCCGTATATTTAGCGTGAGTGTACAAACAAAGACTTGGGATGAGCTCACTCTCAATTCCCGTATGGTCTTTCAGATATTTTTGGTCTCCCTTGTTGTTGGAAACGATGAAAATCTTTTTATTTTTCACCCCCTCTTTTAAATATCCATCCAGCCAGGCCCATTTTTCTGCATCGTGAGAAAAAGGCTGTTCATAACGAGTCGAATTGACAATCAGGATCGGCTTATTGCATTTCGCAAACAAGAGAGCAAAAGAGGGAGTATGCGTGACAATGAAACCATCAAATTGGCTTAGAAAATCCTTATACCTCTCATAAAAAAGGTCGCACATTTCCTGATCTAAATGCCGCCAGGTGTCTTCGTTTACGATTTCCACCCGATCCTTCTCTTTCCCAAAAACCCATGTATGCCCTGAGATACTCCAATTGGCCACCTCATGGCCCATCGACTCGAAAATCTCTTTCACATCAGCGATGACCGACACATGAAGATCGAGATTGAAGAACCTCTTCCCCTCAGCGTGAAGAGAAAAAATCAGGAAAAACAGAAGAAAAAATCGTCTCATGATTGCCAAAAAAGACTATCTAATTAATCAAAAAAAGACAATCCCAGGCAATAGACAATATAAATTATTTCACATTTACACCCAACGGCGATTGAAATATAATTCTTCCGCTAAATGGAGGATTTTTATATGAGTACAGCCACGCAACAACCCACACAAACTCAACAACCGACTTGGCTTTCCTGGGCGGGCGGATGGGCCCAAGAAGGGGCCTGTTGGACAGCAGGAACAGTCGTCGGATGGATAGTGCAAGAAGTGGGCCGTGGATGGGCTGTACGGATTGGCTCAAACTACATTCATGAACAAGTATACAGTGAGGCGATGAAGGTGGCAGCCACAGCAGTTCCTGAAACTGTAAAAGCTTATGCCCCAGCATTTATCGCGAATGCGTGGACGGCGGTCGGGCTAACGGCGCAAGCAGCTACCGCTTCTGTTGCAGCGAATGCTTCGGTAGGTGTTGCTGTGCCCTATCTTTCAGTGTTTGGTTCTGTTGCGGGAGGAGCTGTTGGTTTTTTAGTGAGCTATTACACGACTTTAGCTGCCATCAAAGTGGGATCTTTCGTAGTCGATGGAGTGTTTTCACTCGTTGCACCCGCAAAATCGACAACTTCTAAAATTCAAGCCCATGTGGCTACAAGAACGGAAGGCGAAGCAGAAGAACCAGGTGCAGCGACGCTTAAAATGCAACAAAGAGCGTTGAAGAAGTTGGACGCGCTTTTGAAAGAGTTGGACGCGCTTGCGAAGCAGCAATCAGCCGCCGCAGCAGCTCAAGCGGCAGAAGGGGAAACAGAAGAACCAGGTGCAGTCACGGCACAATTGGGGCAGTTGGTCGCGCTTTTGAAAAAGTTGGTCGCGCTTATGAAGCAACAACCGGCCGCAACAGCAGCTCAGGCAGCAGAAGGCGAAGCAGAAGAACCAGGTGCAGCAATGTCTGGTAGTGTTTCTAAGGGAGAAACTCTGATAACCGAGCAACAAAGGGTATTGAAGGAGTTGGGCGAGCTTTTGAAAAACCCTGCACTTCAGAAGTTGATTACCGCTTTACATCAAAAGAGTTGAGAATCCCTACTGAGATACGAGGCGGGAGAATGAGACTCCACGCCTCGCCTCGATCTCTGTAAGTTAGAGACTATTGAAAGTCTTCGTTTTCCAAAGTCACATCGAAATAGAGCATGGTGAGTAACTTATTTCGAACTGTGACGTCTTTGTATTCGTATTCCATGCCGGCGCCCTTAATGCAAAGTTTGCTGCCGCCCATGATCAAAGCCTCGATTGCAGAGTCACACTGCATTTCGGCTGCCGGTTTTCCCTCTTCTTGAGAAGCTAAAACACGATCTAGGAATAGGGGACGGTAGTTGTCGTGCGGCTGGTAGTTTCCTCTTGGAATCCAACGGATGTAAACAGGGGTCTGGGCGCAGATTTCCGCATCATCGGTGCTTCTTGGAGAGAGCGTTAAGCAGAGATGTTGAGGAAGATCTTCTCTGTAAAACACTTCAGATGCAATCGAAGTTCTTGCGGTCAAGAGATAGGCTGTCGCTACGGCTGGATCTTCAAAAGCAAGAAAACTTCCCGCTTCAGAGGGTTGAGGTTCATTTGGATCAAACGTTGCATAGTAGAGGAAATCGGCAGGATTATTCTGAAACTCGTTCACCATATTGAAGACGATTTTATAGAGGTCGCCATCGCTCTTTTGAACGCTTGCCTTGTCGAGGGCTTTCATAATATCGATGTACTCGAGAAGAGAGGGTTCATCGACATCATTTCTCAACTCATCGACCCGTTCTGGATTTTCAATGGGATAGGGTAGCAATGAGCCGTTATCATGATACAAATGAGTGCCGAAGCGCTGAGGCATGTCTTGCCTTAAGAGAATGCGGTCGGTGAGAACGTCGATGGCGTCATTCCACAAGTCTCCCGAAGAAGAAATGCGCTCCAAAAAGTCCTTTTGGAAATCGAGATCGGATGAATGGAGGACCAACTGATGGGTCGCCATCACCAAATCATCCGATTCATAACCGCTGGGCAAACCATAACGGATGAGAATCTCTTTCAAGCGAGCCGTATTTTCAAGCTCTTGGGAGCGAATATCGACATCTCTGTCGTAGATCCATTTTTCACGCACTTCGCTGTCCTTGCTAGCCATATCGAGCACTTCCTGAAACGGAAAGTCTTCAGCCTGCACTGCACCAAATAGAGATACGCAACCAATGATAAAATTTGTAATTTTTGTCATATTGTTTTCCTTGTAAAAAGCCAGTTAGCATACGCAAATTTCAAATTTGACAGCAACGAATTTTATTTTTAAGAAAGGATTAAAATGACAAAGATGCTATAATAAACCAGGGGTGATAGGAATGTTTAAGGAATTGCTAAAGCGTTTGCTCTCGTTTCCTCGTAGGGGGCAAATCAAGATCAATTTCGATTTGCGCAAGAAAATATTCCAATTGTCGATTCCAATTTTTTATTCGCTTCCTCAGAGTGTTAAAACCTATGTTGAAGCGAGGAAAAATTCTACTTTCAAGCCCCATGCCACCTCATTTCAAATAGAAAATCACAAAGTGATTCTGATTCAAGAAATCCCTTTTGAAATGGGGTTTCAGGAGACTCTTCGCAACCAAGTGGATCATTTTTGGAAGATTTCGAAAACATGTCATCAGATGCTGGCAGAAATTGCGATTGAGGAGAAATACAAAAACGCTCTCCATCTTGACACACATTTCTCCGAGTGACAGAATGGGGCCATGCAACTTCGTGGTTCATTTGTAGCTCTTATAACTCCCTTTGATCGAAAAGGGCGGCTGGATCGTAAAACGCTCGAGAAGCTCGTCGAGTGGCACATTTCGGAAGGGACCGATGGGCTAGTTTGTTCAGCCACAACGGGCGAAGGGCCGACTCTCAGCGATCTCGACCGCAAGCGCATTGCCCAAATCTGCATTGCCACCTCAGCGGGCCGCATCCCCATCATTGTTGCAACTGGCATCAACGACACCCGAACTTCCACCCGTTACACTGAACTTGCGCAAAAGCAAAAGGCCGACGGCTGCCTCGTCGTGACACCCTACTACAACAAGCCCACACAAAAAGGGTGCCTTCTTCACTTCCGTGAAATAGCCAAAGTGGGCCTCCCCGTCATCGTTTACCACAATCCGCCCCGCACAGCAGTCCGTCTCACACCCGAAACCGTCACAGAAATGGCCCAAATCCCCAATATTGTAGCTCTCAAAGATTCGGGCCACGACCTCGACTTTGTCCGCAGACTTCACAAAATCATCCCCATTCTCTCAGGCGACGATGACATTACCTTTGAGATTATGCAAGAAGGGGGCGTCGGAGCGATTGGCGTTATTACCAACTTCATCCCTCGTCCCTGGAAAAACCTCATTCAACTCTGCCTTCAAAAGCAGTGGGGCAAAGCCAAGGCTCTCGCTCAACACTATCTTCCCCTACTCAATGCTGTCTTTCTCGAAACCAACCCCCAAGGCGTTAAATTCCTCCTCTCCTATTTTGGAAGATGCCATCCCACTCTGCGTCTACCCATGACCCTCCCCTCAGACGCCACGCAACAAGCCATTAAAAGGGAGCTCCTCCACCTCTCTCTCCCCCAATACACGCACTCGTCTCTAATAGATCCTAAGATTTAGGCCTCTTGGCAATATACGCATACCCATTGATCAAATCGAGAAACACCTGGTGCTCCCTAAAAAACTCCATGCCCAACACCGCTTCAATGGGCATTGGAAATTGCATTGGGAGTGAATGAAAAGCAATTGGGCCAAATTCTATTCCTTCGATCTGAAATGAAGTCATTTCTGAAATTTCTCTAACATTCGCAATGGTAGTTTTCTGAGAATTTAATAGATTCCAAGTACAACCCGTGTCTAAAAAACACATCAAGTGACGATTATTTATATGAGCTTCAATTTCAATTATCCCCTTTTTTAGAGAAAGAGGAACTTTTGTGAATGCACTTATTTTGTACCCACGAGATTGAAGGGATTCAATAGAATTGCAGATAATAACTTTAGAATTTCCCAAGTCCAGAAATAGGATTGAGTTTTTGAATAAAGACCAACCTAATTTTCCTTCAGATACAGCAGAATCTTTTATGATCGAAAAATCTGCGCAAGAAAAGGGGTTTTCTTCGTTTAAATCAAGTTGAGTAAACAACATATTATTAATGTTCAGTTTTGGGATTTTATATAGTTTTTCTTCGTAGCATTTTCCTGTCCATGTATAGAATTTTTCAGATTTTACGAATGTTTTATCTTTAATTTTGTTTAAAAAATCTGATTTTGCTGAGACACACCCTTCATAACCCAAATCTAATATTGCCGACAATTTCTTCTCCTCAATTTCTAAAATTACACAGGGGATATTTGAGGAATTAAATTCAGTGGGGACTGAAACAAAAAAATTATTTGTTTCTGATTCGTTAGAAATGCTTTTTCTTATCAAAATAGACGAAAAAAGCAACAAACCAAATAATGAAATGATCAGTCCCCATTTTTTCATCTATTTTTCTTCCTCATTCTCTGATTTAGTGCCAGTTGAAACTTCTACGCTTCCGCTGCCATCACTTTTTTGTTCGGCTTTTCCTTCTACATAATTTCCGTTATCATCATGATATTCCCCTTTTATGAAGCCACTAAATGTGGATCCCTCACTTCCTCCCCATTCCCATTTGCCGCCAGCTTTAACACTTCCTCCGCTTTAATCCTTCGGTTTTTGTGGGCCGAGGGTGGATTGGTAGACGAGGTCGGGTTTTTCGCCTGCAATGGTTGTACCATGTGCCACTTTGCTTGGAAAGGGCCAAGAGTGGGTGGGCGGGGAAAAAATCGATTCGTGAAGCGATGAAGGGGGCGTTGGGGGCGCTATGAATGATGAGTATGCATTTAGTTCTTCTGAAATTGAGTCTATCGGTGTCATCGGAAACTCCTTTTGGTTAAATGACGGAGGCATTCTAAATTTTTCCTTGATGTTGTCAAGAAAAATCTTTATGAAGCGTAAGGATTGCGTTTATTTGTTTCGTAAGGTAATGTGATTCCCTTTAATGAAGGAGGCGACATGTCTGTAGCAGTGGGAAATAGTTCTTTTTGTTCACGGGTTTGGGAAACTTTGAAACAGCCTGAAGTGTTGCTCGTGGCAGGGCTCGCAATAGGCGCGCTCGGCCTTGCCCTGCGTGTGTACGAAATCGCCATCGCCGCAATCTACCTCATCTTCCAAGGTGCTTCGAACTTACACGCAAAACATCAGGAGTTGAAGAGGCAAGAAGAATCCAGACAGGCTATCGGCGAGTTGACCGGGTTAATCGCTTCGGTTGAAGCTTTAAATCCCAAAGTGACGATTCAGAATGATGACGCTGCGCGGACTTATGTCAAAAACTTCACCAGCCTCATTAAATCCAATCGCTATCTCAAGGACGAGGGCTACCTGATTGAGAACCTTCTCGGCCGCCTCCAAGAAGCTGAGGTCTTCGCAATGGATCCACCTACAGATTTGCTCCATATTGAGCGGCAGCAGAGACGATGCGAAAAGGCCAGGCAAGACATTCTAAAAGATCTTAGAGATAGGAAGACACTTCACGAAGGGCTTTTGAAAAGTTAGATCTCTACCGGCTCGATTGAGATCGATACGTTCTTGTATTTGATCAGAAAGGGCTCCACTTCGTTCTTGAGAAATTCACGGGTTTGTTCGGGAGCTCTGCCGATGAGGGGAAGGTCCTTTAGGTCGAGTTTTAGCTCTTTGGCAATGACAGCCATAGGTTGGCCAGAGAGTTTGCGCAGCTTTTCGTGCGTTTCTTGCCGGTCGGCGCCCTTTTTCACTGCTAGCATGAGGATGTTCTCCATGGCGAGATGGGGGATTTGCGCTTCGAGATGGACGAGCGCTTTTTGGCGGTCGATGGTGAGGTTTGAGAGAAGATGGGAGAGGAGGTTGAGAATGGCGTCGGTTCCGAGGAACGATTCGGGGAGGCAGAGGCGGCGGTTGGAGGAGTCGTCGAGAGAGCGCTCAAGCCACTGGGTGGCGGTGGTGTAGGCGGGGTTTTGGGCGAGGGAGATGACAAAACGGGCAAGGCCGCAAATACGCTCCGAGTGGATGGGGTTGCGCTTGTAGGGCATGGCTGAAGAGCCAATCTGGCTGTCAGTGGGGGATTCCGAGAGCTCTCCTTCATGGGAGAGGAGGCGAAGGTCGGTGGCTAGCTTGTGGGCGCTGGCAGAAAATGAGGCGAGGGCGTTGAGTACGGCGAGGTCGATTTTGCGTGTGTAAGTTTGGCCCGAAATGGGAAGGATTTTGGTAAAACCAAAGTCGTGGGCGATGAGCTGTTCTAGTTCTTTGACTTTGGCTTCGTTGCCGTCAAAGAGGGTCAGGAAAGAGGCTTGGGTGCCAGTAGCTCCTTTGGCGCCTAGGAAAGGAAGTGTGGCGAGTTGGCGCTCGAGTTCTTGAGCGTCAAAAAGGAAGTCTTGCAGCCAAAGGCAGGCTCGCTTACCGAAGGTGGTGGGTTGGGCGGGTTGAAAATGGGTGTAGGAGAGGCACGGGGTGGCCGCTTCTTTTTCTGCAAAGGCGGCGAGAAGGCGGAGAATGTGGATCAGTTTGTTGAGGAGAAGCTGGAGCGCCTTTTTTAGCTGGATGAGATCGGTATTGTCGGTGACGTAGGTGGAGGTGGCGCCAAGATGGATGATCGGCTTTGCTCCGGGGCATTGATCTCCAAAGGCATGGATGTGGGCCATCACATCGTGACGGAATTTTTTTTCGTAAAGGGCGACGGCTTCAAAGTCGATCTTGTCGACGTTGTCCTGCAACTGGGCAACTTGTTGGTGGGTAATGGGAAGCCCGAGCTTCTGCTGCGCTTTGGCAAGCGAGGCCCAAAGCCGGCGAAAGGTAGAAATTTTAAATTGCTCAGAAAAGAGATGAGACATCTCTGGGCTTGTATAGCGCGCCGAGAAGGGCGAAACGTATTCTTCGTGGCGCGCTACCATTATTTGTTCAGCAGGGATTGCAGTTGGTTGAGAAGAGTCTGAATTTGCCTTTTCTCTTCTTCCCGCGGAGAGCAGTGGGGGCTTTTTAACATTTCACGAGCCCGTCTTAAAAATTGGATCGCGTTTTGTGTAAATTGGGGAACCCGTTTGTCATCTTCAGGAAGAGGAAACTCGAGACGGATGAGCCGGAGCAGCTCTTCTTTTGCTTGTCCTGTGTAGTTCTTTACGATGGTCTCTTTTTTCTCGAGAGGACCAGTGCGGCTGGCCAGGCTGTAAACAGCTTGACGCGGCATCTGATCGAGTTTGGGATGGAGTGTTTGCGGAAGGAGTGAGTAAAACTCGTAATATTGGAGGAAATTGTAGGGCGTTTGCCGGTTGCCGTAGGTCGAAAAGAGCCATGCGGTGAAGGCGCCTTCTCTGTATTTTTTTAGAATATCTTGAGCTCGTTTGATCCGTTCTCCATGGAGAATGACCGCCTGATTGGTGATCGCTTTCACCTCAGATGTAATGGTCATGAGCGCTTTGAGATCGGGCTCAACGTCATCATATTCGTTGATGCGAAAATTGCGAAGGATCGACTCGATGTCTGCCTTCTCTTTTTCGTTGAGCTGCGCCACGCGAAACACTCCGGAGAAACTGGAGAGCTCTCCATTATTGGACCTCTCCACAAGAGCTGTCATTTTTGGTTGCTGCGTTTCTTTCTGCTTGAAGCGCAGGTTCAAAAGATCATTGAATTTGGACATCATCAAA
>CAYWKW010000046.1:0-13311 GCA_964458995.1 uncultured bacterium | reverse complement strand
TCATCTTTAGGCTTGCGCAGCAAGCCGTTATCCTGTTCCTTTCTTTGTCATGCGAGCCGCATCCTGTTCCTTTCTTTTGCCTTACAAGCCGAATCCTGTTCCTTTCTACCACGTATTTGAGAATTCTGCTTGAGTGTTGTGGCTAAAATTGGGGGGTTTTTGCTAAAGGGAAGATATGACAGACCCCGAATACCCCCCTTTGTCCCCCGAAGAAAGAAAAAAAGCCATCGAGTCTGAAACTAAGGCGTTTGAATCAGCCTACCTGTGGCTCGAAAAACATATGCCTCAGAGCTTCTTAGATGCGGTAGATCAGGAAACACGCGTTCTGATCGCTCGCAACTTGTTGAGCTTCTGCCTACAGGACCACTTCATCCCCATCTACTTCAAGCATAAGATTATCGTTCTTTGCAGCGATGCCCCCGACGCCGATTTGAAGATCTTTAAAAAATACCGCTCCTATGTGATCCGCTACTACAGAGCCTTCATCTCCAACGTGGCTCCCCCATGCGAAAAAAGTGGCAAGCTCCGAATCGCCCTCTTGTATTTTTATGACCTTTCTAAAGGAGAAAAAATCCCGGCGGATAAAAAGAACGAACTTTTTGCCCTAGCACGAGAGCACAACCCCAACCTGAAAGAAGAGGAAATCGAAGGGCTCATCCATGGGTTAACTCCAAATTTTTTGAGGTCGATGGCGGGAGAGCGCTTATCATTGGCCTTAGAGATGTTTTTTCGAGCCAAAAGCCGCGAACAGTGTCAATACGAGGTGCGGCGCAATGAAAATTGGAAAGAGAAAGGGGCCCCCTCGCTGCAGGTGGTTTTGGCGTGGCGCAATGTCCCCAAAGCGGGCTTTTTGTATCATTTGGCCCAGGTGATCCTCGCCCATGGCCTGGCTCTGCAAAAGGTGGTGGGCACTTACATCGATCTCTCGAGCACGGAAACAATCCTGATTCTGTCGCTGGGTCTGCACGGACTGAAGGGAAACGCCGCCTGGGAAGAGGCCGATATCGAGGACTTTTTACGCGAATTTGCCCTCATCAAATACTTTGAGACCGATGACCGGATCGGCGCCGCTTTTGTAGAAAATAAGATCCTCAGCGGCAATGAGGGGCACTTGGTGAGGAACTTCGTCAGCTTTGTCCATCAGGTATTGGTCTACGCCGATCCCAACCTCTACTCATTTGACAACGTAACCGAGGGCTTTTGCCGCCACCCCGAATTGACCGTTTTGCTTTGCAAAGCCTTTGCCGCCAAATTCGATCCAGAAAAAGTCAATCAGAACCAATTTGATTCCTCGCTTGCCGATTTCATGGCCCTGGTAGACAAACTCGACACAGGGCAAGCCGTCAACGACATGCGCCGCAAAAATATATTCAAACAGGCGATGAACTTCATCATTTTTACTCTTAAAACCAACTTCTATCGCCATAATAAAAGCGGCTTTTCTTTCCGTTTGGATCCCAAATACATGGACAACGCCCCTTTCAATCGAAAAGAAAAATTTCCCGACCTGCCTTACGGCATTTTTTTCATCCGCGGCATGCACTACATCGGTTTCAACATCCGCTTTAAAGATCTCGCTCGCGGGGGCGTCAGAACCGTGATCCCCGAAAGGATGGAACAGTACCACCATGAGCGCAACAACATCTTTTCTGAAGCCTACAACCTCGCCTATACGCAGCAAAAGAAAAACAAAGACATCCCCGAGGGAGGCGCTAAAACCGCCATTCTTTTAGAGCCGTTCGAAGTCTTTGCCGAGGAAGAAGCGATCTTTAAAAAAGAGATGCAAGCCGATGGGGTCGATCCAGCGGTTCAGGAAGAAAAACTCAAAATCTATCGACGGGATCACAAACTCGACTATATTTACGCCTCGCAGAGCTCCTTTATCGATAGTTTCATGACCCTCATCAATTGCGAGGATGATGGGACTCTTCGCGCGAAATCGGTCGTCGACTATTGGAGAAAACCCGAGTACATCTACTTGGGCCCCGATGAGAATATGTTCAACGATATGATTGTTTGGATCGCCAATTACGCCGTCGAGCATAAATACAAACCGGGCCGCTCCTTCATCAGTAGCAAACCTGGAGCGGGGATCAACCACAAGGAATTCGGCGTTACCTCTTTTAGCGTCAATGTCTACCTGCACCAGATGCTCCTCTTCCTCGGCATCGACCCAGATAAGGACCATTTCACCATTAAAATCTCAGGCGGCCCCGATGGCGACGTCGCAGGCAATGAGATCCTCAACCTCTACAAATACTATCCCAAAACAGCCAAACTCCTCGCACTCACCGACGTCTCTGGAACGATCTACGATCCAGAAGGGCTCGATCTCAAAGTGATGGCTGAGCTCTTTCACAACTGCCTCCCCATCCGCAACTACCCCGCCGAAAAGCTGCACGAGGGCGGTTTTCTCCTCGATGTCAAAACCAAACGGGAAGAGAGCGCCTATGCCACACAAACCCTCATTTGGCGTAAAACAAAGGGAAAGGCGATTCAAGAGTGGGTTTCGGGCAATGAGATGAATCATCTCTATCGCAACAATGTTCACCAAGTGAAGACAGATGTCTTTGTTCCGGGCGGGGGCAGGCCCAGAACCCTCAATGACACGAACTATTTTAGTTTTCTCGACGATACGGGCAAACCCACCTCCAAAGCCATCGTCGAAGGGGCCAATCTCTATCTCACTCCGGGCGCCCGCCGCGCGCTCGAAAAACTCGGCGTTCTCATCTTCAAAGATAGCTCCTGCAATAAGGGAGGCGTGATCTGTTCCTCTTTTGAAGTGCTCGCGAGCCTTTGCCTCAATGAAGAAGAGTTCCTCAAGGAGAAAAAAGAGTACGTTAAAGAAGTGCTAGAAATCATCGGCAAAGCGGCCCTGAACGAGGCGCGCCTTCTCCTCAATACGCATCAAGAGACGGGTCAATGCCTAACCGACATTTCCGATCGGATTTCGGACAAAATCAATCTCTTTAAGTATCAGCTCCTCGACCACCTCGAAACCCTCGCACTCGACGATCCTCCCCTCATCAAGTGTCTTCTCAATTATTGTCCGCTGCTTCTCCGGAACAAATACAAAAACCGGGTCTTGGCCATGCCCGACATCCACAAAAAAGCGATCATCTCCTGCTACCTCGCCTCCCACCTTGTCTACAAGCGGGGACTCGAGTGGAGTCCCACCATTGCCGACGTTCTTCCGATGATCGCCAACGACCCCGAGATCACCGGATGAAAAACCTCGCCGTTGCCGCCCTTTTCCGCGACGAGGCGCCCTATCTCAGAGAGTGGATCGAGTTTCATCTCGAGGTAGGCTTCGAATATTTCTATCTCTTCGACAATTTAAGCGCCGATTCTCCCCGGAAAATCTTAGAACCCTACATCCAGTCTGGCGTCGTCGAGCTCCACTCGTGGCCCCTCGAACACACCGATTTTTCCGATTTTTCTCCGATTCAACTCTTGGCCTACGAACGGGCGATCCACTTTGCCCGAGGCAAGTTCAAATGGCTGGCTCTGATCGACACTGATGAATTCCTATTCTCCCCGAAAAACAGCCTCATCGACACGCTTTCCCGCTATGAATCGTTCGGCGGCGTCGCAATCAACTGGCAAGTTTTTGGAACTTCCCACACACCCAAACTCCTCCCGCATCAACTTCTCATCGAGACGCTCACCCTCAAGCTCCCCCAAACAACCCCCCTCTGCCATAAAGTCAAAAGCATTGTTCGTCCCGAATGCGTTCAAAGCTGCCAAAGCGCCCACTACATGAACTACAAGGCTGGCTACTTCCAAGTGAACACCGACCACATTCCCTTTGAGGGCAACTCTTCCCCCTCCGTTCTATTAGATGATTTAAGGATCAACCACTATACGGTACGGGATGAGCACTTTCTCCACTCGCAAAAGATTCCCCGGTCCCGCAAATGGTGGAACAACAAATCCCCCGAAGAGTGGGCGCGCTACTACGACAGCTTCAACGCCATCCCCGACAACACCATCTTCCGCTTCATTTCCCGTCTGAAGACCCGGCTCCGTCCTCCTCTAAAGGAAGCTCCCTAATCACACATTTTCCGTTGGGTAGGATATTTTTCACCGCTTCAAAGACTTTTTCCATACAACTGGGATAAACCAAAAATTGAGCTAGAGCCTCATTGCAACAAACAGGTCCTTTTGCTCCCCCCCTTAAAACTTTTGCCCTTTTAAGAATGGCCGACCATTCTGAAGGTTGTAAATGCTTCATACTTGAGTTATTAACGGACCCAGCAAGAGCCTTTGCAATACAGTTTCTCCACACCAGACTCTCAGTTTTAACCGGTCTATCATTCAGCAAATTTGCAGCTAAAACCTTTCCTACCGTCATATCTGCGGGTAAGAAACGTAAACTTTCGGGTTCCAAATAGGGACAGTTTGGTCTAATCAATAGCTCTATGAGTTTTAAACAACGATGATCAATTGCCCTGATGAGCAAATTGGAGTCGCTTCCGAATGAATAATTTTCAATCTTTCGTATCTGTTCATAGATTTTGTCTAGATCGTCCTGACTTGCCCTTACCAGTATTTCTTTCACTTCTTGTTTATACACATTTGAAAATGATGAGGGTTCGCCTGTTCTCTTCCCTCCATTCATATGAACATCCGAGCTCAGACTTTCTAAACTTTGAAGAAGTCCTTCGGGGGTATTCCAAAACATACTTCTTACTGATTCTGATAGATAAACGCCAAAGGCACCTAATACTGCAGCCATATAAATCTCCAAAAAAAGGGAACAGCTTACCCCAAAATGGCCCTTGCAGTCAAACCTGCTCAAACCCTCCTCCCCCTATCAAAGTCCATCCTTCTTGACTTAGCGCTTCAGAGACCATTTTTTCACAAACATAATCCATCAAAAAGTGAGCCAGAGCCTCATTGCAGCATTTAGTTCCCCCATCCTTATCTTTTAAAGATCTTGCCCTTCCAAGAATCTCCAACCACCCTATTTCGGGATCATTTATGGACCTAACAAGAACCTCTGTAATGAGCTTTCTCCATTTCGAATCGTTAGTAGCAACTTCCTTGTTATTCAGCAACTTAGCAGCTAACGCCTCCGCTATCCACCCATTTGATTTATTCTCTGCTGCTTCGGAATGATACTCAGCCAAAAAAGGTAAACAGTTATTTTCTAAGTAGGGGCAGCGTTCCGTAATCAATAGCTCTGCGAGAGCGAAACACTTTTCATGAATCGCCCACATGAGCAAATTTCTGCTACAGTTAAGTCTGTCTCCCACTTCGTGTCTAATCCTTTGTATCTCTTCATAAACCGCATCTAGATCCCTTTGATTTGCCTTTTGCAGCTTTGCTTTCACCTCATCTTCGTATTCAGATGAAAATGATTCCCGTTCCCCTTTGCCCTCCCCTCCATTCGTATGAACAAACCCTCTCAAAATGTCTAAATTTCGATAGACACTTTCGTGGGTATTCCAAATGATACTCACCACTGCCTGAAATGCAGACGCGGCAATGGCAAGCAATGCTGCACCCATACAAATCTCCAAAAAAAGACTTACAGTTTACGCTAAAATGGCCGTTTGGTCAAAGCTTTACGATTCACGGCCCGGGCAAGAGATTCTCGCAAGCTAAAGAAGGAAACAGGATAACGGCTCGCATGCGCGAGCCTACAAGATACGCCCGCCTGGTGGCGGGCTGCAGGATAAAGAAAGACAAGCGCCGGGCCCAGCCTTCGGCTGGTACAACGCCTGCGGCGTTGCCGCTCACTTCGTTCGCGCCCGGCACTTCCGCTTCGCGCAGCCAGAGTTCCTGCTCGCGAAGCGTCAAGGAAACCCCGGGAGTGAGCGAAGCGAACGATAGCACCGAAGGTGATATACCGAAGAAAATTAAAGAATCGGGAATATGGCAAGGAGGCGCCCTGAATTTGAGTCAGCGAAGCGGCGCCGAAGGCTCATCAAGGGGTCCCCAGAAATCGCCTCGATAATTGGGGAAGGGGCGGAGCCAGAAACCGATTGTTCAGGTTGTTTCGGTATACCAGCCGAAGGCTGGGCCCGGGGTTTCCTTGTTTTTGTTTGATCTTGCAGCACGCGGAAGCGTGCGTATCCTGCCCTCTCGCAAATCGAGAGGATCATCCTTTTAGGCTCGCGGAGCGAGCCGGATCCTGTTTTTTGATTTCTTTACAAACTCAGAGAAAGGGCCTTACACCTCGCCTGGAGGCCCGTCTTATCCTATCTTCTGGATCACAAGTGGAGATGGTTTATTCCTAGGTCGTAGGATATTTTTTACCGCTTCGGCAACTTTTTCCATACACTCAGGGTAAGCTGCCAAAAATTGAGCTAGAGCCTCATTGCAACACTTGGCTCCTTTAGAGCCACCAGGTAACGCTTTTGCTCTTCGAATAATGGCCGACCATTCAGGGGGCCTTAATTGCTTCACTTTTCGATTACTAATGGATTCAACAAGGACATCTGCAACGCGGCCCCTCCGTGTCGGACGTCCCTCAATCACAACCGATTCGCCAGCCAGCAACTTGGCAGCTAAAGCCTCTGACAGCCGTTTTTCACCACCGTCAGGCAAGTACAGAAGTAATAAATACGGAGAGTGTTTCATAGTCAATAGTTCCACAAGTTTGGGACAAGATTTCTGAACTGCCAACGCAAATAAGTTTTTTCTAGTTTCGCCTTCTATACTAAGTTTAATACTGTACAGCTCATCACTGATTTCATCTCGAAATTCTTTGGTTGCCCTTTCCAGTTTCTCTCTCAGTTCCTGTTTATACATTTCTGAAAATGCCAGAGGTTCGTCCCCTCCTTCCGTACGGCTCCACCAATTTTCTAATTCTTGAATGACTTCTTCGGAGGTATACCTAAACTTATCCCTTAACCATGATACGGGCAAGGCAACGGCACTATGAAATAATGAAACCATACAAATCTCCAAATTTAGACAAATACTTTACCCTAAGCGGCCATTTGGTCAAAACTCTAAAATTGAATTCCCCTCGGCATGTTTACGACATCTCGCCCTTGACAGCAAATATCTAACTCCTTTACTATTAATTATTTACAACAAATAACCAGCAATCGAACGATTTGATTGCTAAAAATGTTGATCGTAGAGTATGGTGTTTGGTATAATGATTAGTGGAAAAGTGATGAAAACCGCTCTAAAGAAGATCCTTCCAGCTAAAAAATTGCCCAAAACGGATAGAGAACAGGCCGTATTATTGGGATTAATCGAGCTCTACCTGAAAACGGGCAAGCCGATCGGCTCCCACACGCTGCAGGAAAATGGCTTCGACTCGCTCAGCTCCGCCACCATCAGAAACTATTTTGGCAAGATGGAGGCTGAAGGCTACCTGAAGCAGCAGCACACGTCGGGGGGAAGAATTCCCACCGAGAAGGCCTTTAGATTGTATGCCGACAGCTACCGCAACGAGGGCGTGATTGAAAGAGCCCAAGAAGAGATCTTAGAAGAGGTTTTAAAAAACGAGACGAAAGAAATAGCAACTCTCCTCCACCGCTCAGCCGACACATTGAGCGAACTGACAAAGTGCGCGGTGTTTGTATCCGCACCCCGCTTTGATCAGGATTTCATTCAAGATGTGAGACTGATCCAGCTCGATAGCAGCAAGTTATTGTCTGTCCTCATCACCGATTTCGGCTTGATCCGGACAGAAACGGTCTATTTGGAAAGAGAGGTAGATCCGCAATTCTTGAGAACGACGGAAGAATATTTTTTGTGGAGGATGAACAAAGGCGAAAAGCCATTGTTTAGGCAGGAAGCAGAAGCGAAGATGGCCCAGCGAATTTACAATGAGATCATGGTCAGGCATGTGGTCGGCTATGCGAACTTTCCAGAAGAAGATGTATTGAGAACGGGACTCTCCAAATTATTGGCCTATCCAGAATTTAATGACGCAGCGGCGCTGGCCCATAGTCTCTCTTTGTTAGAAGACGAAAACCAGATGAGAGCGCTCTTGAGAGAGTGCTGCAAGCAGAATGAGATGACCATTTGGATTGGCGACGAGCTCTATCCTTTCGTGCCCAAAGAGGCTGAATGCACGGTGATTTCGATCCCTTACCGGATCAATCAAACGTTGGCAGGCTCGATCGCGCTATTGGGTCCCATGCGGCTCCCCTATCGCAATCTATTTGGATTGCTGCAAGCGTTTAGCGAACAAATCAGCCGCGCTCTGACAGAGAGCGTCTACAAGTATAAAATTACATTTAGACAACCTTCAGGGTCTAAACAAATTGAGGTAAAATGACAGAAGAAGTCGTAGAAGAAAATTGGAAAGACAAATACCTACGCGCTCTTGCAGAGCAGGAGAACATGCGCAAGCGGATCCAGAAAGAAAAGCAAGAGATGGTGAGCTTTGGCATCGAAAACGCAATTGCAGAGTTTTTGCCTGCAATCGATAACTTTGAAAACGCGCTGCGCTTTGCTGAAAGCGCGGAAGGGGCTGTGAAGAGCTGGGCTGTTGGGTTTGAGATGATCCTCTCTCAGTTTAAAGAGGTGCTCCACAACCACGGGATTGTCTCCTTCCACTCCAACGGAAATACATTCGATCCGCAGTTTCACGAAGCTGTGGAAATCGTTGAGACGACCGAACATCCCGACGGCACGATCATCCATGAATTTACAAAAGGGTATAAGAGCGCCGCTCGCACGATTCGCCCCGCGCGCGTGAAAGTAGCGAAACATCCCCAAATTAACGCCGCTCTCGAAGAGCTGGCGGAAGAAGAATTAAAACTAAATAGAGAATAAAATTATGGCACAAAAAAAGAAAATTATTGGTATCGACCTTGGTACGACTAACTCCTGCGTGGCAATCATGGAGGGGGGATCTACCGTGGTGATAGCGAATGCGGAAGGCGCGAGAACAACGCCCTCTGTCATCGCCTACAAAGGCAACGAGCGTTTAGTCGGAATTCCAGCGAAGCGGCAAGCTGTAACCAACCCCGACAAAACGCTCTTCTCAACGAAGCGCTTCATCGGGCGTAAATACACGGAAGTCCAGTCGGAAATCGCGACCGTCCCTTACAAAGTGACGAAAAACGCCAATGGCGATGCGGTTTTTGAAGTGGAAGGAAAAGTGGTCTCCCCTGAAGAGGCGGCGGCTCACGTTTTGACCAAAATGAAAGAGACGGCGGAAGCTTATCTCGGCGAGAAAATCACCGAAGCGGTCATAACCGTTCCCGCCTACTTCAACGATTCGCAAAGGCAATCGACCAAGGACGCCGGTAAAATTGCGGGCCTCGACGTCAAGCGAATCATCCCTGAGCCCACAGCAGCGGCTCTCGCCTACGGCCTCGACAAGCAACACAGCGACAAAAAGATCGTCGTATACGACCTCGGCGGCGGTACCTTCGACGTATCCGTTCTCGAAATCGGCGATGGCGTCTTTGAAGTATTGGCCACCAACGGCGACACCCACTTAGGCGGCGACGACTTTGACAACGTGATCATCCACTGGATGCTCGATGAATTTAAGAAAGAGTCTGGCATCGACCTTTCCAAAGACAAGATGGCCCTGCAGCGCCTCCGCGACGCGGCCGAGAAAGCGAAGATTGAGCTCTCTGGCGTCATGACCACAGAGATCAACCAGCCGTTCATCACGATGGATGCAACGGGCCCCAAACACTTAGCGCTCACCTTAAGCCGCGCCAAATTGGAGAGCCTTTGCCACAACCTGATTGAGAGAACCGTGTCTCCCTGCCAAAAGGCGATGAAAGACGCCGGCCTCTCCAATAGCGACATCGGCGAAGTGATTCTTGTTGGCGGTATGACGCGTATGCCCTCCGTTCAGCAAAAAGTGAAAGAGATCTTTGGAAGAGAGCCCCACAAAGGCGTCAACCCGGATGAAGCCGTCGCCATTGGCGCAGCGATCCAGGGCGGTATTTTTGCGGGCGACGTGAAAGATGTCCTCCTCCTCGACGTAGTACCCCTCACGCTCGGCATTGAAACGCTCGGCGGCGTCATGACGCCCCTCATTGAGCGCAACACCACCATCCCCTCCCAGAAGAAGCAAGTCTTCTCGACAGCCAGCGACAACCAGCCTGCAGTGAAGATCGTCGTTCTGCAAGGCGAGCGCCCCATGGCCAAAGACAACAAAGAGATCGGCCGTTTTGACCTCTCTGACATCCCGCCCGCACCGCGCGGCATGCCTCAAATCGAAGTCGCCTTCGACATCGACGCCGACGGCATCCTCCATGTCTCTGCGAAAGACAAGCAGTCGGGCAAAGAGCAGAAGATCAAGATTGAAGCCAAGTCGGGACTTTCCGATGAGGAGATCAAGCGCAAGGTCAAGGAAGCGGAGCTTCACGCAGCCGAAGACAAGCAGCGCAAGGAGCAAGTGGAAGTGCGCAACGAAGCCGACTCCCTGGCCTTCCGCGCCCAAAAGTCTCTCAATGAGTATAAAGACAAGCTTCCCTCCAACGTCGTCTCTGACATTCAGAGCCGCATTGATAACCTGAAGAAGGCCCTTGAGGGTCAAGACTCAGATCTCATCAAAGCGAAGACAGCCGAGCTGCAGGAGCACATGCAGAAAATTGGCGAAGAGCTCTCCAAAGCGGGCCAGCAGCAACAAGCCCAACCGGGTGCCGCAGCCTCGAAAGAGAAGCAGTCTGATGTAGTTGAAGACGCTGAAGTAGAAATCGTCGACGAAGAGAAGTAATCTCTAAAAACGAAAGCCCCCGAACGAAACGGGGGCTTTTATCGCATTATCCAGCGATTTTATTCGCTAGGGCCCGCATCTTGGCTTCAAGACCGCCGTTTGCTTTCAGTGCTTGATATTTCACGAACCACTTGCCCACTTTTGCAAGTGTTTCCCCACTGTGGCCAGCCAATTGCTCTCTTAATTGGTTTACCGTCTTTCCTTCTTCAAACTTTTTAAAAGTTACCCATTGAAATCCTCTTTTCTGAGTACGAACCTCTTTCATTGCTGGCGCCCGGTAAGTTTCAACAAATTGCAACAAATTGGAAGTGAAATAGATGATATGGTAGGTTCTATCCTCGGCGGGAGCTCCGTTTTCCTTCTCCCATTTTGCAAATTTTCTTAGGAGTGTACCTTTGGCGGCCTCATCATGAACATAGGTTTCAACATAAGATCGCCAATCTTTTGCAAAACCCGCATAAGTTTGTAATGTCTGTTTAGCATCTCGATTAGCTTTTTTTGCACCTGACTCTTTACAGACTTCTGTGGCTATTTGAAATGCTCTTGCTGCTTCGCGATATGCAGTAACTTCTGCTGACATAAGGACTCCTTTTTAATTCGCGGGTATTATTCCAAAACCAAGATTTAAAACAAACGGGGAAAAATATTTTAAAGCATTGAACAGCGCGCCCTGTGTTGAAATTTCTCTTTCACATAAACCTGGCATAAGATATAAATTTGCGCTCTCTTAAACCCTAAACCCAAGAGGCTCATATGGCAGCAGCAGCAGCAGCAGCAGGAACAGTAGCAGCGTCTAGACTTGAACTACCACCCCTAGATCAATCAAGACTCTACACTAATCGCATGAAACCTGCTCTTGCAGAATATGAAATTTATGATCACTACAAAGATGCGCCGAAGACAATTCTTGATTATACGAGGACCTGGGGAACACGCATCACAGAATTAATTGCGGGAAAAATCATGGCATCAGATCAAACACCCCCCACTACAGATCTAGAAGGCCATGCAATGACATACGTGAGATACCGTGAGTTCAGAATGGAGTGCTCGCGAGTCAAGGATGTCTTTGAAAACGCACTCAAAGATGTTCCTCCCTTTAAACCAGATCTCCCAACGGTAGAGGGCTTCCAGCAATTAGGTGTGACTGGAGAAACTTTCACTAATGCTTACAATGCCCACGTAGCAGTTTACAATGATTTGCTGGGTAGAAAAACCAAAATTGAAGCTCTGACCGTATGTATCGATGCTAATCTACAGGCCCTCAAAGAGGAGGGAGAAAAGCTCTGCAAACATTTAAACGGCACCGATGGTATATTGGGTCCGTTTTGGCATGCCGTTGCAAAAGTAAAGGCCTGGAAAACTAAACCCTTCTTCGAAAACTACATCGCTGAAGCACAAGCTGCCAGAGCCAAATTGCGTGCTGAATTGAATGCCAGGGGGGTGAAGCTCGCACCAGGTGCGGAAGCCCCACCAGTAGCAGCCGCAGCAGCAGGTCCCGCGTCAGAAGAGCCCCAGCCTCCCGAAGCAGTGGCAGCAGGTCCTGCGTCGGAAGAACGGCCCCCCGAAGCGGCAGTGGCTGCTCCGCAAGAACCGCAACCGCTTGTAGCAGCGGCGGCGACAGTTTCCGCATTAGAAACATCCCAGCCTCCCGTAACAGCCACAGCGAGCGCTTCCCAGGGACAGCCGCAACCTCCTGCAGCTGCAGCCGCGGCGAAGAAAAAAAAGTAGGGTAGCTACTTTAAGGGGTGCCTATCGTCACGGGTAGGCGCCCTTTTGCCTTTTCGTTGCCTTGAAGAATTTGGAGAACGGCGCGTTGAGCATCAGGGTCGTTTTCATAGGCAAGGAGAATCGTCTTGATCTTTGTAAATGACTTTAGTGCGTAGGGCGAGGCAAAAAAGCAAAGAATGGCCCTGTCCCCCATCGCCTCAATCTGCTCGATCACTTCGTCTGTTAGAGCCTCTTTTTGGTGCACGGCAATCACAGTGCAGGCGGAGTCGTCGCCAAACTCTGCGGCCAAAAGGTCATTTTCACCAAGGCTCCAATAAGCACACTTTTCGGGAATGGGGAAAACATCCTCGCCAATGAGGGTAACGGCCTCCTGAAACAGCCTCCTTTTCAATGCGATGGCCTCGAGAGTATGCAATTTTTGTGACAGATCGTCCAAAGATACCGTGCGCACAAGACCTTCTTTCGCTCTTAAAATCCGCAGCACACTTTCGTCCAGGTCCCTCTCATCCAATTCGCCCGAAGTGTAGGCCTTCTTCAACGCGGCAAAGCCCCGCGGAATCAGGTTTTGCATGATATCATCGACTTTGGGATTGATGTGATCTCCGTACAGCAATAGATCGCAGCCAGCTTTTCTGGCTAAGAAAGCGATCTCCTCTGCGCCATATCGATCTGCAATGGCTTTCATATTCAACGCATCGCTGATGATCAATCCTTGAAATCCCAACTCTTCGCGAGCCATACCTCTCATGCAGGTCGCCGAAAGGGTTGTTGGATAAACTCCATCGACCGAAGGGACATACAAGTGGGCGGTCATGATCGCATCGATGCCCCCCTCGATTGCCTTTTTAAATGGGACCAGTTCAACGCGATCCAACCTCTCTCTAGAGTGGGCAATCACTGGCAAATCGCGATGGGAATCAGTT
>CAYWKW010000045.1:0-13533 GCA_964458995.1 uncultured bacterium | reverse complement strand
CTTAAAAAGTTTAGCGATGCAGGCGGATCTCAAATTCAGTGGCTGTCCGACGCAGCCAGAAACCGATTGTTCAGGTTGTTTCGGTATATAACCGTTTCATCAAGCAACCGGTCTGCCATTCCCCAATTCTCCCCATTGTAAACTACTTTTCCTTTAAAATTTTTCATTTCAGAAACAATTTGGGCTAGTGCCTGATTACTAAGATAAGGAATCTTTTTTGAATCCAATCTTCGAAAAAGTTCTTCCCCCCCTTCCGTTGAATACCCTGAGCTATGATCAATGTGATAAATGACCTTCCTCTTTGACAAAACAACCTCCTTAAGCCCGTTTTGATTAGCTTGGAAAATGAGAGCGCCGTCGATATGCCAAGAAAAAATATTCCACTCGGGATAGCCTTTTAGATTATTCCAGTCCACGATAGAAAGAAGAGTAAAATCGCCACAAGCATTCGTATGTAACGGATTCATCTTCTTTTTGAAAAACCGGCTATTTTGATAAATAAAAACAACTTTATTGCAGAGCTTGATAACCAAGTTTCTTGTGAAAGCGATACGGTTGGGGGAATAGCTTTTTTTCACTGGAATGATTACATTTCTTAGGATGAATGAATTGATGCTAGCTGAACTGGGGTTTCTTGAAAAAAGACTACAGAGAGAAGCGCGAACCAGCCCCGTAATCGCCCCCTTTGGACTCCGAAATAGATTTTGCAGTTGGTTTGTATATTTTCGAAATTTTTTGTCAATGTTTATAGTTCCAAACTTTGTGTTTGCGCGCAAAACATTGGTTTTGCAAAATCGAAGAATCTCATCAAAAGAGTTGGATCTTGGTAATTCATTAGGGACATCCAACCGATCTACACGATAAAAATGGCCAGACTTCAGTTTTGTTTTTATATATTTAATTAACTCGTTTGAAAACAAAATATCAATATTAGTCGCTAGAACGAATTTTCCCAAAGAGCGTCGAATTCCGACATTTTTCCCAATCATCTGAAAAAGGGGGATTTTATCTGCATGATCCAGAGTTACATGAATTTCCTTTGGAACTCGAATAATCCGAATTTTGCAAAAATCATTTTTCTCTGGAAATTGAAGAACTTTGGCTAGAGGAGGGGTTTCTTCAGGAGGATTCCATTCAACAATGATAAGCTCAGCTTTCAGCTTGTGGCGATTGCACTGGATAACAAGACCGTCCACAAAATATTGCATGCGATAAAGCAAACTTCCTCCGTGATTATCGTTGCGAGATGTAACAACAACGCTTAAATGAGGGCTCATTCTTTCACTGCAGTGATACAGAGATGCCAGCCAAATTTTTTCTCAAAAAATTGAAATAACCTAGCCGGAAGAAATCGGAAATACCAAACTTTCACATATTCGTTTTTGACATATTCTCGAATTCGGTAGGGGAAAATATGGCCGATTTGCATATCAATTGGCTTAAACCCTTGATTGCCTAGCAGTTCGCAGGCTTGGCTTTTGCTATAAGTGTAAGTAATCGGACACCCCGTTTGGGCTTCCGAGTGAATAGCCACATGCTCGGATAAATTCCAAAATTGAAATCTTCCATATTTCATTAAAATCCAAAAAACTTTCCATGCATAGCGATAATAAACCATGATTTTTATTTGCCCATTTGGATTTAAAAATCGCTGCAGCTCCTTTAAAACTTTTTCGGGATGGGGAGTGTGATGAATCACCCCAAATGAAAAAATCAAGTCATATTCTTCGACGGGTAGAATTTTGGAAAGTTCTTCTGCATTAGCCTGATAAAATTCGATTTTACCTGCTAAAGCATTTGCTTCAGCGTGCTGTTTTGCAAGAGCAATGGATCGTCCCGACAGATCAACGGCAGTTACTTTTTTAGCTCCCGCGCGGGCAAAGTTGATCGCAACAGTTCCAAGTCCGCAACCAATTTCGAGGATTTTTTTCCCTTTTACAGAAGGAAAATTCGCAAACTCAACCAAATGGGGTTCAACAAAGAACTTCTTCTTCTCTACTTCATCAAAATATGCTTTTGTCCCAGGTGTTTTAGCGGAGTGTTTGAAATTGCAAGGTCTTGCATCCCAATAATTTTGCGCCTTTTGAATGGGAATTTCAGAGAACTTTTTCGTCATGCCGGACACCCCACGCAAAGAGTCATTTGATCGAAAATCCAGCGATATGTTTTTTCTAGCCCTGTCCTTAGAGAGATCATTTTCATCGACAAACCTTTGAGTTCTGACAACGAGTTTTGGATTATCCTACAACTAAGCATTTATTTGATAGCGTGTGGCTAGAGTCTCTCCTTTGTTGTTGATAATTAGGACTATCCCATGTTCCCACGGCTCGGTAAAATAATTTTTGAAGCCAAATAAAGGCTGGTCTGTTAAAGAGAAAATTAGAGATTTCAAATAGGAGCTATCTCTATGTGTATTTCTGTATTTTACGCTCAGGTGATTGGACTTTGGTTGTTCTTAATTGCCTTAGCTATGTTGGTTCACCATGCGCGTTTCAAAAAAATTGTGCATGAATCTTTGAACAACCCTGGACTGATGACTTTTTCAGGGCTGGTAAATCTAGCTTTAGGTTTGCTGATCGTGATTAGCCATAACATTTGGGTCGGCGCTTGGCCGGTCGTAGTCACCCTTTTTGGTTGGGTCCTCATTTTCCAAGGAATAATGAGAATTTTCTGGCCAGAAGCGTTTAGCAAAATGATGAAAGACCTGACCGTGAAGACTGGATACACCATTATGTGCTGGGTATGGCTCATCGTGGGTCTCTATCTCATTTGGGCAGGATTCGTCTACTAAATGGAAGAGGCAGAAACCCCCAAAAATCCCAAGAAAAAAATCTCTTGGAAGACGCTCCTCGTTGGGCTGGGGGTTTTTCTACTCCTCATTGTTGGCTTCGCCTGGTACCGTCACTCCCGTCACTATGTTTGGACCAACGATGCGTATCTCGACGGATACCAAATTTCCATAGCATCAGATGTCGAACAAGCGCGCATCATCGAGCTCTATGTCGATGAGGGCGACGTGGTTGAGGCGGGACAAATCCTTTGCCAATTGGACGAGAGCATCTACAACTCCAAAAGAGACGATGCCCTAACCAATGTGGTCCTTTTAAAAGAGACGGTCCAACTTCAAAAAATTGCCATGGAAAAACTGCGCGACATTTTCATGGTCGCCAGGCAAGAATTTGAAAATCAGATTATCTCCTATATCGATTTCGACAAAATCGAAAAGGACTTTCACTATTCCGAAGCCAATTACAAAGTGGCGGAAGCCAATTTAGCTAATGGGATTGCCAAACTGGGCGTGATCAAAGAGTATTTGCGGCACACAAAAGTCTATGCGCCTCGTTGTGGATCCATCGCCAAGCGGTGGGTTGTGGCGGGCGATGTCGTTCAAATTGGACAACCTCTTTTTGGCCTTACAGACACGAAAAATATTTGGGTTACAGCCAATCTCGAGGAGACCAAAGTAGAGCATCTGAGGCAGGGAGACCGCGTTGATATCCGCATCGATGCATACCCTGGCGAACAATTCAAAGGCTCTATATTTGCCGTTCGCGCCTCAGCAGCGGCTCAATTCTCCCTCATTCCACCAGACAATGCGACGGGCAACTTTACCAAAGTGGTTCAGCGCGTTCCTGTGAAAATTCTTCTCGATGCGCCAGAATCGAAAGACCCACTCTATCTCTATCCGGGCATGTCGGTTGAAATCTCAGTGAAAATCCGATGAATAAACCCGGCTTTTTCTCCCCGGAACACCCCTATTATCCGGTTCTCATCCTAACCAATGTGATCCTCACTACGTTTCTCTCGGTGACATCAGCTGTAGCTACTATCATCGCAAACAACTCAATCCAAGGCGAATTGGCATTGAGTGATACCCAATCAATTTGGGTTACTACCCTCTATCTGCTCGGGGTCAATACAACTGTCCCTGCCGCAAATTGGTTTGCAAACCAATTTGGCAATAAGAGAATGTATACTTATGGCGTTCTCATCTTCACATTGGGTTCTGCAATCGTCGGCTTTTCAGACAATTTTTTTCTCCTCGCAGTAGCTAGAGTCATTGAGGGTATTGGCGCGGGGCTGATTTTCCCCATTGGACTTTCGCTCATCGTTCAAAGCCTTCCCAAAGAGAAAATTTCCTTAGGACTCAATCTCTATATCGGCGGTGCATTTGGCGGAGGGTTTGGAATAGGAATCCCTTTGTCGGGTTATGTCACTCAGTTTGAATCTTGGAGATATCTTTTCTTTTTGATTATTCCGGTGGGGATCCTAGCGGCCCTTTCTTGCTGGCTTTCTCGACTCAAAAAGCCCCAAACTGAAACATATCCCTTTGATTTTGCTGGCTTTTTTTTCTTTGCCACGTTTATCGCAAGCCTTTTGATCGCCCTCACTTTGGGTCCGATCAAATCGACAGATGAGGGGTGGAGATCGTGGTACATCATCGCCCTTTTCATTTTAGCGGTAGTTTGTTTGATTGCGACGCTTCTCGTGGAGCGGAAACACTCCCACCCCCTGATTCCGCTGGTTCTATTTAAAGATCCGATTTTTTCAACGAGCGTGGCGGCGATGTTTCTTTTGGGTATGTCCCTTTTTGCCAGCGTGTCTATATCTATAGAGTACATGATCAACGCGCTTCAATATGAAAAATTCGTCACCGGAAAAATCGCGATGGTTTATGGAATCTCGATGGCGGTGTGCAGCATCATTGCCAGTCAGCTCATTAAATTCATTTCTGTTCCGATCCTGACTTTTTTAGGTCTGGGTCTTCTTATATATAGCTATTTTCTCAACAATGAGCTCAGCTGGCTCACGGGCGCCGATCAAATTCTTTGGATTCTCTTTCTTCGGGGGCTGGGGATTGGACTTGCTCTAGGACCTACAACTCTCTTAGCTCTTTATGGCATCCCTCAAGAACTGAAGAGTTCCGCAGCGACGCTCCTCACTTTTTTTCGCCAAGTGGGCGGTACTTATGGAGGCACTCTCATTGCGATCTTCTCCATCCGGCAAACGATTTTCCATGCGGCCCGTTTTGGAGAACAGGCGAATGATCAGCTTCCTGCCTACAAATACACCCTGCAAAATCTCTACAACAAATATCCAGATCCTGCCCAAGCCAAGGCGGCGATCGTTAAAAACATTGAAACGCAAGCCTACATTCAAGGCCTCAATGATACCCTGATTGCCTTTGCCTACATCACCGGCGCAGTTTCCCTCATTCTCCTCATTTCTATCCTCTACCGTTTCCTAAAAAGTAGAAAAAAAGCGACTAATATATAAAATAGGCGCATATTTATGGCCATGATATGGACGATACCGATTAGCGTAGAAGAGATCAATCACCGATGTAGAAATACCCTCTGCGATCATCTAGGAATTGAATTTATCGAAGTGGGAGACACGCATCTAACGGCCCGAATGCCTGTCGACCGGCGTACGAATCAGCCAATGGGCATTATGCATGGAGGAGCTACGGCCGCACTCGCAGAAACGGTCGGCAGCGCTGCAGCAAATTACTGCATTGACTCTACAAAGGTGGCTGTTGGATTGGATTTAAATATCAATCATATTCGTGCGGTCCGTTCTGGCTATGTCACGGGCGTTGCAAAGCCGCTGCATATAGGTAAATCGACACAAGTATGGGAAATTAGGATTACGAATGAAGCCGGGCAACTTGTTTCCGCTGCCCGGCTAACGATAGCAATAATTGCTAAAGCTTAATAACGGTTGTAACCGCCGCGATCTCCGCGTGGTTCACGACGCTCGCCGCTGCGCTCGCCGCCCCAGCCGCCGCCTCCGCCGCCGCCGCCTTCACGACGTGGTCGGAATTCGCCTGCAGGACGCTCACGACGCTCGCCCATTGGACGATCGCGCTGCTCTGTGCGTGCCCAGTCGATCACAAGAGCTTTGCCTTGGAAAGGTTGGCCATTAAGCGCCTCTTTTGCTTTGCCAGCATCTTCAGCGGTTGCCATGCGGACGAAAGCAAATCCACGAGATCTGCCTGAAAAACGGTCCATTACGATTTTAACTTCCTGTACTTCGCCGAAGCTGCTGAACAGTTCGCGAACTTGATCTTCAGATGCGTCAAAATTGAGATTTCCAACGTACAGTTTTTGATTTTGTTGATTCATTTAATTTACTCCAAAAAGATAAAAAGGACCCTAAGAGTCAGTGTACTACGGCCAAATTTTTCAGGAATTTTTTTCTGGAAAAGAGGGACCAAGACAAGATTCTGGGCTAAGTTCTAAAAAATCTAAAACAATCCGGCTTATGCCAGCTATGTCCTTAGATACCGTCTATTCTACCGCCTTTGATCAAAGAAGTCAAAAAGGTTTTTCTATATCCCTAAATACCTAAGAATGAACCTCTAACTCATTTTCTTGCGATCTGAGCCTGAATGCTTTACCATCCTACAGCTTATGTACTATTCAAAATGCAACGTCGGTTATGTAGTTCGCGCTGAAATTGGGGAAGAAATCCAAGAGGCCTTGCGCCAATTTGCCCAAGCTGTAGGTCTCAAGGCTGCTTTTTATCAAGGGATAGGGACCCTTTCTCAGGTCGAACTCGCCTTCTTTTGCACCGACTTAAAGTCGTATAACCGCCGGTTTTTCGACGATCAATATGAGCTCGTGTGCCTTGTGGGCAATCTCAGCGCTCACGATGGGGTCATTGTTCCCCATACCCATGTCACGCTGGGCGACCAGAATTTCCAAACGATCTCAGGCCATCTCGTTCGCGGCACCGTGTCGGTGACTGTAGAAATCTTTGTCACAACCGTTGATCTGGCCCTGACCCGCAAAGAAGATCCCATCATGAAATATAAAGGTCTTATTTCTCCAAAAAGAACGCATCTCAAAATCGATGTATGATGGACAAATGGGAAGAGCTTTCTGACCGGATGCAAAAATTAGGCATCCATGAAAACGACCTCATTGAAAAGTTCATTCTCGGTTCAGGGAGCGGAGGTCAAAAAATCAATAAGACCTCTTCTTGCGTCTATCTCAAACACGTTCCAACTGGCATCGAAATCAAATGTCAGAGCACCCGCTCTCGCGATCTAAACCGCCTCTATGCCCGCCGCGAACTTTGCGAAAGGCTGGAAGAGCGCCTTTTTAAAGAAAAAAGTACTAAGCAAAAAGAAATTGAGAAGGTGCGCCGCCAAAAGCGCCGCCGCTCCCGGAAAGCCAAAGAAAAAATGTTGGCGGCCAAGAAGATCCAATCAGAGAAAAAACAGTTGCGAAAGCCCCCTTCCGAATAATATAATAGCAGCCC
Organism: uncultured bacterium; assembly: GCA_964458995.1. Classification (GTDB taxonomy): domain Bacteria; phylum Chlamydiota; class Chlamydiia; order Chlamydiales; family SM23-39; genus REEB52. The sequence continues at coordinate 6,264 of CAYWKW010000045.1, read as the reverse complement.
CATGGAATACACCGTCCCATCTGAGATGAGCGCCCTTGAGGCTCTCCGCAAAATTTATCCCGATAGTTCAAGGCGCTCCCTGCAAACTTGGTTAAAAAATGGCCGTTTTCGCATCGATGGCAAACCCCTCACTAAAGAAAACCTCATATTAACCCAAGGCCAGGTGATTACCGCCCAAGAAACTTTTAAAGCTCCCAAAGTGCCAGGTTTAAAAATTCTCTATGAGGACCGGTACTTAATTATCATCGATAAACCCTCGGGACTCCTCAGCGTTCCTCTCGATGAAGGGCGCACCAAACGGCATGCTCTTGGCCTCTTAAAACAACATTGCGACACCGATCAAATCTATGCCGTCCATCGGATCGATCGAGAAACCTCAGGCATCCTCCTTTTTGCCCGCGGCAAAGAATCGGAAGAGCGGTTTGACATCCTCTTTGAACGACACGATATCATGCGCGAATACTTTGCCATTGTGGAGGGGCGCGTAAAAGACGATCAAGGAAGTTGGAAAAGCAATCTCCTGGAACTCCCCTCTTTTCAAGTGATCGACTCTCCCGAAGGCAAAGAGGCCATTACCCATTACAAGGTCATGCGCCGCTCGGCCAAATACACCTACCTAAAACTCCTCCTTGAAACGGGGCGCAAGCACCAAATTCGGGTTCACTGCCAAATGGCCGGGCACCCTGTTGTAGGCGATCCCCGTTACGGTTCCGTGGAAAATCCCCTCAAGCGCCTCTGCCTTCACGCCTGCACCCTCGGTTTTATTCACCCTTTCACGCAAAAGCCATTGAAATTCACCTCCCCCATCCCCCCCATTTTCCAAGTCTTGGGAGTCAGGTGATGTCATGGCTGCAACTCCCGTAGCAGAAAAATCTTTAGCTCCCTACATTCTGGCGCCCCCTCCATCGGAAGAGAGAGGGCTAGCCTCTTCGCCTATCAGGTATTTTTTAATTGCAACGGCCATTTCTGCCATTGCTGGAGCCATTTTGCCCTTTTGCCTTCCCGCAGCGCTGGTTCTCATGGTCATTTCTGCCTGGTTTCTCTGGTCTGCCACGATTATTGTGGCCAACAAAACAGCTGTGGGAACCAAAATGGAGGGAGTGATCCGCCATCTCCATTCTGTTGCCAATGAGGTGAACGCGGGGATTGCATCTGCCTGCCTATTTCCGATGACACTTTTAAAGAGCTATCACGATCCGAAGGGAAATCGGGAAGGGCGGCCTATTCTTTTGGTTAATGGGTACTTAAGTTTTGGGTCCACCTGGCACTATCAAAGGCAACGATTGATTGAGGAGGGCTTCGGTCCTATTTACACCATGAATATCGGCAGCGGCAAGTCGATTAAAACATATGCGGAGCATGTCCGGGATAGAGTGAAAGAGATTCAAAAAGAGACAGGAAGATACGATCTGATCTTAGTGGGCCATTCGAAGGGAGGCCTTGTGAGCTCCTATTTTACAAACTATTTAGCCCGTGAAATTCAAAGTGAAGTCACCGATGTAGTTACGATCGGCTCACCTCTAGCTGGCACAAATTTAGCCTACTTTGGCCCTGGCCATGATGCGGCGGAGATGCGCACAGACTCTCCATTCCATAAAGAGTTGAGGCGCCGCATCGACCGCAATATCGCGACCCGCTTTTTCCACATTGCCTCCTCAACAGATGAAGTCGTTCCCTCATCATCAGCGCTCATTGGCACCGACCCGTCCCGGCAGCTCTTACTAAAAGACACAGGCCACCTTGGCCTCGTCTACTCATCCCGAGTCGCCAACCAAATCTCCCAATGGCTCAAAAGCTAAAAGAAGGAACAGGATGGGGTCAATCATAGCTTGCAAACGCCTATATAGCTTTTAGAAAGGAACAAGATAGCCAGGATCGCTTCGCGGCAGGATATCCAAGATGCGGGGGAAGCCCCCGCCCCCCAAGAAAAAGGGGTACAATTTAATTTCACTTTTCCCCATCCTTTTTGTCCTGTCCATCCTGTTATTTTGCTTTACCCAGGATGCGCTAGAGGGGCAGGGAGTTGCGCGCTTTGGCTGTCTTCCAATCTGTGGCGAAGCGGTCGATCCGCTTGACCGTCTCTGGATTGGTGTCGATGAAGGAGAGAAACACTTCCTTGTTTAGAGTAACAGCATGGGCCCCGAATTCGACACATTGCCGAACGTGTTCCGATGATTTGAGCGAGGCAGCGAGGAGTTTAGCGGGAAGTTTGTAGCGCTCGAGAAGGCGGTTCATCGCTTTAAACTGCTCCAGCCCCTCCATGTCTGCTTCGACAATGGTGGAAAAATAGGGTGCAATGTATTGCGCCCCAGCTCGGCTCGCAAGAAGAACTTGATTGAGGTCGAAGATGGCTGTAGCCATGGTGGAAATATTCATCTTTGATAGGGCATGAATGGCTTTTAGGCCCGCGGCTGTGACAGGAACTTTAACGATGATCCGATTCGAAAATTTGTGCAGCGCTTCCCCCTGCTGAACCATTTTTGAGGCTTCATCAGTGGTAACCTGGGCTGTTATAGGACCATTCTGGATCTGCAACAGCTTTTCTAGGAGAGCTTCCAGGTTGAGTTTTGACTTTGCCGCAATCGATGGATTTGTCGTAATTCCATGAAGCACTCCCATCTGCTTGGCCATTTCGATCAGCTCGAAATCGGCTGTATCTAACCAAATCTCCATCTTGTCTTGATTCCCCTTTTGGAATATATATGCTTAAAAAGGGTATTGTCCTTGGATTTCTCCCAATTCGTCAACCATTTTATTGCTCTTTTGGTCATCGCCAACCCTTTGTCTGCCCTCCCAGCTGTGCTTCGCGTCACCCGAAATCAATCATTGGCCGAAAAACGGCACACCGGCTTAGTCTCCGCTTTTGCCGTAGGCGTGATTCTTCTTGTCGTCACTTGGATCGGCACGCCGCTTCTAATGGTTTTGGGCATCGGCCTCCCCTCCTTCCAGGTTGCCGGCGGGGTCGTTCTTTTTATGATGGCCCTCTCCATGTTGAATGCCGAAGAGAGCCCCATTAAGCACTCTCCTGAAGAACAAAAAGAGAGACAAGCCGATATGGGGGCCATCGTTCCCCTGGCCATCCCCATCATCGCAGGACCCGGAGCCATTAGCACGGTCATTGTCAGCGTCAATCAATTTCCGGGAGTTTTCAATCAACTTATGATCAGCGTTTCGTCTATTCTCGTCTCTTTATGTATGGGAATCCTTCTCTATTTTGCCGCCAACCTGGAAAAAATATTTGGAAAGTCAGGCATCAATATCATCAACCGTCTAGGTGGACTTATTTTGGCCGCCATCTCCATTCAAACATTAGCCAGCGGAGTCATGGGTCTCTTTCCTCTCCTCAAAGGAGCTGCCCCTTGAAAAAAATAAAAATGAGCGATGAGGAGTGGAGGAAAAAACTCTCCCCCGAATGTTACGATGTTTGCCGCGGCAAAGGGACAGAGCGCCCCTTTCAAAATGCGTATTGGGATTGCCATGATAAGGGGGTCTATAAGTGCGCAGCCTGCGGGCAAGCCCTTTTTAGCTCGGAAGATAAATTTGATTCGGGAAGCGGCTGGCCCAGCTATACCCAGCCGATCCGCGATGCCAACATTGAAAACAAATCGGATACCTCCCACAGCATGGAGAGAATAGAAGTTCTTTGCAGCGGCTGTGATTCGCACCTCGGCCACGTTTTTAACGACGGCCCAAAACCGACGGGCAAGCGCTACTGCATCAATTCCACAGCGCTTAAGTTGGAGAAGGCTTAGCCACGCCCGTTCTCAAATCAACTGGCGCATGAAATTCCAATTCAAACGAGACAGGCCCAACCATCTTTTGATCCCCTCTCGAGCCATATTTCACATCGACTCGCATCACATAATTTTGGGTCAAAACTAAAAAGCCCTTTTCGGTGCGAATGATCTCTTTAATCAATTCGGCGCCGCCCAAATTTTGATAAAACTGATTGTCAGACAAGACGGCCTGCAACTCACGCGTACTTTGCGCCAGAGGAGGCAACGCAGCAAAAGAGGTGGAAGCCAACAAGATAAAAAGGAGCTTTTTCATATCGATCTCTACTATATCCGATTCATTATTTTCTTGAAAATTCATAGATTTTTTTCTAACGTAGGCAAAAGGAGAAATATTCATGAAGTGGACCCTCATCAGCGCGATCATTTTCGCCCCCTCCCTCTTTTCCCTGGTGCAAACAGCGGATGATTTTAATTCCTCTCATTGCATAGAGGACTGCGACCCCGATCTATTTAAGAAAAATGACCAGGTCTTTTCGGTGCACGCTGAATTTCTCTACTGGACCATCGCCGAAGGGGATCTCGATTATGCCCTCAAAATGCGCCATTCAGCTTGGAGTCCAACAACGCCTTCCTATGCCCAAGGCCGTTATCAGACAGCCTCTTACGATTTCGATCCCGGAGTGCGAGTCGGCGTCAGTTATTTTAGAGCGCCCCACTATTGGGAAGCGAAGTGGCAATACACCCGACTCACCTTCAAAGGCTATAATGAATCGCATAAACCGAGTACAGATACAAAATATCTCTTGGCCACTTTCCCCCAAATCACCACCCTTCCGTTAGCCGAGGCAAAAAGCCATCTTCATTTTAACTACAATGTGTTTGATTGGTATATTGATCGGGTCTTTTTTCCGAACCCCCACCTCAGGCTCCGCGTCCTTGGCGGCGCTACAGGCACCTGGATGGACCAGGATTGGAAAGTGCGTTATTTCGACTCATTTCCCCACTGCACAACCATTCGCAACCGTTGGCATTTCATAGGAGCGGGCTTGAAAACGGGTTCCAGCGTAGACTGGTACTGGACAGGAGATCTCTACATGACAGGTCTTTGGTCTTTAGGCGCGCTCATTGGCAAATACTCGAACCATTCCAAACAATACACCACCTTCCAACCCGACTCTTCAGTCAACACCTCAATTCCTTTCGGCGACACTTCCTATCACGACATCCGCCCCTCCTTCACGACCCAAATGATCTTAGGCCCCTCATGGCAAAAAAACTACTGCCGCACACGGATCGAAGTGTTTGCTGGCTTTGAGCTGAACATTTGGATGAACCTCCAAGAGGTCTACCGCTCCTCATCCAGCAGCGCCTCCTTACCCAAGGAAACTTTCATCAATTCCAGCATGCTGGCCCTCTATGGAGTTACCACGCGCCTAACCGTTGATTTTTAACCCATTGACAAATTCAAGGGGTTGAATTATTGAAAAGTTATGACTACTAAACAGCGGCTGGTCGTAATCGGGGGGAGTTCTGGAATTGGCCTATCCATTGCCAAATTGATGGCCAAAGCAGGATATGAGCTCATCATCGCAAGCCGATCCAAAGCAAAACTTGAGAAAGCCAAAGAAGAAATCGGTAAAGCAGAGCTGCATGTACTTGATGTGACGAATGAGGATCAAGTCGCCCATTTTTTTTCCCGTCTCGCCCCATTTAATCACCTTGTGATTTCAGCTGCAGATTTTTTTATGGATTCTTTTCTCAACGGGAAAACAAAAAAGGCTAGGGATTATTTCGACAGTAAATTTTGGGGACAATATTGTGCAGCCAAGCATGCAGCTCCTAAAATTCTAAAAGAGGGGTCGATTACTTTCTTCAGTGGAGCTGCGAATCAAAAACCTTTAGTCAATTTCGCTGCGGGAACAGCAATTAATGCGGCCGTAGAAGGTCTTTGCCGGGCGCTCGCCCTAGAGCTTTCCCCCATTCGAGTCAATACTATATCTCCTGGAGTTATTGTGACCCCGCTTTGGGAATCGATATCGAAAGAGGATAGCAAAGCCCTTTTTGAACAAATTGCACAAACACTCCCCGCTAAAAGAGTGGGAAAACCAGAAACCATTGCTGAAGCGGCTCGCTTCCTCATCGAATGCAATTATGCTACTGGAACGGTTGTTCATGTAGATGGGGGCTTTCCGTTAGTTTAAAAAAAGAGAATGCCATGGACATTACAAAAAAGCTGAGTCCTTAATACCCAATTCACCACAGGCAGACTTCGCCCTTTGCCGCGGAACGAGGCGAAACGGCCCTTTGGGGGCAGAGCCTGTGAAATAATTAAAAAAAACCAAGAGCTTCGCAAGCCAAAGAAAGAAACAGGATCCGGCTCGCTCCGCGAGCCGCACGCTTCCGCGTGCCGCAGGATCAAACAAGAACAAGAACTCTGGCTGCGCGAAGCAGAAGTGCCGGGCGCGAACGAATGTGAGCGGCAACGCCGCAGGCGTTGTATCAGCCGAAGGCTGAAGCCCGGCGCTTG
>CAYWKW010000044.1:8020-13652 GCA_964458995.1 uncultured bacterium | reverse complement strand
GGTATTCGTGGCCGAGATCGAGCATGACGAAGTCGTCGGCGTGGCCCCCTTCATCGCTCCAGCAGCGGATCCCTTTGTCGGTCAGCTCGTATTCGTTGTTCCTCTCGTCGACGATGATGTAGAGATCGGAGAGGGTCTCGAATTTCTCCTCTTTATTCCCTTCGCCAAAGAAGTAGGTCTCCCACTTGTCGATTTCAGCGCGGTGATCGGGGTTCTCTTTGATCCGTTTGAGGACTTTGTTGCGCGGGGTCCCCTTATAGACGAGCCACAGCTGTTTGAAGGCCTCTTTGTCACCTGCTTCCAAGAGGCGGCGCGCCTCATTGGCTAGGCGATTGCAGTGGTCGCGCTGCACGCGGACGAGGTTCGCCACACCCGCTTTGAGCTCGTCGTACATTTGGCGGCTCTCGTTGACCGGGCCGGAGATGATGAGGGGCGTTCTCGCTTCATCGATGAGGATAGAGTCGATCTCGTCGACCATCGCAAAGTAGTGGCCGCGCTGCACCTGCTCATTTTTGTGCATCGCCATTGAGTTATCGCGCAGGTAGTCGAAGCCGAACTCGGAAGCCGTCCCATAGACGATATCGGAGGCGTAGACCTCTTTGCGCTTGAAGGGGTGGACATCGTTGGTCAGGTAGGCGACGGTGAGCCCCAATTTGCGGAAGATGGAGCCAATCCATTCGCAGTCCCGTTTGGCCAGGTAGTCGTTTACGGTGACGAGGTGGACCGGTTTGCCTGTGATGGCGTGCAGATAAAGGGGCATGGAGGCGGTGAGCGTTTTCCCCTCGCCCGTGTGCATCTCCGCAATGGAGCCGTGGAACATCGCGATCGCGCCGACGAGCTGCACATCGTAGGGGATCATGTCCCACTTCTGATCGTAGCCCGAAACGTGGACATCGGCGCCGACCAGTCTGCGGCAAACATTTTTTACAGCGCCGAAGGCCTCAGGCAAAAGCGCGTCCAACGGTTCGCCCTTTGCAAGCCTTTCCTTGAATTCAATTGTTTTGTGGCGGATCTCATCATCAGAAAGATTTTGATATTTCACTTCCCATTCATTGATCTTGGGGACCAATTGCCAATACTTTTTTATCAGTCGCGATTGATGCGTTCCGAAGATTTTTTTGAGTACGCCAAACATGAATATCCCTAAACCAGTTTGACAAAATTTTAGTAGGAACGCCCATTTCACACAAGGTAAATAAACGCTTATATTTTGTTGAAATAAAATGATTTATAAAAGGATATCCCCAAGTTATCTTTGTATCGTTTTATGCGCCGCCAGCTAAGACTTTTGAGATCGACGCAAAAAAAAACGAGGTAACGATTTAACGATAAGAACGATAGGAAAAAATGCGCCAGGGGTGCAATAAATTCTCTCATCGTTTCTATCGTTGTATCGTTCCCTCGTTTTAACTGTGCCCGATGGAATAGGCGGTAGTTGCGGGCTCAAAGAATTGCCGCCAATTGTTTTGGAAGTAGTCCAGAGGGAGGGTGATATCGAGAACGTCGAGCTGCGGGTACTCTTTTTTTAATACGGGGACTCGTAGGCCGTGGTGTATGTGGACCAGAGCCCACGCCCACTCTGCAACCGTTCCGCTGCCCCGGTTCACCGGAGTTGTGTTCCCAATGAGCCAAATGAGCTTGATCGCTTCCTGGTGAAAAAGGACGAGAGACGCGGGCGAATGAGGATCTACCTTCATTTTCCATAAGTTTTCGAAGGTATCTTCCAGATCCTGCCATGTATGTTCGAGCGGAGCTAATCCATGATGCCATACATTTGGATGTTCTTCCGCACTGACAATGGCACTGACTTTCCGATCCTTGTATGTTAAATAACTCTCTTTTTTTCTTCCGCAGAGTTCCATTACCTTTTTGCCCCATGAGTATCTTTGTTCTATGGCAGTTAAATAATGATCATTTGTTCGCCTTAATGTTACTTTGGCAGCAGGGTCTTCATTGCCGCGGAATTGAGCGACTTCTTCTACAAAAGCGGCAAATCGGCAGCTACCTGAAGAGCTTGCGGGAAGAGAGAACTTACTCGGCCTTTCTAATTCGCCGCTTTGCAGCTTTTGGTGCAGCTTCTGGACCTGACTCAGACATCTCAGGGCATATCTCTTATCTACTTCTACCGTGTCGGCATCTTTAGGTTCATTCGGCTTATAGATACTACGCACGGTTTGCAAGTATTTTGGGTCTGTATACAGGGAGATGAGCGGCAGCCAGGCAAGAGACTCCTCTTTTGCTTTTTTGCAGATCTTTTGTAAGTCGGCTCGACGTCCATAAAAGGCCGACACAACTAGATCAGCCTCTTCAAAGGGATTTAAGCGATACAATTTGTCGATTTTCCTTCCGAATTCTGGAGAGTGAGGATCGATCTCTTTAAAATAGATCTGGGCAAACGCCGCCGGATCAATCTTGCAAGCCATAAACACATCGATATATCCCAGACTCGCCACTTTTTCTAGACAGATCTGCTGAATGTTTGTAGAAATTCTCCCAGCTCTAAAGACGCTCGCAGCATAATTAACATTTCTTCTTGCCACAGCCCAAGTGAGTAGGTATTCAGGATCTGGCTCGGGCTCTGCGGTTTGTGGGGCTTCTGCAGAAAATTGAGGGGGGAGGGCTACGGCAGGGGCAATCTTTTTTTCTTCACCCCCCGCGCGGGCATCTGGTTCTTTATGAGTTAAGCAAGAGGCACGGCCCTCCAGAGGCTTCCCCTTCCCGCATCGCATCCAGCTAAATGCGAAGGCCAAAAACCCACTCGGTTTCTTGGCCCCGAAGCGGGTCTCCCCTAGTAAAGGTGTGTCTTCTTGATGAGTGATCGGATTAACCATGCAGGTATTATAGTAAACTATTTGTTTAAAGTAAATAATGTTCTTATCGGGATAATGTTGGATTATATACGGGATGAATATAAAATGAACGCTTATGTTAAATGGTCAGAATGTGCTTTTGAGAACAGTGAAAGAAGGAGATCTAGAACTTCTTTATACGTATTTCAATTCTGTTCAGTTAAAAGGGGAATATCTTTCGAGTGAAATTCTTTCGGAGCATCAGTTTCGTCTGCAATTTTTTGAGACCGGATTTTGGGAGCAAGAGAAGGGAACGCTTCTTCTCATGAAAGAGGAGCGGCTGATAGGCGCTCTCTGGTTTGAAAAGCAAACTTCATTCGATTGTCTCGACATCCATTTTTATATTTTTCAGCCGCAAGATCGGGGCAAAGGCTATATGAAAGAGGCGCTGGCTCTCTTCTGTGCCTATCTTTTTGCCATTAAAAAAATCGAGCGGCTGCAAATTTCCATTCCCGACTACAGCAAGGCGGCGCTTCGCGTAGCGCAAAAATGTGGTTTTCAATTTGAAGGAATTGCCCGTTCAGCCTTCTTTCACCGAGGGCAGTATCTCGATCTATGCATCTATTCTCTTCTTCGGTCTGAGTGTAAAAATATTGAAAAAATTTATTCCTAGCATTAACTTTGAGCCCCATGGAAATTCAATACATCGACAGGAAAAGCGGCCAAAAGTGCATCGAAAAAGTCTATGGCCACAAAGCGCTTCTACTCCTCTACGGCGACGGCTTTTTTAACTCGCTCATTTCCCTCCTTTTTCTTCCCTTCTTTGCCCACATTTCTCTTCTCTCCGAACTCTATGGCTATCTCCAGAAGCGCCCCTCGAGCGCCAAAAAAATCGCCCCCTTCATTGAAGCCTACGGCATCGATTCCACCGAATTTGTCCAAACGAGCTTTCCCTCTTTCAACGACTTTTTCATTCGTAAGCTAAAACCCGAGTGCCGGCCCATCAACCCCGATCCCTCCATTCTAGCCACGCCAGCAGACGGCCGCTATTTAGTCTATCCTCAATTCGATCAATTCCTAGTCAAAGGACAACCGTTTTCTCTCCAGCAGTTCATCTCTAACGCCGCCCTAGCCAACCGTTATGCCGAAGGGTCGATGGCGATCATCCGCCTTTGTCCCACCGACTACCATCGCTTTCACTTTCCCTGTGATGGCCTCCCCTCCAAAGCCCAATTGATTAACGGTCCTCTCTATTCGGTCAGCCCGATGGCGCTCAAAAAACGGCTCTCCATTCTCGCAGAAAACAAGCGGATGATTACAGAAATAGACACCCCCCATTTCGGCACCATTCTCTATATTGAGGTGGGTGCTACGAATGTGGGCTCGATCCGGCAAACCTATCAACCCGACCAACCCATTCATAAAGGGCAAGAAAAGGGCTACTTTGAGTTTGGAGGTTCGTGCATTGTGCTTCTTTTTGAAAAAAACAGAATTATTTTTGACCCCGACCTTATCCGCAACACCCAAAGCGGCCTAGAAACCAAAGCTAACTTTGGTGATTCGCTAGGGGCGGCCCTAGTTAAGCGATGATTATACGGGGCTAATATTAGGTACTAGTTGTCTAACAGCGAAACCGCAGATCCAGTCTATTGGGGCCGCAACCGCCTTTAGCGGGGCCTCTGCCATCCTTGAGGCTCGTTGCCATAAAGTGGGGCGTACAAGGGGTTTGGAGGCTGGTTGTGGATCTGCCCTTTCTGGGTCTTGAGCAGGAGCCGGACCAGCGCCACCGGCGTTCGGGTCTGCCGGAACTGCAATTTCTGGGACTGGAGCTGGATCGGCGCCGCCTGCGTTCGGATTTGCCTGGGCTGGCTGTTGCGGAGCGGCGGGTGGATCTAATATAGCACAGGCATTTAGGTAAATTTTCTGAATCATCTCTCGACGGATTCTATTATTAGCGTCTTCAAAACTTGCGCCGTGCTCGAAAATATAAGCTGTTGCTTCTTCGTTATCTCCTCTGAGAAGTTTACGTCTTGTAAATTCGGCCACATAGACGCCGCAATTATGGGCGTCAGCTTGATGCTTATAAGTGTTTTCTCGAAGGACGGTACTTCCATCTGCATAAGCAGCAGAGATTTGCTTAAAGGCTTCAGGGAGATCTATTTTGCTGTCTGCCAACAAGGGTTCTCCTGCACGGTCATTGATCGTTAATCCTTTTGGATCGTAGTAGTCGATCTTATTCCGTACTAAATCGATAAAGAAAATGACCACATGATCACGAAGGCGATTCGATACGACTAGGGGAATTCCAAGGAAACGAATTCCACCTAAAGCTCCTCTTGCTGGTAGTACAGGAAAACCCCTAGACATTGATGGAATTGCTTTAAACATCGGATGTTCTTTTTCAAGGGCGCTCAAGTAGGTATCCAATGCAGAAGGGGCCAGGCTACCTCTATTTCGAATGAGAGTAATGGCTGCAAGCGTATTATTCCCCTCTTGCGTCAGCTGGTCGATTTGTTTTTGAGTAAGGGTGTTTTCCAACTTGCCATAGAGATAGTTGCTAAGCATAGTCCCCAAGGTTCTGAGGGCATCTCTGATTTTCCAAAAATAGGCTGCGAAAATCCTGCAGTGACTTTTGGGCATAGGTTTTGGGGTAGTCTCAACTATAGGGGCAGGGGCAATTGCTGAAGCCATCATTATCTCCTTATTAAATCGCATATAATTATATCATTTAAATATTTTAATTTCCATTTATTTAAAATAGGGATAAGGCGTTTTTCGGGGGCCCCTTAAGTCAAATGTAAAGCGGCAATACACAACCCCAAAAAACGGGGCGTTTTTCGGGG
>CAYWKW010000044.1:0-7920 GCA_964458995.1 uncultured bacterium | reverse complement strand
AAGTCAAATGTAAAGCGGCAATACACAACCCCAAAAAACGGGGCGTTTTTCGGGGGCCCCTCAAGTCAAATGTAAAGCTGCTTTACATTTGAGATTTATTGCTGAGTTTCTTATCGAGGAACCATTTGCAAATGGGGCTTGCCGCCAGGCTTAGGAAGAGCCCCGCAGCGAACGACTTAGTAAAGGTTTGCTGGCTGGGACCGCCAGGCCAAAGGAAAACGATGAGGAACGTGGCGGCAATTCCAATAATGGATCTGCCGACCCCCTCCATCAGGTTTTTCGGGTGGGCCATAAGAAGGCGGTACTTGAAGGAAAAATAGGCCCCGAGGCCCACTCCCATCGTGGACCCCATGATGTAAAATACGCTTTTTTTCGGAACGAGCCACATGATGAATAACGGAATAGCCAAACTGATGAACAGACTAAATAGGGGCCCCCTTTTCGCCAAAAACTTCTCTATGGGCTCTTTCAAAACAATAAAGAGAATGGCAATGATGGCTCCAACGACCCACCCTCCCAAAATGTCGATAGGATAGTGCACTCCCAGATAGAGGCGGGAAAAGCTAACCGCTAGAATGTAGACAAGGCCGATGATCCAGGCGAGGGGCATTCTCCAATAGTAGATGAAGAGAATGCCCAGGAACAGACACATTTGGGCGCCGCCGCTCGGGAAACCAGGATTGGCCGGATGGTACATTCCAAGGGCTGGATCGTCTGTACTGGGTCTGGGCCAACTAAAGAGATACTTCATATAGGAGGTCATCAGTGAATTAAAGGTAAACCAGTAAAAAATCCGAAGCCCCCATTGGTACGAATAGCCGAGCAAGAGGACGGGAATCAGGATGAAAAAAAAGTAGGGGGAATCAAAATAGTTCAGAAATCGAAAAAGGGGGTCGAGAATTTCAATGCGGCTATTGGCCAGGTGGGTCATAAACTCTAGCTGCTGCTGATGAAACGGAATGCTCATAACCTGTTTACAGTTTGCTGCATATGGGACAATGTTCTTTGCGATGACCCCGAGCCGGACAATACTTTCTGGCGAAATGGATGATCTGTAAGTGGAGTTTAATCCATTGCTCTTTCGGAAACAAGTTTTTGAGATCCCGTTCTGTTTGAACAACGTTTTTGCCACGGCTCAGTCCCCAACGCTCTGCACAGCGATGGATATGCGTATCAACTGGAAAAGCGGGCTCATGGAACGCATGCGCCATCACAACTGACGCAGTCTTGTGCCCCACGCCTGGTAACTCCTCCAGCTCTTCAAAAGTATGAGGAACTTTTCCCTTGTGAAGCTCGATCAGATCTTTGGAAAGCCCCCAAATCGCCTTCGACTTGGCAGTGGGAAGTCCGCAGGGACGAATGATCTGCTCAATTTCTTTCGGCGTGAGCTGAACCATTTTTTGCGGCGTGTCGGCCTTTGCAAAGAGTTTGGGAGTAGTCAGATTGACTCTCGCATCGGTGCATTGCGCCGAGAGCAAAACGGCAATGAGTAATGTATAGTGGTCCTTGTGATCGAGCGGGATTTCTGGATGAGGAAAAAACTCATCTAAGATCTTTTCAATGAGTTTGGCTTTTTCTTTTTTGTTCACTTGCCCAGGCAAAATTTAGAGAAAATCGCAGATAAAATATCTTCGGTCACATTGGTGCCAATGATGGCGCCGAGTTCATTTAGGGCAGAGCGCATATCCGATGCGACAAATTCTGCCGAAATGCCTTTTGTCAAACCATCGATGACAGCTTGGCACGATCCAATTGCGTTTGCCAACGCTTGATAGTGGCGCATTTTCGTAATCAAAACCTCTTCCTTGGACGGCGCCCCCTTTTTCCAAATCAATCGCTCTATGGCTGCCTTCAAATCTTCAAGCCCTGTCTTCTTCAATGCAGAAATAGCAATTCCATCGGCTCTGGGCGGCCTTGCCAGATCGGTTTTGTTCCAAACGATCACTGTTTTATCTCTGGGAACGCGATCCAAAAGCTCGATGTCGAGTGGCCGCGATGCATCCAAAAGCAAAAGGATCACGTCGGCCTCTTTCATGGCCATTTGCGAGCGGCGAATGCCCTCTTTTTCGACAATTTCATCCGTATCGCGAATGCCCGCCGTATCGATCAATTTAAAATGGAGCTGTCCCAGTCTTAAGTCTTCCTCAAGCACGTCGCGAGTCGTACCGGCAATCTCTGTGACAATGGCCCGGTCTTTGCCGAGAAGCGCATTCATCAGAGACGACTTTCCGACATTCGGCGCGCCCAAAAGACACAAAGAGTGCCCCTCATGTAAAGCTTTTCCATCGTGAAAGGTCGCTTGCAAATGCTCCATGCGGCGGCAAATGGCGTCCAAAGTCTGAACAATGTCCTCCATGGCGGCAAATTCCAGCCCCTCTTCGGGGAAATCGACCCATGCCTCCAGTATGGCCGCAATGTCGGTGAGCTCTTTTTGAAAAGTGGCGATCCGCTCAGAAAGAGCCCCTTGCAATTGCCGTTCTGCATTTTCGAGGGCCAGTTCACTTTTGGCGGCGATCAATTCTTGCACGGCTTCCGCTTGCGTCAGATCGATTTTCCCATTGAGATAGGCCCTTAGAGAAAATTCCCCTGGTTTAGCCGCTCTGGCGCCCGCTTCAAAGATCCGCTCTAAGACCCGCCGTGTGACGAGCTGGCCCCCGTGGCAAGAGATCTCAACGGAGTCTTCGCCCGTGTAAGAGTTGGGGCCCTTCATCACCAGCAAAAGAACGGTGTCGATCAGAGCGCCGTCCGCTTTTACAATGTTGCCGTAGTGGGCCGTATGGGTCTTAAAATCTTTAATGGGGCGGGAGAAGATTCTTTCCCCCACCTCGAAAGCCTCGGGCCCAGAAATGCGAATGATGGCGATCGCTCCCTCTCCAGGAGCTGTTGCGATTGCGGCGATGGTATCCATAGAGGTGCAAAGTCTACCAGGCGCTCTATATCTTTTGAAGGGCGGCGGTGATGATTTTTCCCAAATCTTTTTCTTCCTTTTTTTCTTCCATCACCGCTTGGACGGCCTTTTGGGCATCGAGCGGGTTATATCCCAGATGGATGAGGGCATTCATGGCGTCGCCGATGATCCCGTCGGCTGCATGGAGGGCGACTGGTTTGTCTCTCTTGCCCCCTTTGAGCTTGTCGCGCATTTCGATCACGAGCCGCTCAGCCGTCTTTTTGCCCACGCCGGGGATTTTGCTCAAGAGTCGTACGTCAGCCATACCGATCGCGCGGTGGAAGGCGCCCATTTCGATGTGGCCGATGATGGCGAGCGCTGTTTTTGGGCCAATGCCTGACAGGGTAATCAACGTTTCAAAAAGATCCCGCTCCTCTTTCAGCAAAAAGGCATAGAGAGTATTTGAATCTTCCCGCACCACTTGCGAAAGAAAGAGCTGAATGGGCTTGTCCAAGGCAGGCAGGCGCGTGTAGGTGCTGAGGGGGATGGTCAGCCTGTAGCCTATGCCCCCCGCTTCAACGACCGCTTTTAGGGGGGTTTTATCGACTAGAATGCCTTTGATCGATTCGTACATGGGGACCTCATGTGGTGGGAGCAGCAAATGGCTAAAGCCAGCGCATCGGCTGCATCTTCGGGTTCGGGGACTTGGGGAAGGCGCAAAAGCGCCTGAATCATTTTTTGAACTTGATATTTGCTGGCCGACCCGTTGCCCACCACAGCCAGCTTGGCCTGTTTGGGGGCAAATTCATAAACGGGGATGCCTTTTCTCGCCGCAGCCAAGTAAATCATTCCCTTGGCCATTCCCAGCTTGATCGCGCTCTGTGCATTTCTCAAAACAAATTGGCTTTCGACGGCCACGGCCACAGGATCAAATTTTTCAATTAACGCCTCAACGCTGTCAAACAGAATTTTGTACCGTTCGGCAAGGATTAATTTGGGAGGGGGTTTGATACAGCCGAAATCGAGGGGGAGGGAATCGGCATCGATTACGCCATAGCCGGTGATACGAGTTCCGGGGTCGATGCCGAGAATGATATTTTTCTTTGTCATAGGACCGTTTTAAACGATCCTGAAATTATTACACAACGTCGTAATATTGGTTGTCCCCAGGTGGGCGGCCGCCGTAAGCAGAGCGCGCCGTGTCTGGTGATCCTACTGGAGTCTCTTCACGAGAGTCATAGCTATACGATCTCGCTGCCGCTGTGGGGGATGGAACAAAAGACGGTCTCTGCTGAAAAACAGGGCTAATTGGTTCCGGTAGCGCTGGTGGCGACGCTGGAGGCTTTGGAGAATCCAAATCAAGCGCCTCATATGTTGATATTGCCTTTTTAATTAAAGTTATGTTTCGAGCGTACAAGTAACCGCAAGTAAAAATATAAGCTAACATCCATAAGAAAGAATCAAAATTCATTCTTTTATAAATACCGTCAACTTTTTGTTCTAAAGAAAGCCCAAGTTGAGCGATCTGAGGATCTGTAAGATAAGTTGTAGTAACTATATTAAGACTTTCAATCTTACTCATAATTAACCTTTTGTTTTA
The DNA here is from genome assembly GCA_964458995.1 of uncultured bacterium. Classification (GTDB taxonomy): domain Bacteria; phylum Chlamydiota; class Chlamydiia; order Chlamydiales; family SM23-39; genus REEB52. The sequence goes on along the minus strand of CAYWKW010000044.1, from coordinate 3,433 downwards.
TTAATTGAGAGTTAATTATAGCAAAGCGCGAATTGATTTGGAATTGTTTTAATTAAAAATTGGTTTGTGTCTCAAGAGGAAATGCGCTATATTTATTTGGCAGAGAAAAAAATGATGACTACTCCTAAAAATATTCTTGTGCGAATGCCAAATTGGATTGGTGATCTGATCCTGGCAACGCCCGTTCTTTCCGATTTGCGAAAAGCTTTTCCCGAGGCTTCGATTACGGCGATGTGCCGCACTCCGCTTTGCGATCTTTTAAAAGAAGACCAATCGATTGATGAGCTCTTTTGCTTTACAAAACCGGCCAACGATTTCGCTCGCAGAGAAGATTTGCGCGATATCATTGCGAAGATCGAGGCGGGCAAGTATGACACGGGCGTTTTGCTCACCAATTCCTTTTCGTCGGCGTGGTGGTTTTGGCAGGGCAAGGTGAAGCGGCGCATCGGATACTCGGCCCATTTTCGCAGATTCCTCCTCACCGAACCTCTCAAATTTCCCAAAGAAAAAGAGCACATCGTCACCTCCTACAAAAAGATCTTAAGGCCCCTCGGCATTCCCGTTTCACAAACAGCGCCTCGCCTCTACGTCACAGACAAAGAGGTGGCCGAATCGAAAGAGCTCCTCTACCAGCGCGGCTACACCAAAGGGCAAAAACTCATTGGAATCAATCCAGGCGCCGCCTACGGTTCGGCGAAATGTTGGCCGCCCGACCGTTTCCGCGCCCTGGCCAAAAAACTCCTCAGCCAAACCCCTGCGACCGTCGTTTTCTTTGGCGATACAACAGTCGCGCCCCTCGTCAAAGAAATTTGCGCCGGGCTGCCTGAAAGGGTGATCGATCTCGCTGGAATCACCACCTTGCGCGAGCTCGCCTGCATCATCAAAGATTGCGATGTCCTCGTCACCAACGACAGCGGCCCCATGCACATTGGCGCAGCTCTCGGCACGCCGATCGTGGCTCTCTTTGGATCGACCGACGACACGGTTACAGGCCCCTATAACCAATCTCAAAGCGTGATCAACAAGCGGGTGAAATGCTCTCCCTGTTTTAAGCGTACTTGTCCTATCGACTTCCCTTGCATGAAAGAGATCAGCGTCAACGAAGTACTGGAGCGCGTTTTAAAACATGTTTAAGAAATTTACCACAGAGTACACAGAGCTCGACTTTGGACATTTAGCGAAGCAGGGTGCGGCCCGCAGACCGAAGCAAGGTAACAGGATAACGCCTCGCTCTGCGAGGCTAAGGATGACGGCTCGCATGCGCGAGCCTGCAAGATACGCCCGCCTGATGGCGGGCTACAGGATAAGGAAAGATAAGCGCCGGGCTTCAGCCTTCGGCTGATATTGCGACTGCGTCGCAATGGCTCACTCCGTTCGCGCCCGGCGCTTTTCCGCTTCGCGTAGTCAGAGCTAGTGTTCGCGAAGCGTCAAGGAAACCCCGGGCGTGAGCGAAGCGAACAATAGCACCGAAGGTGATATACCAGCCGAAGGCTGGGCCCGGGGTTTCCTTGTTCTTATTTCATCCTGCAGCCCGCGGAAGCGGGCGTATCATGCCCTCTCGCAAAGCGAGAGAATTATCTTTCCAGGCTCACGCAGTGAGCCGAATCCTGTTACTTTTCTTTGGCCTGCAAAAGGATCCCATGTTTAGGACGTTGGCCCGAAGATTTTTGCCGAATCGGCTGGATTGGATGCTGAAAGGCACGGCCCGAAAAGGGGGCAAAAAGATTTTGCTCGGCTGGAATCGGGGTCTTGGAGACATCGCTCTCGGTCTCTACGCAATCGTACAGCGGATCCGCGAATTCATCCCCGATGCCGAGATCACCTTCCTCACTCGAGAAAACCTGCGCGACGGCTTTTCCCTGCTGGAAGGTGTGAAAGTTCTTACAGTTCCTGGATGGAAACGGGGTGAAGAGACGCACTTTGCAAAAGAGCTGAGAAAACAGTACGACCTTGTCATTGAAAAACCAAGCCCCACCGATTGGGTCCAGTGGCAGCGGGGCAACGTGGTCCCCAAATTGAAGTGGAACCCGGATCACGACGCGCTGCACGAAAAGTTTGAATTGAAGGGAACGTATGTGGGCGTTCAGGTGGTGGCTGAAACCAACTATGGCCTCTGGCGCAACTGGCCTTTGCAAAGATGGCAGGAACTCTTCGACCAGTTGGAAAAAAGAGGCGTCAATGTCCTCCTCTTTGGCTTTGGTGATGAGCCCAAATTTGCCAATCAAAATATCGTGGATCTTAGAGGCAAAACCACCCTCTTTGAACTCCTCTCCATCATCAAAAACCGGTGTTTTGCTCTGGTGCTCCCCGACTCGGGCATCTCTTCAATGACTTACTACTTGGACGCGATTTTTTCGATCCGGTTGATCTCTTTGTGGGCCGATCCCGATCACGGCATTTTAAAACAGCGGGTCGCATCGCCGAATCCTCAATTGGTCCACTGCCCCCTCATCGGAGAAAAGCGTGATCTATCGAATGTGACGGCCGATGCGGTGGTGGCGCACCTTTTTCCAATCAAACCGCTCCAAAATTGCGTTCATGCAAGCGAAGTGCAATGCAAACCGGTTGCCAATGCCGCTGCTATTTTGCTGGCGGGCGGTCAAGGAACTCGACTTGGCTTTTCTGGCCCCAAAGGACTATTTCCCATTGCGGGAAAAACATTGTTCGAGTGGCATTGTAAAAAAGCGCCGAACGCTCCATTAGCCATTATGACATCGCCCCTCAATCACCACGAGACGGTGGCCTATTTTAAAAAGCACGATTTCTTTGGAAGGGAAATCCATTTCTTCCAGCAGGAGATGATCCCCTTCCTAGATGAGGAAAAGCGCCCCCTGGAGATGAAGGGCCCCAATGGCAATGGGAGTGTCTTTCGCTCTTTTGCAAGAGCGGGTCTTGGGGAGCTGTTTCAAAAGAGGGGAATCGAGATTGTGACCATCAGCTATGTCGAGAATCCGCTGATTCCCCTTTTGGATCCCGCATTGGTGACTTATGCGCGAGAGCAGCAGGCCGATGTGGTGGTCCAATGCATCGAACGGCAAAAAAGCGACCGGTCGATGGGCGCCCTTGTGGAGAAAAAGGGGATCGAAATTGTCGAATACACCGAGCTTGATCCTACGCAAGAATATAAATATGCCTATAGCGGACAAATCGCCTTTGCCTTGCCGTTTTTTTGTAAAATGGGAGAAGTGGAATTGCCGCTTCATTGGGTTCGCAAAAAAGTTCATGAAAAATGGGTTTGGAAAGGAGAGCAGTTCATTTTTGATTCATTTCCTTTTGCCTCCCGCGTGAGGGCTTTTTGCGTACCCCGCGAAACCTGCTACGCGCCTCTTAAATCGGTGGAAGATGTCGAAGGAGTAGCCAACAAATTGAGAGGAACCGTGTAAACAACTCTCGCCTAAAGGCGAAAGCTTTATGGTCAGTCAGTGACTGCCAC
>CAYWKW010000043.1:0-13810 GCA_964458995.1 uncultured bacterium | reverse complement strand
ACAATCAAGTGAATGGGAATTCGAGTTGAAGCTCATCGCCGACGTGGGCTTTGTCGGTATGCCCAATGCCGGAAAATCGACCCTCATTTCCAAGCTGGCCCATATCCAGGTCAAAATCGCCCCCTATCCATTCACCACGCTGAGACCCAATCTCGGGATTGTTGAATTCGACGACTTTTCCCGCATTCTCATTGCGGACATCCCAGGCATTATCGAAAACGCGCACGAAAACCGGGGCCTTGGCTTTGCCTTCCTGCGCCACATCGAGAGGACTTCCGCGCTTATCTACCTGATTGAGCTCGCTCCCTACCAAGACCGCGACCCCTACGAAGAGTTCCTCATGCTCCGCCGCGAACTCGAAGCCTACAATCCAGCCATGTTGGAAAAGCCCTTCCTCATTGTCCTCAACAAAATCGATCAAGAAGACGCAGCGGAGCTCGCCGCCTCTTTCAAAGAGCGGTGTTCCCTTCCTGTGTTTGAAATTTCGGCGCTTGAAGGAATCAATCTCAATGCTTTGAAAGAAGCGATCCATATGGTATGCTCGGCGCATGAAATATCTGCTCGCGCTGCTGCTTCCTCTCCTTCCATTACAAGCGTTTGAAGAGGGAGATCTTCCCGACGATCAGGTGCTCGTTATTTTTGGAGCTAGCGGGTACGTTCTTTTCAAAGTTTTGGATTTTGCCAACGATCATGGTTACCGCTATGTTAAAATTCTGAAGTATGAATTCAACGCCTTTGAACACAACGTAACCGGCATTTGCAATTCAGAGCAAATGGGAGGGCGCTTTTTCGAACTGACAGACGAAAACACGTCCGTCTCCTTCCTTTGCTTTGAGCAGCCGCCGAACGATCGGTACATCATTGACCTGGAAAAATACCGTTCCCTTCTTGAAGATATCCAAGGCGACGAAGACTAATCTAAACTTTTTTGGGCATTTTCGATGATCTGATCGATGGTAGCCGGCTCAATGACGCAATCACCAACGCCATGCTCGTAGATCCCCCCCAAAACAATCCGGTCGCTCCATGGATAAATCGAAACCCAAACGTATCTGGTTCCGGGGACCTCATCGTAGAATAAGTAATCGAAATTTTCTTGCGGCTTAAAGTAAACAATTTGTCCGCGGCAAGGCAAGAACTCCTCATCGCCGAACAGCTCGATCGAGCCCATACTTGTGCAATTCACGATGACCGATTCCTCTAGCTGCAGCAGCTCCTCCTTCGCCGAAAAATGCCTCTGAATAGACACAACCCCGCTGGCGGCCACTCTTTCCCGCAAATCCTCCAAAAAGAGCTTCCCATCGACGCCGATTTCCCTCACTCTTTTTCCCATTTTCGTTAGGCCATTATCAAAATGGACAATGACGGGATCGCCTTTTCCTCCCTGGATCGCCTTTTCAAAATCTCCATTTCTAAAACTGTAGCAATCGATCCACCGGGCTCCTGCAAATTCAGAAGCGGCGAATCTTTCGTGGGCCACTTCATGCACCCGCTCCATTAAAGCCCCCTTCTCTGCAGAGAAGGTTTTCATAGGGCTCCAGATCCCTGCAGCCACGTCGGAAGTTAAGTCTTCCCATGCATCGGCGTAAAGGTGTACCTCTACGCCTGCCCGGCTTAGATCATAGGCTGTCGCCAACCCAATCACACCCGCTCCCAAGACAGCGACCGGGCCGCTCCTATCTTGAAGCATCCTGACCACTTCTTGCGATCCGCCCAGACTCAGCGTAAGCCCCGAGCCGCCGTAGCCATAATTGTGAATCACCAGCTTATCGCCCAGCCACTCCTCTTCGATCCGCACACCCGTTTTCCGATACGGGCGGATGCCGACGTTGACCCCAATGACATTTTCGCGCGACAGATCGGGGACGTGAAGGAACACCTCTTCCTGTGCGCAGAGAACAAGAGAGAAGAAAATCAGCAGAGTCCGAATCATGGCCGTACATACTACCTATCTCAAGGATTTTTTTCAAACCCTTTTAGGCAATGGATGCGACTGCACATGCTTGCTATAACTCCAGTTGGAGAGCTTTTTAAACCACTTTGGGTTGTCATAAGGCATCCACAAGGCTTCCATTGACAATGAGAAGCTACTTCCGACGATACCCAGAGCCGCCACCACCGCTGGAGCTGCCATCCCGTTGCTCAAGGCGAGAGCGACCAGAGAAAGGGTTCCTCCCACAAACATGACCGCGCCGATCGACAAAAACAATTGCTGCTTGAGCTTTTCTTCGCAAATGCCCTCATCTACCACCTTCAGCAGATTTTCAGAACCACCAGCAGCCAGCTCATCAAAGGCCTTTTGACCGATTCTGTTTTTGAGCGCAGCTGCATCTCTCTCTTTTTCCCCTTGCAGCCACTTCGCCGCGTCTCCCTTTACGCAATGCTCTTGAAACTGGTTTTGGAATTGGTTGGCTTTCCAGAGGCCATATCCGCCTCGAGCCATCATCTCTGCGCCGCGCACGGCCAGCATGGCGGCAAAAACGACTGAAGCCACGGTAATAACCGCCGCAGCCAGAGCTACAACAGCGGCCTTCGTCGAGAGTAAAACCGCAAACGTACACGCCCCTATTACGCACAACACAGCACCGAGAGAGAACAGCAAAGTTTTATCGAGCAAATTCAAACTGCTGCGCCATTTTTCCTCTGTGGAATCATTCTGCATCGCGCTTTTGAAATCGGCGCAGCACTTGGGAAACAGCATCGCCCCGACTACAGTCATAACGACACCTGCGATGATATAACAGGGAGCCGCAGCCAATCCGAGTCCCACGGCAGCCTGACTGGTTGTCGAGACCACTTCCAGCGGGATTGCAAGGCCGTTTCGCACCACTCCAGCCGCCTCGGCCGTCAAGATCGTAGTAACCAGAGGATCTGGCGCGCTAAATTCATCAAAAAGCTTCTGACTCGCCCCCTGCACTTTGGCATCGAGCTTCTCTCCAGGAGCAGACGCGAGCAATCGCTCGCCTTCAGGCTGCAATCTCGCATCAAAACTAGTTACTGCTTGTGCCATATTTTTACCTACTTTAGTCCAAAAAAAAACCGCACCTCGCCTCGAGGTGCGGCTTTGACTTCCAACCGACTCTTTTTCTTTAAAAAAAATCAGCGCATAGCCCGACACCCCTGCCTTAACGGCAATAAACTCATAATAATAATGATGTCTAAGCTGTATTTAAACATTATATCTCTTTTTTTCACATAATTATACAGAAACTAAAAATAATCTTCAATATAAATATTATCCCATTAAAAGAAAATTTTATAGGGAAACCAGATTTCTTACAGAAAATGAGATTGATCCATTTTTTGCCATCCTGTATCATCGCCGGCCGACCAAGAGGTTTATCATGGCTTCAGGACTTCTAGTAGTGAGGGCGGGCAGAGCAGTTGCAAGTGTAGGGGCGGCTTTTCTTAGAAACTCACCGAGCTGGCCCCTTACTCAACAGAAAGTGAATATTGGGAGAGTTGTTGCGCCCCTTTTTGCAAAGTGTGCCAGAGCGAACCAGGTTCCTCGATTCCATTGTCCAAATAGCCTCCAAGCCCGATTTTTTTCATTGAAACAACCCATCGGTGGCCCGATTATAGATTCTAGAGTATTTCAGTTCCCCGACAGATTAACCATTAGTAGATATCTTAGAGAACATCCTACGATAAATGATCAGCATTTGGATGATATGATTCCCTTTGTAGCAACACACTTTTCTCACAAAAAATGGGATGAGTTTGACGTAATGTTGGGAGCTATGCTGTGTTTATGCCATTTAAGTTTAGTCGAAAAACTGGATTTGCCAGAAGAGGCTTTATGGATGATTCATTCAAGTTTTGTTACAGCTTTGAAGGATTGTGCCAATGGCAAAAAGATAAATTGAAAGAAAGGCTTTATTCCTGTATCATCGCCGGCCAACCAAGAGGTTTATCATGGCTTCAGGACTTCTAGTAGTGAGGGCGGGCAGAGCAGTTGCAAGTGTAGGGGCGGCTTTTCTTAGAAACTTAAGCAGCTCCCCCCATGATGTTGGAGATGTTGCTGCACCCATTTTGAGGCCAGTGGGCCATGCCAGAGAGTGCAAGTTTCCTCGATATCCAGATAGCCTCCGGGACCCATTTTTTCCATGGAAAAATACCTTAGAAAAATTTCATTTCCCCAAAGAGGAGGCCATTGTTGCATATCTTACAAACTGTCTTTTGACAAAAGGTCGATATTCGACTGAGAAAAAATTGATTGAAGCTGTAGCGAGACGTTTTGCCAACCAACAAAGAAGTGCAACTGGAGTGGAGATAGGGGTTGGGTTGTGTTTCTACGATCTAAGCAAACACCTGGATTTACCAGGGGAAGTCTGGGAGTTTTATAAAGGAGATTTTGTTACAGATTTGAAAGATTGTGCCAATCGCAAGTAGGGAATTATGGCAAAAAGTGGAAAAAGGACTGTGATCATTACGGGAGGTGGTCAGGGAATCGGGCAGGCCATCGCTTTCCGCTTTGCAGCTGATGGATCGAATGTCGTTATTGTGTCAAAAGATAGCCCTGCCCAAATCGAAGAGACCATTGAAGGAGTTCAATCTGCGGGGGGAAAGGCGTTGGCCCTAGAGGCCGATGTCCGAAGTAATGATGAATTGAAAAGGATCGCCGATGAAACAATCGCTCGATTCGGAAGCATTGATGTCTTAATCAACAACACGAGCGCACCTTGTTTTAATGATTCATTACATACTTCGCCTGAACAATTCGACCTCATTATATCGACTAGTATGCGTGCTGCATTTTTTCTCTCTCAGATCTGTTTTCCGTACCTGAAGGGGGCAAAAAACCCCCATATTATCAATATTGCTCCTCCTATTGGGCTTGAAATGCAATGGCTTAGAGATTATTTGCCCTTTTCTATGGGTAAATACGGGATGAGTTTGTGTACGCTTGGGATGTCCGCAGGATTTAAGGCTGCTGGTGTTGCGGTCAATTCTCTTTGGCCTCAAACAAACATTGCCACTCAGAGACTCAAGGACCATCTTTCTCCAAAGGTCTATGCGGGGAGTCGCTGGCCCTCTATCATGGCGGATGCGGCCTATGAGCTTGCCCGACGCACAGCTCAAGAGGCCACGGGGCAATTTTTTATCGATGAAACGGTGTTGCGAGAATCGGGAATCAGAGACTTTTCCCACTATGCGGTGGACCCAACACAGCCGTTAGTGCAGACCCTATTCCTCCCGCTGAAAGAGGGCATGATTCCCATCTCTCGAGAGCTATTTCGTTAAACGAGCTGGGATAGGAAGGTTCTGGCGGGAACTAAAATCGGCCCCTTTTCTTCAAAGCAATTTTTATTCACAAACGGAAGATCAAAAGCGATCTGAAAGGCGTGGGGTGCGCCCGTCTCCTCTTGAAAGCGATAGAGCGCTGGAGAAAGTCCCTTAGCTTTTGATTTTACCTCGACTAGAAACCAAGGCTTTTTCTCTTTGGTTACGAGAAAGTCCACTTCATGTTGATCTTTGGTCCTCAAATAATACAATCCATAATCTCCCAACCCCTGATCAGTCCAGAAATGGACCGCTTTGAGAAGATGGCTGGCAACGAGATTCTCATGCCGGTGTCCCTCTTCTTCCACCAAAGCCCAATCCCACAAATAAATTTTCGGTTCTTTGAGAAGGGAGCGGGCAATGTTTTTGGACCAGGGTTGAAGGGAAAAACAGTAGTAGAAAGATTTCAGTACTTCGACCCAGCGGCGAACTGTATCAATAGCAACTCCTACTTTTTTAGATAAAGAGAGATAATCCATTGATTGCGCAGCTTGATTACGGAGCAACTCGGCTAATAGTTCTAGCTGCGCCAATTCTTGAATCCTCGTACCATCGCGAATATCCTCTCGAAAGAGCTGATCTTTTCGAATCGATTTCCAACGGCGAGAAAAAGGAAGAGAGCGTTGGATGAACGGTTCGGGAAATCCGCCATGCTCCAACAGGGCGGCCCAATCCCCATCGCTAACCGGTTTTGGCACAGGTCTGATTTCTTCCTCATTCCATTCTGGGGCGACAATCTCCGCAACAGAGAGAGGATGAATCCGGTAATAAAAATAACGACCCATGAGGCTATCGCCGCCCCGTTTGTAAATATTGAGTCGAGAGCTTCCCGTGACAATAATGCGGGCCGCTTTTTCGTAGAGATCGAAAAAGCCCTTGAGAAAATTCTTCCATTTCCCAAATTTATGAATCTCATCAAAAATGAGTATGGGCTTTGTCTCTTGAATCTCCCCCAACCCAGCCTGCTTAGCAATAGCTCCCACCCCTTCCAAAAATAAAAGCCTTTCCGCAGGATTGTCCCAATTGAAATAGAAATGGACCGGCCATTCGCCAGCAGCCTCTAAGCTTAGAGTCGTCTTCCCCGCCTGTCTGGGTCCCATGAGAAAGGCCATCTGGCGATACTTAGAGAGGTGCCTTCTGAGAGTTTCTTGATAGATCCTGCGCATACGACCATTTTACGATAGATCGTATTTTAGTCGCGACTATTTTACGATGGATCGTATTTCAGTCGGCTCTAAGCGACTTACAGCAAGCCTGTTGCGATTTTCAATCCCGCCTAACGGCTCACCCCTAACTTAGATGGGAACGATCAAAATGGACGACGGGATAGAAAATTTTTCTAGAGATCCAATATTCAGCAGGTAGGATGAAGGAGCAATAGTTTCTAGAGGTTTTGCCTCCCAAATTCCATCACCTTTTATGTAAGAAAGGATGGAGAGGGGGCTTACATCGGCTTTTCCCGGAGGTAAGAAAGCTCCATCAGTAAATTTGCCTTTTTGAATTCTAAGATCTGGTCCTAGTTTGAGATGTCCCTTCCCATCACCGTGCCAGCTAAAATGATCCGGTCGTTGTGTCATTTTCTGAGCATCAAGATCTTGAAATTTTCTTTGCTGGGAAGAATAGCAAAAATGCATAAGGAGTTCGGTCTGGCTCGAGCGAAAGGTAAATGCATGATAAACTTTATCATATGATTGAAAACAGACATTGCAGACAGTAGAGTTAGCAGGATTCATATATTATTTACGTCTTCCACCCTCAATTGCATGTTATATAAATTTGCGTATACTCCATTTCGCGCTAGTAGTTCTTTATGAGAGCCTTGTTCTTCAATCCCATTATCTGTCAGCACTAAAATTCTCTTAGCGTTTCGAATTGTGGAAAGTCGATGGGCGATAACAATTGTAGTGCGATCTTCAATCAATTTTTCTAGAGCAGCTTGTACTGCTTTTTCGCTTTCGTTATCTAGAGAGCTGGTTGCCTCATCAAAAATAATAATGGGTGGATTTTTTAGGAAAACGCGGGCCACACTCAGCCGCTGTTTTTGACCGCCTGATAGCTTTACACCGCGTTGTCCAATGTCTGTAGAGTATCCATTGGGAAGTGCCATAATGAATTCATGAGCATTAGCTTGTTTGGCTGCTATGACGATCTCTTCTTCTGTGGCATTGGGTTTGCCATAGCGAATATTTTCTAAAACTGTTCCAGCAAAAAGGTAGACATCTTGCTGAACGATGCCAATGTTTTTTCTCAACAATTTAAGTTTAAGATTTTTAACATCTTTGCCATCAACTAGTATTCTTCCTTCATTTACCTCATAGAAGCGTGGAATTAAAGCACAAAGAGTAGTCTTTCCAGCACCTGAAGGCCCAACAATAGCGACATATTCTCCAACATTGATTTTTAGAGAAATATTTTCCAAAACGTGATCATAACCCTCTTTATATTTGAAGCTGACAGCTTGAAATTCTATCTCTCCTCGAACCTGAGTCAGATCTCCAGCATGTGGCTCATCTTGAATATCTGGCTCAACTTCCAAAACGTCCATAAATCGATGAAAGCCTGTGATTCCTTCTTGATACAACCTAACAAAATTGCCCAAATGTTGAATTGGTTCAATGAGAATCACAATATAGAGGAGAAAGGTGAGTAGGTCAGCCAAATCTAAAGAGCCGTGCACAATACTTACGGCTCCAAAGAGAACAATGGTAATGCTCATTAACTGTGTAAAAGAGAGCAAACCGTTATAAAAATAAGTCTCAGCTTTATATCCTTTGCGTCTGCTTTCGAAGAAACGATGGTTTTCTTGAGCGAATTTTTGCTTTTCAACTTCTTCATTCGTAAAAGATTGGACCGCTCGAATGCCTGCAAGGGTGTCCTCTACTTGGGCATTGATATCTCCAATTTTGTCACTGCTTCTCTTTAGTGCAGCGTACATTTTTTTGGCTGTATAAAACGCATAGATTCCCATGGCGGGAACAAAAAGAAAAGCGATCAGAGCCAATTTGACATTGATATTGAGTAAGATGACAAACGCGCCGATAAGATTCAGCAAGTAGATCACAAGATCTTCTGGACCATGATGGTACAGTTCAGCAAGATTAAATGTATCATGGGAGATCCGGGTCAAGAGTTGACCTGTTTTATGATCATCGTAAAATTTGAAGGAGAGTTTTTGGTAATGGGAAAATAGTTCGCTCCGCATGTCTCTTTCCATCATGGCGCCCATGATATGTCCCTTGTAGTCAGTAAACACACGACATAATGCAAAAATAGCCACCAAACCAAGCATCAGAGTACCCATCAGATAAATTTGATGTAGCGCATCAACTGACCCAACCTGTAGCAAATGGGTGGTGATGTATCGGACGCATAATGGAATAGCTAACGTTGCGGCAGAGGCAAGGAATGCACAAGCCATGTCCGCGCTGAAAAGTCTAAGGTAAGGCTTATAGTAAGAAACAAATTTTCTAACTCGAGAATTCACATGGCACCTTTATAAAGTTGGCTGTCATGCGGCTACGTAATCCTTCGCGAATCACCGGATCCGCTTTTTCTGGGGAGCCTACATCAAAAGGAGGATTGGGATCATATTCTATCCCTAGCTGAATGGCTTGGGCGAATTTTTCTCCGGCTATCTTCGAAGAAAGAATCAGGGCCATATCAATTCCAGCCGAAACTCCAGCTGCTGTAATCACTTTGCCATCTTCCACAACTCTTGCTTTCGTTGGAATGGCTTTCCATAATTTGAGGCGATCAAATGCAGCCCAATGAGTGGTCGCTTTTAAGTTCGATAAAATCCCTGCTGCTCCAAGAATCAAACTGCCAGTGCAGACAGAGGTAGTCCATGTCGTGGTGACATGAATGGATCTCAACCATTCCAAAGTTTCCGGATGATCACTCAAAGCAGTGGCATTACCAGCTCCTGGGACAAGAACAACATCAGCATTTGTCACATCCGTCAAAGAATGATCAGCAATTAAGATCAGTTGGGAGGAGTCCGTTTGAATGGGGCCTGCTCTTTCAGCAACCCGAAAGACGGAAGCCCCTGGCAACCGACTTAATATTTCGTGAGGTCCTATTGCATCTAAGGCAGTCATGCCCTCATAAAAAAGAAGGGCGATTTTCATTTAGTATTCTCCTTTGAAGACCTATCCAATGCTTTGCTTAACCAAAGGAGAAGATCATCATCTAACGGGTATGTTTGTCCAGCAACAGTGGGCTGACCTTTGTACGTAATGCCATTGCCTTCAGGAATGTAGCCCAGTTGAAAATAAAGCTGTTGCGCTGGACCATAATCGCGATATAGACCGACCCCAATCCCTATTTCATTGTAACCTTCTTGACTTGCAAGATTTTCAAGCCACTTAATCAGAGCTGTACCAAGACCTTTTCTTCTGTGATCTTCATCGATCCAAACTGCGTTGATTTCAGGAATATTCCTCTGCGTAAAGAACGGGCACTCCGGTTTCCTAAGTAGGCTGCCATAACCCAAGATTTCACTACTTTTTTCTATGACAGCAACCGTGCGAACTTTATTTTTCTGCTCCTGATAATAGGCGTACCAAAGAGTCTCTGTCTTGTCTCGAGTAGACCATGGAAAAGAATAACGCTCCACTATTTGAGAAATATCAGCTTTCACTAAAGGACGTATTTGGAAATCTAGGCAGTGATTTGTGTGAATCTTAATTCCTTTCTAAGAAATATTTCTGAATGGCCATGCCAATAATTTTTTATTTCACCTATCCGTTCATACCCGTTTTTCAAGTAAAACTCTTCTGCCTGAAAGTCCCAGGTATCGACTAGAGAAAAAATGCATCCATTTTCGATTCCAAACTAAAGAACCTTCAAACCTTCTTTTAAAACAAACTCTGGGAATTGACAAGTTTCAAAAGGGATGATTTCAACTGATTTTCCAATCTTTTTTTCTAACTTGCTCCAAATTTCAAATCTGTCTTCTGCAAAATTTTTTAATACAATATCCACATCCGAGCGAGGAGTGAAAGCAAATGGCCGTATGATGGACCCTACTAAATAGACTTCTACTTCAGAATTCTTAAGTTCCTCTCTCAAAATAGCAATGACTTTTTCTAAAATTTCCTTTCTCTCTTTTTCATGCTGATTTTTAACCCGTTCGTCCCTCTCTTGCAGGTACTTTTTGGCTTCGTTGGCATCGAATTCTTTCATCCCCACATTTTGGACAATATCGGCGACAAAGACAAGGAAAATAATAGGGAGGAATACTACGGCCTCCAAATGGCAGGATATCATGATTTCTAGAACTCGGTTTCTTCTTTGACCCAAGAGAGATAGCGGGGATTGCCCTTGGCAACAGTGACTTGTAGAATTTCAGGCACTTGGTAGCTTCCCTTTTCTATTATATAATTGCAGATAGGGTCAAAATGCTGAGATTGGGTTTTGAGTATCACCTTAACCTCTTTCCCTTCTTCAATTTTTCCTTCCCATCGATAAATCGATTCCACTTCAGGCAGGATGGAAGCACAGGCAACTAGGCGTTTATCGAGTAGGCCAAAAATGATCTTTTTTGCTTCTTCTTTATCTTTACAGGTCCAAAAAATGTAGATCGTATTCACCTTCAATGTTGTGCTTGTATTATTAGCAAAGAGCATGGGATTAAAGAAGAAAAAAAGAAATCATTACTGATCAAGGCGCAGGAAAAGGGCCAGAACTGGAATCCCCCTCAGCGGGCGGGCGAAACCCACCCCAAAAACGAGGCGTTTTCGGGGACCCCGGCGCCCGTCCCGTCACGCCATTCCCAAAACGAAGCGTTTTGGGACCCTGGCTATTCGGGGTCCGATTCGGCTCCGGCGAGGCGCCAGTCGCCTCATTTCGATTCCATAAAAACGCCCCATTCAAGGGGCGTTTTTTCTGTGCTCAAATTTTCGAAGAAAATTTGGCCAGAACTGGAATCGAACCAGCGACACAAGGATTTTCAGTCCTCTGCTCTACCATCTGAGCTATCTGGCCATTAAAACCAGTTAGTTTAACGAGCTGAGGACTTTAAAGCAAGTTTTTATTAATCGGAAGTGCCTGTTTGGCTGTAGGCTTCTTGGGCTTCGAGCTGAATCATGTCCTTGACTATGTTGACGGCTTCAGCCATCTGGATGTCGTCGCTTTTGTCCGTTTGCGCTAGCTCGTCAACCGTGTTGGGTGGGAGAGAGTCAGCCCGGGCAAAGGCCGCGTCTTGCTTGCGGATAAAGGCCTGGAACTTGGGGTCGGTGGCTATGCGGTAGGCGCTGCTGTCGCGAAGGGTGGGAAGATGGCGCTTCCAGAGAGAAACAACCCGCTGGGTAAAGGGGGCGTAGCGGACTTCATAGAGCCGGCGAGTCCTCTCGTCAAGATCAGTGAGGGGGTCAGTGAAGACGGCTTCAACGTGATCGGGAGGAAGCGGATATTCAAGGTACTTTTCGCCAATTTTATAGGGGGCATAAGGAGTGGGGACGACGATGTCAGCAATAACGCCGTCAATTTGAGTACTCTTGCCCGAGGCTGTATAGTAGCGCCCAACGGTGACTTTGAAGAAGACGTCAGCTTTCTCATCAGTGACGGTTTGGTACTGAATGGAGCCTTTGCCAAAGGTGCGCTCGTCGCCAACAATGAGAGCCACGCCATAGTCCTGGAGGGCTTGGCCGACAATCTCAGAGGCAGAGGCCGACATCTTCGAGGTGAGGACGACGAGGGGGCCCGAATAAAAGCTCTTGGAGACGATGTTGCGCAGGTAGTGGAGCTCGCCTTTGCCATACTTGGAGATGACGATGATGCCGTTGTTGACAAAGAGGCCGGCGACTTTGACGGCTTGGCTAAGGAAACCACCCGAGTTCTCACGTAAATCTAGGACAAGGCCAACGAGATTCCCCTTTCCTCGGAAGGAATTAATGGCCGTTTTAATGTCCTTTTCACTGCTGACGCCTTCTCCGCTCTCGTAAAAGGAGTGGAGAGTGATCTTTCCAATGATGCCGTTGTCGGTTTCCTCATAGGAGGCTTGGATGCGGTCTTCATTCATGACAATGGCGCGCTTCATGAGGGGTACGCGGAAGATATTGGTGTTTTTGGCTTCGATCCGCTTGAATCCAAGAATGATTTCACTGCGGTCTTTTTTCTTGAGCATTTCAAGGACCTCTTCAAAGGGTCTGCTCGTGGTGGGGACGCCATCAATCTCAACAAGAAGATCGTTGATTTGGATCTGGCCCGATTGTTCGGCGGGGCTGCCCTTAATAAGCTCGGAAATCATGACCCCATCGATCGATTCAGAGAGGACAACTCCAACGCCTTCAAATTGTTTCTCCAGGCTCATCCTCATCTCAAAGGCCTCTTCCGGACTGAAGAAACTAGTGTGGGTGTCAAGGCTCTTTGCAAAAGCTTTGACCATGCGCAGGGTGAGAAGATTTTCAATGCGCTCGCGAGTCATCGCGATATTCTCAGCCGTGAGAAAAAGATAGTTGTTCTCCATGCGATGCACTTTCTTTTCAAAAAGTTCGCACACTTTCATCTTTCTTTCTGGCGAGTCGAGGTTGGTGCGCGCTTTGTGGAAGAGATAAAAGCGGGTCATCCGGTTTTTCTGTCTGTCAATCAGCTCTTTCTCAGATTGGGAATAGTTAGAGGGGGGAATGAGAGAGGGGTTGTCCAGTTCGAGCGTGCCGGCCACAATCTGTTTGGCAAGAAAAACGCGCAAGGCTTGAGCGCGGACAACGGAATCTTGGATAAGGCCGTTGAGGGCCAGGTAATCACTATAGTCCTGCTTTTTTAAGCGGCCTAAAATCTCATTGGCCCGCTTTTCGCTCATGCTGAGATAGGGGCGGACCTCACTTTCCAGCAGATAGGCTTTTTCACCGTCAAATTGCTCTATATAGAGTTTCATTGAACGTCTGACAATGGTGGTATTGAGCTCTTTCATCTCTATGTGAAACGTAAAGAACCGCTCCATGATGCGAGGAATATCTTCAATTTTGAGGGATTGGGGTGCCGAGACTGCGGGGGCGATCCATAAGATGCAAAACAAGATGATCTGGATCGTTCTTCGCATACATTCTCAGTTTTGCGCTTTTCATGGGAGGAGTTTAAAAAAGTTGGGAGGCTGAGGAATTTAAGGACCGATTGAAACTCCAAACTTAGCGTCGTTAGCTTCGCCTCTTTCCTCTAGTCTCCCACACACAAATATATAAACTACGACTTAATTAATCAATTTATTTTTTATTATATACATATATAGTTAATTTACACTAATTTGCGACTATAACAATTATTACATACAACTAACCCCCAAACGGGCTGTCCTCCAGGGAGCTATTTCCTTCTTTCATTAATTTCTTCTATGACCTATACTGCCTCACTGTTGTACTATTTAAATTGGAGATTGGCTTCATGCCGACATTTAACCAGCTTGTTAAAACAGGGCGCACACCCAAGGTCAAACGCCGTAAGTCCCCCGCTCTGCAGCAATGCCCACAACGCAGGGGCGTATGCCTCCAGGTCAAAACAAAGACCCCCAAAAAGCCAAACTCAGCTTTGA
>CAYWKW010000042.1:0-14033 GCA_964458995.1 uncultured bacterium | reverse complement strand
CAGAAAAAGCTCATGCCTTCAATCAAATGCTCTTTCATGCCCTTGGTGAGGAATATATTGGAGAACCAAAAGCCGCAGAACTGTTATCCTGCTCTATCACTCAACTGAAAGCTCTTCGCCAGGTGCAAAATTCTCATGCTTCTACTCATCAGCGATGCTAATATCCTTATCGATATCGAAGATGGTCATTTAACGCCTGTTGTTTTTCGCCTCCCATATGCGATTGCCGTTACAGATGTACTATTTGAATTAGAGCTTAGAGAACGGCATGCCCATCTTCTTAAAATAGGCTTGCAAGTGAAGAGCCTTTCCTCTGAGTCTGTCAAGAAGGTAGAATTCCTGATAGCACAATATCCAAGACCTAGCGTGATGGACCATTCTGCTCTGGCTCTTGCAATTCAAGAGCGGTGCCCTCTTCTGACAGGAGACAAAGACCTTCGGATGGCTGCTAAAAAAGAGAGCGTGGAGGTCCATGGAACAATATGGATTGTTGAGCAGCTTTTAAACCAGAAGCTGATAGATCGTCAAAAAGCAAAAGGCAGTTTCGAAATCATGAAGGCAAAGGGCAGCCGACTTCCTTGGGCAGACGCTGATAAGCTAATCAATAAGAGCGAATCCCCATTCCCCGATATGACTCCTCTTTAGTATAGTCGCAAATGACCTATGCAAAATCATAGAATACAGCAGGGAGAAAGCCAAAAATGAAAGTGGTCCGTTATCATGCCTATGGAGGACCTGAAGTTCTCCGATATGAGGATGCAGAGGCTCCCGCCGTTGGGGCAGGAGAGATCCTCGTTCGCGTGCGCAGTGCGGGCGTAAGCCCATTTGATGTGAAGGTGCGCAAGGGCCTCTTTAAAGACTTCTATGGCGCATTGCCACATGTCCTTGGTTGGGATCTGTCCGGGGACGTGGCAGCTGTGGGGCCTGATGTCTCCTCCGTCAAGAAAGGAGATGCTGTATTTGGCTATGTCGATGGTCACCGCATGGGAGGGGCCTATGCGGAATATGCCGTGCTCAAAAAAGAGGAAGCCGCACGCAAGCCTGCTCATGTGGGTTATCACGAAGCGGCAGCCGTGGCGATGAATGGACTGACGGCATGGCAGGCGCTTTTTGATGCAGCCCATCTGGCAAAAGGGCAAACGGTGCTGATCCACGCAGCAGCCGGAGGCATAGGACATCTCGCTGTACAGTTGGCCAAATGGAAGGGATCCCGCGTGATCGGCACCGCTTCAGCCAAGAACAGAAAATTTGTCCTCAGCTTGGGTGCGGATGAGTGTATTGATTATACGGCCACTCCGTTTGAGTCGGCGGTTCAGGATGTGGATCTGGTATTGGATACCATTGGCGGAGATACATTGCGGAGATCTTATTCCGTCGTTAAGAAATCGGGCGTGATTGTGACTGTGGTGGATTTCGAAGGCATCAAAGAGGCGGCTCAACATGGCGTGAGGGGTTTGACCGTTTTCGTCAAGCCCAACATCAAGCAGCTCTCAGAGATCGGCCATTTGATGGAACAGGGCAAGCTCAAAGTACACATAGAGAAAGTTTTCCCTCTGCAAGAAGCCAGCAAGGCGCATGTCTCTCTCGAGACGGGGCATGGGCGGGGGAAAATCGTTCTCTTGATTTCCTAGGGAGAGATTTTTCTCAATGATATCATAAAAACGATTCTGGCTTCATCGGGTGAAGCGCATCAAATTCCCATCGTTCCTATCGTTGTATCGTTCCCTCGTTTTTAATGTCTTTTCTACGAGGCCCCGCCCCCCTTTCCGGGGTGTGGGGGCTCCAGCCCTATCCTACCCATTCGGTTTTTTTTTAACTAGCTTATTTAGAGCGGTTTGCGAAATTGACGTTTATATGATTTAAATTTTTACTTTACTTTGTATTTATTTTGGGATATAATGGGTATAAGGAGTAATTTGATCATGTCTCTACCATTAGAAAAACTGCTTCAGGAAACATTCGGGAATATCGACAACTTGTCCCAGGAAAAAATCCACGAATTAATCCAGGAAGCTTTTAAAACTTTTACCGCCTTGAAAGAACAGGCCAATTCATCTGACCCCAAAGAAAGAGAAGAAGCTTTTAAAACAGCTATGGCTCTGAAAAATTGCATCCAAGCTCAAACTGAAGAATTCAGCAAATCCGCCGGCATCGATCCAAATGTCTTCGCCAATGCCACCGAAAATCAAGACCTCTTCTCCCCAGAAATGTGGCTCGAACTCAGCTCCGCTAAAAAAGAACTCGAAGCCCTCCGCAATCAATTAGGCGCCAAAAAGAAAAAGGCAAGCTCCGCTGTAAAGAAGAGCAAGGCCGTTTGGCTCCCAGGCTAAGATACATAAGTTATTAATAGTTAGCGTGTTAGTTATATTAACACAAAGTAAATAAAATTTTTATTATTAGTTAATATTTATATTATAAAATATAGGTATAGTTAAAAAGGATTATTATGAATAACCAAATTAAATTAAGTAAAGTAGCGGAAGTTGCAAGCGCACCTCCTGTTGGTAATGGCACCACCCCGACCGATGCGGACAACCAAGCCTTTCTTGATATTGGACAGCTCCTCTTTTTGGCCAATACGTATCTTGACCTCGAGGCCAAGATTGCGAACGCAACCGACCCTACAATAAAGGCACAATTGGAGGCTGAGGCCGCCAATACGCTGAAAGAGTTCCAGCAAACTTACGGTTTATTCCACTTTACAACGGACGCTAGCGGCAATATTTCAGTCACTTTTGATTACAATGAAGGAGCCCAAAAAGGGGTCCCCATTACCTATGGACCTTATCTTGAAATCTTCCAGCAATTGCCAAAGCTTTCTAATCCTCCCACCGCGGCCGATATTACGTCTTGGCAAAATGCGCTCTATTCATCAACGCCAATCACTTGGCCCAATGGCCAAAAACAGACCCTGCTCGAACGGATGCTCCTCGCGCTGCACGATGCCAATTTCTCATTGGCAGACAATCAAGACACGATTACCGATACCTCCTTCTTGCTCTTCTGGCTCTCGATCGTAAACAGCCCTGGTAACATCGCCGCTGGTACCTTGGATGATATTTTATCGGAAGGCTACTTCGATGGCGCAATGTTCAATTCCGGGAACATCCGAGCAATTGCCATAGCCTTGCGAGACCACCTTGCGAACGACTCAACGATCCTGACGCCCGATGTCGTTTTAGCCGGCCTTCAAATTGCTACCAAAGACACCCTCTATCCACTCCTCGCAGTCTGGTTCGAGAAGACGACGCCAGACGGTTCAAGAGAAGCCCAAGACTGGATGTGGGAAGCGCTGTTTTTTCCCATTAATAGCGAAAGCCAAAGAACAATCGACGCCCTTCCCGATAGAGAAAATACCTACTTGGAAAATCAACTCGAATTAGAGAAACAAGCATTAAGTAAAAAAGGGGATGCCGATGTTAAACGCCGCAGAATCACCCCTCAGTAAACTACCAGTTGAAGACCTTCTTCAGCTCTATTTGGATACAATGAGAGAGTTCATTTTGTTGAAACAGAAGCCCTACACATTGGAAGAAAAAGAAAAAATAAAAGATGAACTAAAAATAAAACTCAAACAGCTCTATGCGAATATCGGGGTTGATTTTGAGAACGAAATTAAAAAAATTACAAAATAATAAAAGGGAAAAATATGTCAAACCATGCTCATCCAATAGTTCCGATGGAGGAAGATCTCACACACGGCTCTACAGCTGCTTTGGGCGCTGCTAATGCCGGTGCGGCCTTCCCTCCTCTTCCTCCCCTTCCTCCTTCAGGATGCCCAGACCCAACATTGGATCCGAATTGGCCTCCTCAAGACGATGCAGGCAACTACCTTTACAACACCTTTGCCGATGACGGCATCATGCAAACGATTGCGAAGGCTCTTACCTATATCGATTCCCACCCCGGAGATCCAACAGGTACCATCGTTCTTGCAAAAATCTTCTTCCGATTATCGAGCTTACCACCATCTGTACTCACCACCGTTGAGAACAAGTTAAAAGCAGAGGGCATCAGCCTGGATAATATTAGCCGTTTGCTCGGAGACGGCTTTTATGCCGCTTCGCAGTTCGGCTTCCTATACGGATATAACGGAGGCACTGGCGGTACTATCAATGACTTTGAAGGGTTTGCAAAACAGGTCGAAGCTGCATTTGGAGGCACTCCTCCCGCAGATCCATTACTGAATGCAATCTGGCAAGCAGCCAATTACGTGACCAGCTACGCTTTCACTTACATACAAAGTACCTCAGAAGGCCACATAGCTAAATACCTAGTTCCTCCTCCAACAGTCGACGCCTTCGGAAATCCTATTGCTCCTGACGACAGTGTCTTTGTTTTCAAGGAAAACTACACAAACCCAGACGGCACCATTAGCCAAGTACGCGTTTACTACGATTGGACAGCGGCCCGTAATGCAGAAAATACAAAACCGACTCCCCCGTGGGCCATTACGACACTGCAAAGGATTGAAAGTTCCATTGAGAACTCAGACGGCGCTACAGGCGGTCCAAACCCCAACATAGATACTTTGGATAAAGAGTTGAGCGGACTCCAAATCGGAGATTCTCTCGACACGTTCTTTACCATCCTTAGAATGACTGGCGACGTGGGTATGGCCATCCTCGCATTCATGTATGAATGGGAAGGCTACAACATGAGCTCAGGATTGTCAGGTCCTGCCGACGTCATGGATAAAGAGAAACGTTTGAGCCAATGGGCAAAACAGATCGAGGACGATTTAAAAGGGATGGGTGCAGGCTTAACACCGGATCAGGCGATGGATCTCGTAGGGCAAACCTTATCCCTCTTTGATACGATCAATCAATCGGGCCAGCTTGTAAACGGTCTTGGTTCAGCGGTCGCTTCCGCCATCTCCTCATTCCAAAGTGTGAACATTATCTGGCCTCCAGGTAACACCGCATCACCACCAACAACCGCATCTGCATGGACCCTATTCGTCAATGCTGCATCGGGCGGATCGGTGGCTGGAACCCTAGTTTCACCTAAGAACTTACGTGACGCCCTACAAGACACGCTCTTCCCGAGTCCTCCAGATGTCCCCTCAGGCGAAGCTCCTGCCGCAAATCCCGATTCAGGGTCAGTAGCCCTCCAGGGGATGCTCGGCGGCTTCGACGGTATCATCACAGCGGTCTCGTCCAACTCTACAGCAGAGGTGACCTCGAGCCAGCAGATGGAATCGCTCATCAACGCCATGGACAAAGTCATGACCGGCGTAACAGATAAAACTACAGGTATGAACAATGCGGTTATCTTAAAAACATTGACTCTACCAAGTTAATAATAATTAAAAAAATAAAGGATAAAAAAATGAAAACATTCGAATCTTTAACAGACCTTCAGTGGGAAAAGCTCAAGCACCTCTTCCCGGCGCCCGTTAAAAGAGGCAGAGGCAAACCTCATACTCCTTGGCGCTCGGTCGTCAATTCCATCCTCTACGTTCTGCTCGCAAAGGCAAAATGGGGGACCTGGCCAAAAACAGAAGAGTTTGCCTCTAAGTCGGCAGCCCACCGCTGGTTTTTGCTCTGGGAAAAATGTGGCAAAATGGATGAGATTTTAGGGATTGTCAGAGAAACAAATCCCGAATGTCTCATCACACAGCCGAAAAGACGCTACCACTTGCCCGAGACAGAGCTGGATATCCCGCTTTACATCGAAACGGAAAAGCGCGAGCACTCTGTGATTACGGGAACGAATTAACACGATATTAACATTATATTAATTATATACTAAAGAATTTATTATAATATTAAATCATAAATAAAAAGGATTATTATGTCTTTAACAGTAGATCACGTGACTTCGGGTCAAGTGAAGCGCTCTTATCCCTCGCTGGATCATGAAGCCGATGCTACAGTGCAAAACATCGACAAATTGGAAGCGCTTTTCAAAGCTCGCTATGGCGCAGAAGCATCGGATGTAGTTGCGGCTCTTGAGCAACTCAAAGGGGTAGCCGCAGAAGCTAAAGTTAAAGCGGATACATCCACTCCGTTTGACTTCGATGATTCGCTCACTTTTTCTTATCGAGGTGCCATTGCAGCACTGGGACAGGCGATCAGCAATCTTTTAGCTATGCAGCCGCAGATCATCGCTGCAAAGATGGCGATCTCTACGGAGGCTATCAGCCCGCAGATTGACAAGTGGTCTCAAGGATATTTGGCGATCCTTCAATACTATCAGAAACAAATTAATAACCTCAATCCGGACGACAAAAACTTCCAAAAAGATCTTGCTGCGCTCCAAGGCGATATGAGCGTCGCCAACTCAGCGAGCTCGGCTTCAGCGACAGGCCTAAACGGGGTCTTGAGCATGTTGACTGCAGGTACATCGAGCGAAACATCGACCTACCAAAGCTTAATTAACCAGATTTCGTCGGTAGTAACGGCGCTCCTAAACGCGATGGCCACAAACTGGTCGTCAGGAACATAAAAAGGGAAAACTATGGCAGAAAAAGTAGAACCGCTTTCGTCAATGACGGATGCCCAATTGAGGGCCTTCCTCTTTGACACTCACTACGATCAGATGAGCTTCATTCAGGCTACTGCTGCCTATATGCAGAAGATCACTGAGACTGAAGCCTCTTCTGAAAAAACAGCGGCTGAGACAATGAATTCAGAGACGGACTCACAAAATAAGGTTACATCTTTAACTCAAAAGATGAACGATAAGTATGTGGAAGAATTGGAAGAGCTGGCAGAGATGCAACCCTCTTCCGTGCCCGGTTGGCTTGGCGACATCGTTTCGGCGTTTACGGTCCTAGCGGCGATTGTGACTTTGAACCCCGTTATGATCGGTATCTCCTCTTTAGCGTTCATTCTACAGGTTTCTGGCCTTCAGAAAAAAATGATGGATGCCGCTTGCGGAGATGATCCGACCAAACAGGCCGCCTTCTCCTTTGGCTTTGCAATGGGTGAAGCGCTTGTTGGCGGAGTTGCCAGCACGGCAAGCGATGCGGTCGCGGCGTCCAATGCCGCTGAATCGGGCGCTGAAGCAGCCACTCAGACTGCAGGTCAAATCGCCAAGAAATTTGTTAAATACACGCTAACATACCTCGGCGAAGGATTGATGTTAGACAATTTCTGGCCCGAGTTCTTCCAGGGTCCTTGCAAAATGTCTCAGGAAGACGCAACGATTTGCGGGATGTTTGTCGGCATTGGATTTGGGCTTGCTTCAACTGCGGCTGCGGGCGCTTCAGAGGATGCGATGACTTCCGCCTTGCGCAATCGAATGAGCAAGCTTTCCGATCCGGCACATGCGATCTTCAGAACTCTGATGACGACGCTGACTCTCGTGGGCGATGGATTCCAAATCGGTTCCGGTGTCGATATGTTGAATATCAGCGCACAATTTAAAAAGCTGGCCGACTTCGAGAAGCATGTGATTTCAGATACAATGGGTAAAATGTCGATATTGCAAACTACGTCAATGGGATTGACATCCTTGATTAACCAAACACAAAACGTGTTGCAAGTAATCGGCGACGATAGCGTAGCGAATAACCAAACATTCTCTTCATTTGCAGACATGTTTAGGGCGCACTAATAATAATAAAGGGTTAAAAAAATAATAAATAGAGGGAAATTATGTCAGGATCAAAATTTGTAGAGGGTATCCTCTCCTGCGGCGTCGAGGTGGAGCTTGCAAAAGCCGTCATGGCGGCCAACCAGAGTTATGCCAACCAGATGCTTGAAGTTGGAGCCTTTCTCCAAGGCGAAAGCTTCGCTGCCAAAAAACAATCGGACCAAGTGGAAAATGCAGAAAGGGCACTTGCACAGGTTGACATGGACAATGCGAACACCCAACTTTATCAAGGGATTACCCAAGTCATGGGCCCAGCTGTAACGGCGGGCGGAAGATTGGGCCGCGAAACGGGCTTAATCGGTCGTGAAAACGGACTCTTTGGCCAAGGCGCAGGAAAAACCTTGGGCGAGATCAACGAAGAGGGGCAAAACGTCTCAGCATGGAAAAAAGCGCTTCAAGAAGGCGAGCCCGCTCAAGTTATCGGCGACGACGGCAAACCTGCTGCAAATCCTCTCGCAGCGAAAGATATTAAAGACGAAGAAATTCTCAATCTGAAACACGGCAAATATGCGAGCAGCGTAGCAGAAAAAGACCAACGACTGGCAGCCATCAAGGCTTTGAAAAACTTCCGTGGAGAAGTGACTACAGATGCAGCTGGCAATCGAACTCAAACCCCACGCGGTAAAGCGTATGATGATGTGGAATCCAAACTGAACGATGAAGAGAAAGCGGTTCAGAACCATCAGCAGCGCTTCGATTCAACAACGGACCGTTGGTCGCAGTACATGCAATCGTTCACGCAAGCCGCTTCTGGCTTTGCTGGATATACCGGAGGCAAACGGGCCGCAGATGATCGCACAGCTCAGGCACACGAGGATGCTGTTAAGACGATCTGCGACTACGGAACTCAGGGCCAAAAATCGGCAGCTGACCAAGCGCTCCAAGGATCGCAAAACTCAGCTCAGGCGATCGCCGAATTGAACCGCGCTAAATCTGAGATTGCCCAAGCAAACAGAATGTAATAAACTCCTTCCTTCCTCAGGGCCGTTCCATCGTGGGGCGGCCCCTTTTTATTTCATAAATCACTAAATATAAGTACTTTACAACTTAATATTTATATAGATTATTATACCTAACTATGTTATAATAAATAATATAAATAATAGGTTTTAGTAATGACTGCATCAGCATCAGCCCCCCCTCCTGGATCCGGAATCGGGATGGCCGCAACCCCAGCCGCAGACCCGTCAGGTCTAGGCGGCGCTATTGGCGTGAGCGTAACTGAAGCTGCGCTGCCATCTCAAGTAAACGGCGGACTCAAACAGCTCGATCCCTCCACCGGTTCTATGAAGCAAGTTCCCGAGACGGGAAAACGGGGCTTCTGGATCCTCAGCGAAGGACGGCGCTATAGAATCCCCCTAACTGATGCGCAGCAAAAGAAATACGAAGAATTGGAGAAGGAACTCCTAAAAGGTTCTAGTCCGGAAGAGACGGCAAAAGCGACATTGAATTTTACGAGGGGCTGGTTAGAAATCGATGGCCGTATCATTAAATACTTAAACGAAGATCCCAATTCTGATTCAGCTAAACAGCTGTGTGAAATGCGCATGTTGTATCACGACGCTTTAGGACAAAGCTATAGCGACGTTCTTTGGCACGAATACGCGCCTGGCGATAGAGCCTCCACAAAAGATCCAAATCCATTCCAGCAGATGAAAACGTTCGATCCTGACAAGAAATTGAAATTCCCCGATGACAAACTCACAAAACCGCAACTGAGGGAATTCCATTTTGCCAAGAAGCTGCAAAAAGGTATTTCCGACCTTCTTGAAAAGCAAAGTGATCAAGTGAAGCCTTCTACAACTGCCGATTCACGGAAGAAACAAATTGGGCGATTAAAAGATCAGTACGATAATCTCAACGAATTGGTGATGCGCTATTATGCAGCGCACCCTGTTCCCGTTTTTTCTGATAAAACTACTGGCCAGGAAAAGTTTGATGCGATTCAGAAGTATAGAGATGAAGCGGTCGCCTTTTTGGAGCCGCTCGTCAAAACGCTCGACAGCTGGGTTCCTGGAGCAATCAAGAAAAAACACTCGGACGACCCCGAGGTACAAAAAGCGCTCAAAGCCTTTGCACTGGAGATCGCTCTCAGCGCCTGTACCACGCGAAGGGAATACGATCAGATGTGCACCGTTTTCCGCACCTTTGAAAATACAGAAACGCATCCGTGCAAAACCACGCCCGAATTATTTATCATGCGCCTGAGCCACGCGGCTGCAATGGGCGAGGATGTTAGCGGATTCATTGAGGACAACTTTGATCTGGCCTTTGGCGGCTTAACGCATCAAGAAGATAGAGATGATATTCTCGCTGGGGTAGCTGCATTGGTTGTCAAAACGAATGAAGCATTGGATGATGCTAAATTAGTAGCATTGGCAAACGGTGGAGCTAAAGATGCTGTAACGGCTTATAACACCCGTGTTGAGCAGTTAGATATCGTGAAGAAACAGAATACCATTACCAAAGCTCTGAGAGATGTAGTTAAAGACTTGGGTGGGAAACGGGCTGATCTGGCCGCTACCGCCTCACGATTAGAGAGAGTGGCTGGAAGATTGGACCGCGACGTAGAAAAACCATTGGAAGAGGCCCATTCTAAGAGAGAAGAGTTCAAACCATTTGCGGATGTGATTCTCGGCAAACCGGGCAAGGCGTCGCGCGACACTGCGGGTGCAATTGTGACTGATCTGGCAGAACAAGTAAAAGCGCTCGAAGAGCAAGCGGATCAAACCAATTTGAGACCTATTATCAATAGACTCAAGGCGATCATTCAAGATGAAACTGCGCTTGGGGAATACATAGCTGAAATCTCGGGCGATTCTCCGGCATTGCAGCGGTGGGGCAACAAGCTCAATCCTTGGCACAAAGCCCGTGAGCTAGGGCCTATCGCTACTTCATTGGGCGGATAGTCCTTTCAAAAAATCATTTACAGACTTATACTCGATGGACCTTTGATGAGAGGGTTGGGAGAGGGGGGGGCGGCGTGTGTGAGGACTTGGACTCTTATTTTTTTTCATCAGCACAGAGATAAGAACTAGAGATAGAGAGGACGAAAGGGGGGATAGTAGAAGCTATGTATCAAGATCGCGAACTGACACACAACATCATTTCAGCTGCAATTGAAGTCCATAGACAGTTAGGGCCTGGCCTACTTGAAAGCGCCTATCGGTTTTGTTTAAATATGGAGTTGGAAAGTAAGGGGCTGCGATGCAAACAGGAAATTATGGTGCCACTTGTTTACAAGAACAAGAAACTGGATTGTGGATTCCGATTAGATTTTCTGATTGAAGACACCATTATTCTCGAGCTTAAATCTGTTGATCAGATACTTCCGGTGCATAAAGCGCAGCTATTAACCTATCTTCGTCTGATGAATAAACAGGTAGGGCTTCTGATTAATTTTAATGCTTTGACACTGAAGGAAGGAATACATCGATGCACACTAAAAGCGAATGAATATCTTTTTTCGCGGTAGCGAAAAAACTGTTACCCCTCTCGTCCTCTCTATCTCTAGTTCTTATCTCTGTGCTGATGAAAAAAAATAGGACTCCAAGCCCTCACACACGCTTGCCTACTCTCATCGTGAACGTTTCCGTTTTTCGATCCCACCCCTTTCCCCTCCCCATCTCTTTTTTCTTGTACTTTTCTCCTCTCCAATGAATAATGAGGCGGAGGGTGTATTCCCATGCTTCGTGATTTTTTAGCACAGCTCTGTAAAGAGCTAGCGATTGAAGCTACTCCTAAACTCAACGAACAAAACTTTTTTCCGTTCCGTTTAGGCAAAGAGGTAATCGCACTCAAAGATCTCGAGCCTGGCTTGAGCATGCAAGGGCAAATTTGCCTAT
Source organism: uncultured bacterium (assembly GCA_964458995.1). Taxonomy (GTDB): domain Bacteria; phylum Chlamydiota; class Chlamydiia; order Chlamydiales; family SM23-39; genus REEB52. The sequence goes on along the minus strand of CAYWKW010000042.1, from coordinate 2,586 downwards.
GCCCAGAAAAGAAAAAAGAGGAACTCTTCATTTTTTTAATGCGCGCCAATTTGCTGGGACAAGGCACCGGCGGAGCCCGCATCGGACTCGATTCCGAAGAGAAATTCTTGACACTCTCTTTAGGCTTGCCGTATGAAATGAACTATCAGAGTTTCAAAGAAACGATCGAGGATTTTGTCAATTACCTCATTTATTGGCGCGAAGAGGTGGCAAAATTCGAGAATGAAGAAAGTGTATACTAATGCCAGCGCACCTAATTGCTGAAGAGGGGCCACACAGAGGCCTCATCCTAAATCTGGAAGAGGGCAACGAATGGACCATCGGCCGTGATCCAGATACGTGCGATTTCATCATCGAAGAAGCTTCCGTTTCCCGTAAACATGCACGCTTAAATAAAACTGCCGACGGAATCTTCATCAAAAACCTCAGCAAAGTCAATCCAACTCTCGTCAATGACGAAGAAAAAATAGAACCTTACCTTTTAAAAGAAGGCGATCGCATCCAGGTCGGAAATACCCTCTTCCTCTTCTCAGAAGAGGCCTTGCCAGATACCGGAATAACCCCCAAAAGCCCCGGAAAGAAGAAGAAAAAAGGGAACTACGACGATATTTTTGGAGACGTGGAACCCGTTGAGGAAGAGGCAGTTACACCGTCAGAGCCAGAAAGGCCCTCAGAGGCGAAAATGGGCGCTATCGAGCCAGAAGAGCTCAGGATCCCGCCTGCGCCTCCCAAGCCCGAAAGCACCCCTTACGACACGATTTTCGAGGATACTGGCGCCGAGGAGGAATTGCCCTTCAACCTCATCTCCGAGTCCCCCCTATTGCTGAAAGTCATTTCTGGGCCCAATGCAGGAGCTGAAATCGGCATTGAAAAGGGGCGGGTCTATACGATCGGCAAAGACCCCAATTCTTGCGACATCGTTTTCCAAGACTTGAGCGTCTCCCGCAATCACGCCAGACTGGGCGTCGGGGCCGATGGGGTCATTGATATCGAAGATTTAGGCTCCAAGAACGGAACTGCCATCAATGGCGCTGTCGTTACAGAGAGAAAGGTCATCACCCCTCAAGATCTGGTCGCTCTCGGCACCACCGTCTTCATGATCATCGATCGAGAAGCTCCCCAAGAAACGATCTACTCGCCGATGGTTCCCGCTTATGAAGCGCCCAAAATGGCCGAAGCCGCTTCATCTCCCACTTTAGAAGAAGAGAAAAAAGAGGAGAGAGATTGGAAAAGAGAACCGATCTCCATGAAGTACCTCGTCATGGCCGGATCCGCTGCAGCCATTTTCTTAGTCATGTTCTTGAGCTTCTTCTCGCTCTTTAAATCGAAAGGAATCGAGGTGGCTCGCAAGGAACCTGTTTCTGAAATTAAGGAAGCGCTCGCTAAATTCAATGGCGTCCAATTTTCCTATAATCCGGGAAGCGGCCGACTCTTTTTGGTCGGACATGTTCTCACTCCCGTTGAATACCAAGAGATGAACTATCGATTGGGGCAAATTGAATTTATTGTTAGCGTTGATAACAATGTGGTCATTGATGAATCCGTTTGGAAAATGATGAATGAAGTGATCGCCGACAACGCCAATTGGCGCGGCGTGAGCATCCATTCTCCAGAACCTGGAAAGTTTGTTGTATCGGGCTATATTCCCAATGCCGAACAGGGAACGGCGCTATCTGAATATTTGACTGTTAATTTTCCTTATTTAGATAGACTGGAAAATAATGTTGTAATCGAAGACACTCTCAATACACAGCTGCAAGCCCTGGTTGCTGCCCAAAATTTGGGCGCAGTGACCATGCAATTAACCGGTGGGAACGTCGTCTTGTCTGGCAGATATAATGAGACTATGAATAGCCAAATGAATGCATTGATTAAAGAATTGAATGCGGTCAAAGGCGTTGCCTCTGTGAAGAACTTTGCCGTAGCTTCGCACCCGAATTTGGCGGGAATCGACCTCACACAGCAATATCAGGTGTCAGGATCCTCAACTTTTGATGGCAAAGGCTACAGCGTTGTAATGAATGGAAGAATTTTTACTTTGGGTGACACGGTCGATGGGATGAAACTCACATCCATCGGACCCAGCATGATTCTTCTTGAAAGAGATGGATTAAAATATAGAATCGATTATACAAGATAGGAGAAAAACCCATGTTTGGTTTAGAAAAAAAACCTGGCGAAAAGTTTGCCTTTGATCTAGAAAAAGAGATTAAAGAAAAACCGAGCCGAGGGAAAGAGATTCTAGAAAACGTTGAGAAACGGTTACTAGAAATCAAAAAGAATCTTCGGGAAGGCGCAAGTGAAAAGGACTTCGACAAGCTCGGGATTCTCTTGCACGGCTACGCTGCCTTGCAGAAAGTACTACGAAAAGTGAAATAGGAGCGAAATAATGGTCACTCTTCCGGGAGTCACACTCTCTTTCTTTTCCCTGATCTCGGCTTATAAAAAATTGCAATCCCAACTTGTCAAGCAAGTGAAGGCCCTTGCAAGTAAAATGAGCCAAGCAACACCAGGATCGTTTATCTTGCTCCAATTCCAAATGAGCCAGGTGACGCAAATGGGTGAATCGATCTCGAACTTGATCTC
>CAYWKW010000041.1:0-14483 GCA_964458995.1 uncultured bacterium | reverse complement strand
ATGGTGCGTCTCCCCTCCCACCTCTTTCGCGATTTGAACGAATTTGGATAGCTGAAGGCCACTTTTTTTGATTCGAAGTCCATTCCAGGTGGCGATGCCATAGCGGCGGATCTTCTTTTCATGCACCTTTTGCTCAAAAAGGGTAAAAACTTCCCGGATGCGGCGATAAAATTCCTCTTCGCCCACTTCGAGAAGCTGCGTTTCAGGGTTGTGAAGGTAGTAGAGATCAAGGCACTGAAGTCCTAGATTCTTAAGGCTGGAACTGATCTGGTTGTCGAGAAAGGCGGGCGCCATACAATGGGAGTCGGCCACGATGTCTTTCATTTCAATGATGCCCGTGTCGAGGTAGTGGGTGCGGACGTAATCTTCAAATGAGCCTTCAAAAGGAAGATAGCCCCCTTTGGAAGCGATAACTAGCTGCTCTCGAAACACGCCACAGCTCGTCAGCTCCTTTAAAACTTTGCCAAGAACCTTTTCACTCCGTTGATTGCGGTAGTTAATGGCTGTATCAAAAAAATTGATTCCCCCACGCGCTGCTTGCAAAAGCGTCTGTTCGTAGAGTTTGTCCGAGGCATCATCGGAGGGACCCAGGTAGGTGCCCGCGCCAAGCGCAGATACCGCGAGGCCGTCGAAAAGTCGTTGCTTTGAGGCATGAATCGAGACCCATTTAAAGTATTTGGCCGTCCCCATCTCTGTTGCCCACTTTTCAGTCATTGAGTTTTTTTTCCGCGTCTATATATTTACCTTCCGGTTTCAAAGTAAATCCAAAATGGGTGCATAGTTTCTCCATTTGGAAGTTTTCGTTGAGCATGCGTGCATAGATCCGCTGCACCTTCTCTTTTTTGGCAATTTCGAGAATCTTTTGCATGAGTTTGGACCCAAGTCCCTTATTTTGCCATTTATCTTTGATCATAAGAGAAAAAGCCGCATCGCCGGTTCCCGGTATTTTAGAGAGGCGGATCATTCCCAAGATCTCTTTTTTGAGCTCGACGATGAGCGCGATTTCCCGGTCGTAATCGTTAAAACAGATGTGAATGAGGCGGTTGTGCGTTACCCGTTCATCATAACTGAGGACTTTGAGGTAGCGCTGCCGCACGGTTTCATGGGAAAGATCTTTATGAAATTGGACGACTAGGGGCTCATCTTCGGGTCGAATAGGCCGGATGATCACAGGTGTTTTGTCCTTGAGATTCCAAGTTTCTACATACTGCGAAGGATAGGGTCGAATGGCTGGTTTGGGCAATTCCTTGGTGTCGGGATCGTGCAGAATCACCCGGGCGTCCAAAGCCACAATTTGCTCGGGAGATGCGAGGAGCGGATTGATATCGCACTCTTTGATCCAAGGTTCGCTCACGATGAGATCGCTAAATTGGACGAGGATCTGTTCGAGTTTGGCCATATCGACCCCTTTTCGCCCCCGGACTCCAAAAAGGGCGCTGTAGATCTTCGTCCGCTCCATCATGCGGCGAGCCAAGGTCGTCGTCAGAGGCGGTATCGTGAGCGCGCGGTCTTGATAGACTTCAACCAACTGCCCGCCGGAACCAAAGAGGAGAACAGGGCCAAACTGTTCATCAATCGTGCTGCCCAAAATCAGCTCATATCCATCGAGCTTGATCATCGGCTGAACAGTCACGCCGAGGAAATCCTTTTTAGGCACGGCTGATTGGATCTCATCGAACGCCTTTTTAACAGCATCGAGCGATTTTAAGTTGAGTTTGACGCCGCCCACATCGGTCTTGTGCGTGATGGTGCGGGAATAGAGCTTCACAACGATGGGAAACCCCATTTCTTGGGCGAGTTTGCAAGCCTCATCGGCCGTTCTCGCCGCGCGCGTCGGGACGCACGGGATATCGTAAGCTTCCAGAACAAGTTTTGATTCCACTTCATCGAGAAGAGTCCGCTTCTCAGCTAAGGCCTGGTCGAAAATCTGCCGTAGAGCCTTATGTTTGATAAGACAAGCCGCTTCATCCGTTGGGGCTGCTACGGGCACTTCATAGATGCCTTGCAGCACATAGGAGTATTTCCACATCGTAGCAAAGGTTTTGCAGGCCATGTCGGGAAATTCAAACGAGGGGATGCCCAAACGGGTGAGAATCTGATCCCCCTTCTCCACGCTATCGGCGCCCATCCAGCTGGCTAAAATAGGCATTTTCATGTGGGCATATGGTTTTAACTTTTCAGCCGTCCCCGTACAGTCGGTCATATCTTGCGGGGTGAGAATCACCAAAATCCCTTCGGCTTTGGGGTCTTTGGAGACGATGTCGACCGCTTTGGCATAGATTTCAGCGCTCGCGTCTCCCAGAATATCGACCGGATTGTTGTGGCTCCAAGGCGCGGGAAGGAGTTGGTTTAGGCCATCCATCGTTTCGGAAGAGAGGTCAGCCAGCTTTCCTCCATTTGCAATGAGAGCATCCGTAGCAATCACGCCAGGACCACCCGCATTGGTGACGATCATTAGGTGGGGGCCTTTGGGGCGAGGTTGTTTGGCGAGAACATCGGTCATGCTAAAGAGATCGGCGATGGTATCGACCCGCAAGACGCCGACACGACGCAGAGCGGCGCTGAAGGCCTCATCGCTTCCGGCCAAAGACCCGGTATGGGAAGCGGCGGCTTTGGCCGACTCGGCGGAGCGCCCCGCCTTGATTAAAATGATCGGCTTGGTGAGCGACACTTCGCGCGCGGCCGATAAGAAGGCTCTTGCATCGCCAATGCTCTCCATGTAAATCAGAATGCTTGTCGTCCCAGGATCGCTGCCGAAATAGTCGATCAGATCGCCCCAATTCACGTCGATCATCGATCCAATGGAGATAAATCCGCTAAACCCCACTTTTTCTCTTAGACTCCAATCGAGTACGGCCGTGCAAAGAGCCCCCGATTGGGAAATGAAAGCGATCTTTCCTTTGTGGGCCATCCCTGCGGCAAAGGTGGCGTTGAGGCCCGAATTGGGATTCATTACACCGAGACAATTGGGGCCGATGATCCTCATATGGCTTCTACGCGCGTGCTTCAAGATTTCCTGCTCGAGCGCAATGCCGGGCGGCCCCATCTCTTTAAAACCGGCGGAAATGATGACGGCGGCTGGGATTTTGAGATCGGCGCATTCGCTAATGACTTGCGGGACGATTTTGGCTGGAGTGACGACAACAGCCAGGTCGATCTTTTTGGGGATGCTCTTCACATCGGGATAGGCTTTGACGCCGAGAACCGAGGGCCTTTTCGGATTGACGGGAATCACCTCTCCACCGAATGGGGTGGCGAGGAGATTTTGCATTAGAGTGCGGCCAACACTCCCCTCATTCTCCGTAGCTCCAATAACAGCCACCGTCTTTGGCTGAAAAATAGGGTCGAGCTGCCAAGAACGGCGATGGAGGATGTTCATCGACGGATCGAACGAGTCTTCTGACGGCATTGCCAATCTTTTGGTTCTTTTCCGAGTAATAATACAAAATGCCTGCTACCGCAACAAAAACCGCAACGTAGATCCGCCATCTTCCAATCGGATAGTGAGTCACCTGAATGTGCTCCTCCCTATCCCAGGTGGTGGTTTGGAAAACTTTGAGCTTGTTATAAGCCACGATCATGCAAAAAAGATTCAAAACGGGAATGCCAAGGCCAAACCCGCGCATCCAAACGGAAAAACTCCGCTTCAAGGCCGTCATGTAGTCGAGCTTCGGTTTCTTCCCCTGTTTGATTTTGGTCCTCAGAAAAAACTTTCCCGGCGTATATCCCCAAGTGCTTAACAGGAGCGCTTCCAGCGGAATCCAAAGAAAAAACTCAAAGGGGACAAGATGTTCATATTTGCCAAAAGGGATCTGCCCGTGAAACAGGACTCTTGTGGAAAGAAGCAGAAGAAAAAAAAGGGAGTAATCAAAAAAACGGGCCATGCACCGAATCCAAGGATTCGCATGGGTGATATTTTCTTTTGGCTTGCCTGTCTGCTCAATGATGATTTCAGACGGCTCAATGACCCGCTCTTGCATGAAATTACTTTAATCGATTTGACCTGAGGCGCGCAAGAGGCGGTTCATCAGAGCGGCATCTTTTTGAACCGTTTCATCGCAGAAGATTTCGATTTGCGATACGTTCAACCGGTCAGCTTTTCTCAATTCTGCATAGAGGTTTTTAGTTGTGGGCACGAAAAAGGGTCCCTTCAATTCCTCTTTTTTGTAAACGAGGCGGACCGGAGCTTTTGGAGCGTAATGGCGGTACTTCATTCCCGGTGACAAAATGGGGCCATCTGCCTCTGGCAGCGCCACCTTTCGATTCAAGACCTCTTCCAACATTTCATGGGAGATGATCCCGGGGCGAAGCAGAGTCGGAATAGGATGGAAAAGGCTGATCACCGTCGATTCGATCCCCACATCGCACTCTCCCCCATCGATAACAAACGGGATTTTTCCGTTGAGATCTTCCAAAACGTCTTGAACGCGCGTTGGGCTGGGACGGCCGGAGAGATTGGCTGAAGGCGCCACAAGAGGTTCTCCTACGGCCTCAATCAATCTGCGGGCGATTGGGTGGGAAGGCATCCGAATGGCAATGGAGGGCTGGCCCGCCGAAACAATAGCAGGGACGTCGGGATGCCGTTTGACCACGATAGTCAAAGGACCCGGCCAAAAAACTTCCGCCAACGTGTAAAAATCGGCATCAAGCCCATCAGAAATTTTTTTAACATCCTCCAGAATGGCGATGTGCACGATCAAAGGATTATCGGGCGGCCTTCCTTTGATGGCAAAGACCTTGCGCACCGCCTCTTCAGAAAAGAGGGGCGCCCCCAGGCCATAAACGGTTTCTGTTGGGAAAACGATGGGGAGTCCCTTTTTTAGGCACGCAATCGCCGGCGATAAATCAAAATTCTTTAGAACCTGAGTCTCCATGCAAACTACAGTACAGAAACCTAAAATTCTTTGCAATTTCTTTAAAGTTAGATAAAGATGATTCCAAAAAAATAGTGGAATCGGCTAAACCTATACACATCATGACAATTGATCAATCACAGCAAAGTGCACTCTCCTTTTTGTGTGCGAAACCGAGTCATCGGACAAGGCCCGAGCAAATGGTGGGGCTGGGAATCTATCTCATCATCAGTTTTGGATTTGCGCTCATAAGCTCTTTCGCAACTGAGTTTTCGCCCTATTTTGGCTCCCTCTACTTTCTCTGTATTTCTTTTAGCATGTGGAGTCTTTGGCGCCTCCACTCCTTGCGCGTGCTGAAATTGGAATTTTCCCTTTTTCTGGCCCAATTTCTTTTTCTTGTGGCTTGGAGTGTCAGTTTTTTTCTTCTGCATGAGATGCTGCTAGCGCTAGTTGCGCTTCTTCTTCTTTGGTGCAATACTCTTGTGGCGGCCCTCCTTTTTTGGAAAAAGGAACGTCTTTCCGGCGGACTTCTTATTTTTCCTTTCATTTGGATATTTTATTTGGTCGGGCTCAATATGGTTAAATGTATGTCCAATTCATGAGGTTTCAGTGGTAAAAAAATCGACAAGCTGGTGCGTATTGATCTATGGGATTATTCTCATTGGTTTGGGCTACTTAGGATATCAGCAAGGAAGCCAAATTTCTCTCTACTCTGGAGTTGGATTCGGAGGGCTGCTTGTATTGAGTTCGTTACTCATGTTCGCAAAAAAAATAGCGGGATCCTACATTGCCCTTGCGATCACCATCCTCCTGACAGCCATCTTCGCCATCCGCTACTCAATGACAGGCAAAGGACTCCCCGCCATCCTCGCCGTCATCAGCGGCGCCATGCTTCTGTTTATACTGGCTAAGACAGCTAGGTGGAAGAAGTAGAGGAGGGGAAGACTCGGTATAGAATGGCCTTTTTATTTACTGAAGCGGCGGCTGACAATGTCCCAATTGATATTATTAAAGAAGGCGTCAATGTACTTGAGTTTGTCTAAGCCATATTGAGGCATGTAGGCATGTTCAAAAACATCCATGATGAGGAGGGGGCGGCCTTGGGCAAGATGGCCCGTGTCATGCTCGTTGATCCAAACGTTGACCAGGCGATTTTGCTCCGGATCGAGATAGAGAAGCGCCCAACCAATGCCCCGAATAGTGCCAGTGGAGATAAAATCCTTCTTCCACTTCTCAAAGCTGCCAAATTGAGAGATGATGGCTGTATAGAGAGGACTCTTCTTGTCGAGGGATGTTGTGCCGCCGAGGTTCTCGAAGTAGAGCTCGTGAAGTCGCATCCCATCAAACTCCCAACCCAAGCGCCTTTTTAAGGCGCCAAATTCATAGGCGGACGTATCGGTCATCGCTTTGAGTTTAGAGAGGAGGTCGTTTGCGTTCTTGACGTAGCCTTCGTAAAGCTTGAAGTGCATTTGAAGAAGGTTGTCGCTAAAACCAGGCATACCAATCAGATGGGAATAATCTTTGGCTGTGTAGGCGTTTTGGGCAAGGAGAGGGGCGAAGCAGAGGGTTAGCATGAGGATGAACTTTCGCATGGGTATCTCTTACACTAAAGGTTGTGACGCTACGCTTCTTAAGGAATGCAAAATCGCCTCCGCAGAAGGGTAGTAGTGGTAGATCGCTGAATCTTTCAGATTGGGATCGTCGTGATACAGAATCCACCCTTTATTTGTTTGTAAAAGAAGAATATCTGCTATTTTCTCTTCATTTTCAACAACTGTTAAAATGTAGGGATGGATCGAGAGGATGTTTTCCTGTGAAAAATGGAAAGAAAACGATACAGTGATTTCATCTCCTTCGCGTAAAAGGTAGGTCCCCGGCGGCTTTCCGGTGAGAAAGTGTTCCGCATCCTTGCGTCCGATAGAACCCTTCCACCCCAGAAGATCTTCGATTCGACCCTGCTGGGTTTTGAGATGGATCGAAGAAAGGTCTTGAAGAACAGCCTCTTCAGGCAACATCTTTTCATGCGTCCCATGGACCTCTTTCGCCTTTTCGTTGAGAATGGTGAGTGTTTCACTGGCAATTCGCCAGGCCAGGGGATCAATATCGGATGGCTTTAGAGAGTGATTTTGAGGATCTTTCACTTCAAAATGGGCGATCTCTTTCGGATTCTTTTGATGGACAATGAGATGGATCTCCTTCCAATCTTCTGCAGCTTCCCCTTTTTTACTCCCTTTGCGCGAGATATGGTGCTCTAAAGCGCTGATTTTTTGTGCAAAGCGCATATCGCCCGTTTTCCGGTTCAAGAGTACTTTGTAGACGCGCTCGCCCTTTTTGCCTTCTTCCTTCTCTTCTTCGTCTTGATCGCGCTGCCTATCCTCCCCTCGCATCTCCAACAAATTGTCTTTAAAGCGGATGAGGTTATTCATTACTTCGCGACGGGATATCTCATGGACCATGCGTACCTCTGTTCCGGTATATATCGAAGGGGCGATTATTATTCAATTGAACTATAAGGTTATTAGGTATATACGTAAGGGGATGCAAACGAGTTCACGGCGTTTCCTAGGCGTTTTTCTTCTGGCTCTGCTCAATTTGTCGGTCATGACCAGCCTTAGGAATTTGCCGATCGTCTCGGAGTATGGATTTGGTTCCCCGTTTTTTTACTTGCTGGTGGCGGTCATATTTCTTTTTCCTGCGGCTCTGGTTTCTGCGGAGCTCGCTACGGGATGGACTCGGACTGGGGGCGTTTACATTTGGGTGCGCGAGGCCTTTGGCCCCGGATGGGGATTTTTTGCCGTTTGGATGCAGTGGATCCATAATGTCACTTGGTTTCCCGCCATTTTGTCTTTTTCAGCCACCGCTCTCGCCTACCTAATCAATCCCCAATTGGCAGAAAATAAAACCTACTTGATTCTTTGCATTTTAGGAGGCTTTTGGGGATTCACCTTCTTCAATTACTTTGGGTTAAAGAATTCGAGCTGGTTTAGCGCCATTGGAGTCATTGCAGGGACGATCGTTCCGGGATTTCTATTGATTGCTTTAGGGATCGCCTGGGTCGCCACGGGTCAGCCCATGCAGATTCAGTTTTCATATGGCGCCCTCATCCCACGCATGGACGACATTCAGAACCTGGTTTTCTTGACTGGCCTCTTTCTCGCGTTTGGCGGTCTTGAAGTCTCTGCAGCTCACGCCAGAGAAGTCCAGGATCCCCAAAAAACATTCCCCAGAGCGATTTCGATTGCGGCCATTTTGTCGCTCTTGATTTATGCGGTAGGAGCCCTGGCTATTGCCATCATGATCCCAAAAGAGAACATCAGTTTGGTCGCGGGTCTTATGGAGGCGTTTGCCCTTTTCCTAGGCCACTTTCATTTAAGCTGGCTCGTGATTCCTCTAGGGCTGATGATCGTCTTTGGAGCTGTCGGGGAATTGAACGCCTGGATTATCGGGCCTATCAGAGCCCTGCATGCAACCTCGAAACATGGCGACTTGCCCCCTTTCTTTCAAAAGCTCAATAAACATGGGATGCCCGCCCATTTGCTCTTCTTTCAGGCCATCATTGTCACCATTTCGACTTTTGTCTTCCTCTTCATGCCTAGCGCCAGCAGCGCCTTTTGGATCCTCAGCGCCATGTCTGTGCAGCTCTATTTGATCATGTATATCCTCATGTTCTTAGCGGCGATCAAGTTGAGATATAGCCACGACCATGTAGTGCGGCCCTACCGAATCCCCTACCGAATGCCTGGAATCTGGTTTGTCGGCTCTTTGGGAGCCTTGAGCTCGCTCTTCGCCTTCTTCATCGGCTTTGTGCCTCCGGCCCAATTGAAAGTCGGAAGCCTCCTTTTCTATGAGGGGTTTTTAATCATCGGCATTTTTTTGATGGCGCTGATTCCAATTATTATTTATAAGTTTAAAGACCCGTCATGGCATCCGGAACCCCAAGAGGAGCACAATGAGTGAAGCTCAAAGAAAAGCGGACCACCCCATTCATCCCCTCATTTTAAACCGTTGGTCGCCTCGCGCCATGTCGGGCGAGAAGATCAGCGAGGAAGAACTCATGTCCCTTTTTGAAGCGGCGCGCTGGGCCCCCTCATCCTATAATAACCAGCCTTGGCGCTTCCTCTACGCCAAAAGGGAGACGCCCCATTGGGAAAAGTTCTTCAACCTTCTCGTCGACTTCAATAAGAGTTGGTCCGACAAGGCAGCCGTTTTGGGGGTCATCGTATCGGAAAATATTTTTGAAAAAACAAAGAAGCCCTCCGTGACGCATAGTTTAGACGCAGGAGCCGCTTGGGAAAACCTGGCTTTGGAAGGGCATCACCGAAAATTGGTGGTTCACGGAATGCAAGGGTTTGATTATCAAAAGGCTAAAAATGATCTAAAAGTGCCCGATGAATTTGATGTGCTAGCCATGTTTGCCATTGGAAAGCCGGCCCCTAAAGAGAGCTTGCCGGCAGAGCTGCAAAAGCGGGAAACTCCTTCAACTCGAAAGAAAGTGGCTGAGATCGCATTTGAGGGGGGATTTCCAAAAAAATGAAAAATCGAGCCGGCCTTGAGGCCTAGCTCGATCTAAAACATTCGAAATTAATGACTTACTCTTGAGCCATAATTGCAGCAACAGCTGGAGATCTGCGACGACGACGTGAACGGCGTGCTTTTCTCTTGTGAGCTTTTCTAGCTTTGCCTTTTCTAGCTTTTCGGCGTGTTTTCGTTTTGCGTGATTTTACTCGGCGTGTTTTGCGAGCTTTTGTCTTGCGAGCTTTTTTATGAGCTCTTTTTCTGCGTTTAACCATGATAATTTCCTCCTTAATGCAAGGGACAAGAGTTACTATTTCGGATAAGACTTTTCTTATCTTCGACGGGAAACCCCGTGCTCTTATTCATCCTTACAAGCTTAAGTATATAATTTTTTTATAATAATTACAAACAACTTATCATTTTATGTTTGATTTCGAAAGCAGTCGTAGTAATTAAAATCTAATCGAGAAACCATTCTGAGGGCATTTTTCGCAAAATAAAAATTTTAAAAATTTTTTCGAAATTTCAGCAAAAAGATGAAAAATTTGTTGCTACTTTATAAATTATTGAAACAAAGCTATTTACAATATAATATATTTAGTAAGTGCTTGAGTTTAAGTATGATAAAAAAGTGAATGATTAAAACACGATTTGTGCGTTATTTTGGAAAATATGATTCCACTTTCAGAACAATTGCGTCCAAAAACGCTTTCCGAAATCTCAGGACAAGAAAAGCTCGTCTCTTTCGTCCAACAGATCATCCAAAATGGGCGTCCTTTGTCTCTTTTGCTCTTTGGACCGCCTGGTTCCGGCAAAACGACGATCGCCCGTCTGTATGCGCAAAGTTTCCACCTCCCCTTTCTCAATCTGAGCGCTGTTTTCAATAGCACGACGGAACTCAAAAAAATCCTTAAAGAAGGCCAAGAAACGCCCCTTTTTCATAGACAAACGGTCCTTTTTGTCGATGAGATTCACCGCTTCAACCGGGCGCAACAAGACATCTTTCTCCCCTTTTTAGAAGATGGGAGTTTGATCCTGATTGGAGCCACCACAGAAAACCCCTCATTTGCTCTCAACAATGCGCTCTTATCCCGTTTACGCGTCTTGAAACTGGAACCGCTCAATCCAGCCTCGCTAGACCAAATCATCCGAAGATATGAGTCGATCGCAGGCCCCCTCAATATAACTGATGAAAACCGGCAGCTCCTCGTCTCCCATTCGCAGGGAGATGCCCGCCACCTGCTCAATATGATCGAAAATCTCGCCAATGGGCTGCCCATCCAAAAACGGTCGCCTCTTTACGATAAGCGGCAGGAAGGGCACTATAACCTCATTTCAGCCCTCCACAAGTCGATCCGTGGCTCCGACCCCGATGCGGCGCTCTATTGGTTCGCCCGCATGCTCGAGGGAGGCGAAGAACCCCTCTTTCTAGCCCGGCGGCTCATCCGCATGGCCTCGGAAGACATCGGCCTGGCCGATCCCGACGCCCTTGGGATAGCCCTCCATGGATGGAACGTCTATAATATGTTGGGCTCGCCCGAAGGGGAGCTGGCTCTGGCGCAGGTTGTCCTCTATTTAGCCCTCGCGCCCAAAAGCAATGCGGCCTACGTCGCCTACGGGGAAGCTCGAAAAGTGGCCGCCGATACAGGCCATCTCGATCCCCCGAAACAGATCCTGAATGCGCCCACCCAACTCATGCAAGAGTTTGGATATGGAGAGGAGTACCAATATGATCCCGATACTCCTTATGGATTTTCAGGTCAGAATTATTTTCCCGATGGAGTCGAACGGCAAAGTTTCTACAAACCGGTAGAGCGTGGATTCGAGAGAGAGATGAAAAAACGGCTCGAATATTTCATCCGTCTACGCAATCACTTGCGGCAATCTTAGCTTTGGGCTATATTTAACCAAGTCTTAATGAGTTGTCCATGCTCGAGCTAAGTCCTGCTAGAAAAAACAAAGTCAATCTCGCTGATTATAATTGTCAGCAAGATATAGAAAATCGGATGTTGATGTCCGATTTTTCTGCATTGGACATCGAAGTCCTTGAGGAGATCCTTTATAGTCCCCTGAAAATTCCCATCAAAAAACTGCTCCGTTCTTTAGGGTGCAGCGAGGAAGATCTACTGAATTCCCTAAAAAAACTCTCCACGACCGACTTTATCTCTCTGCAAGACGATTCGATTCTGGTCGACAAGGAGAGGCGGAAGTATTTTGAGTTTCAAATTCAGCGCTTCGATCCCCATTTCAAGCCAGATATGGAATTTGTTCAGGGAATTTTGCGCAAAGTTCCGATTCACCTGCTTCCCACGTGGTACTCCATTCCGCGCACCTCAAATAACATCTTCGAGTCGATTGTCGAAAAATACCTCTTAACGCCCAATATCTATCAGCGCTACCTCATGGAGCTGAATTTTGGCGATCCGATTCTCAATGCCATCATGGAGGAGGTTTTTTCCTCCCCCCATTTTAAAGCCTCCTCCAGCGATCTCATTGCAAAATACAATCTAAAAAGACGGGACTTCGAGGAGATGCTCCTCATTCTCGAGTTCAACTTTGTCTGCTGCCTTTGCTATGAGAAGGAAGATGACCACTGGTTGGAGTTCGTCACTCCATTCTATGAATGGCACGAACACCTTAAATTCCTTCGCGTGACTGAAACGCCCGCCATTGCCTCCTCGGAACCCATTCAGCCAAAGAGCGACAGCGACTTCGCCTTTATTGAAAAAATGAGCGAGCTCCTTCTGCGCGCCAAGAAAAAGCCGTTTGCCGTAGAATCTTCCCCTGCCGTCGAGAAGCTTTGCCTGGTCAAACTCGCCGAATATGACTCTGGCAAACTCAAAACCCTCGATGCGGGCGATGCCTGGCTCGATCTTTCTCTCGAGAACCGCGCGCTCCACCTTTACCGGCACAATCAAAACCGCATTCTCAGCCTCTCTGTGGGAGAGCGCTATGTGCGCGAGGCGGAAAAATCGATCAAGCGAGTTCTTCATGGCGGATGGGTCTACTTTGATGATTTTCTAAAAGGAGTGCTCGTCCCTCTGAACGAAAACTCGGTGATCGTGTTAAAGCGGGCCGGCAAACAGTGGAAATATACCCTCCCCGTCTACGGAGAAGAGGAAAAAAAACTGCTGCACGCCACCATTTTTGAGTGGCTATATGAAACGGGAATGGTCTTTATTGGCTCGTGCCGCAATCGCGACTGCTTTGCGGTGACCCCATTTGGCCGCTTCTTCTTTGAAGATTGACGCATGTTTGAGCAAAGCTTTGCCTTTTCGGATGTGCCTCGGATTTTTGTCCTGGCCTTTTTGGAACTCCTTTTATCTGCCGATAACGTGGTTGTTTTGGGTGTATTAAGCCACACTTTGCCCCCACAACAGAGGCGTAAAGCTTTATTGATTGGGGTGGCCTCCGCCTTTGCATTGAGAGCGGCGGCCATCCTGACCATCGCGACTCTTTTTGAAAATCGTTGGATCCAATTGGCGGGAGCCATCTACTTGATCTACCTGTGTATCAGATATTTTGCATCAAGAAAAAAAAGAGAAGTCCACGGAAGCCCCTCTTTTTGGAAAACGGTTCTTTTAATCGAGTTTCTCGATTTGATCTTTGCCCTTGACTCGATCGTTGCCGGTATTGCCTTTACCGAGGGCGTCCTCTCCAAGCTCTGGATTGTCTATGTCGGCGGGATGATCGGCTTGCTGGGGATGCGTTTTGCAGCGGGTCTATTCGGAAGGTTGATCGATTGGTTTCCCAAGTTAGAGTCGAGCGCCTATATGATGGTGGGATGGATCGGTATCAAATTGGGCTTTGGAGCCATGGGCCGCCCTATCCCCGCTTTTGTCTTTTGGGCCATCACCGCCCTGCTCTTTCTCCTCGGCTTTATTCGGTCAAGACGCTAAACTAGCTATATGAGTAAAGATTCAGAGCTGGTTTCAAATCGAAAGGCGGGCCATGACTACGAGATTCTCGAGACCTTTGAGGCGGGGATCATCCTGCTTGGAAGTGAAATTAAATCTTTGCGCAACCATGGGGGATCTTTGCAAGATGCCTGGGTGGACATACGCGGAGCCTCCGCGACCCTCATCAATTGCAGCATCGCCCCCTACTCTCACGGAGGAAAGGGGGTCTTTAATCATGAGGAGAGGCGGCCCCGCAAGCTCCTCCTGCATAAAAGAGAAATCGAAACCTTAAGAAGACAAGTTCAGGAGAAGGGACTCGCTCTCATTCCCCTATCCATCTACCTAAAAAAGGGGATGGCGAAGGTGCGCATCGCCGTAGCTAAGGGGAAAAAATCTTACGACAAGCGAGCAGCCCTCAAAGAGAAAGATCACAAGCGCTCGATCCAACGCGCCCTTGACGAATAAAAATACCTATCTTATAACGAAGCTATATGATGGCTGGTTTGTTCATACTCTTTCTCATCTGTCTGATCCTCATTTTTCGGAAAAAGAGCGCTGCAGCCTTTACCTTAGTGGCCATCAATCTGATTCTCTCCTTTTTTATGCTACTGCGTCATGCCCAGTTGTCTTGGTAACAAGGAGCAGTAAGAAATGGCTACATTCCAACGAATCCTCAATCTCCTCTTTATCCTTGTACTATGCGGAGTTCTTCTCGGATCCCATTCGTACCAATATTTGAAAAGCGAAGCGCCCTGTCCCCTCTGCCTCCTCCAGCGCCTTGGAATGATTGGAATCACTTTAGCCCTCCTCATGAACCTCCGCTTTGGCATTAAAGTGCAACACTATGCCCTAGCCATCTTAAGTGCTCTTCTTGGCCGGCTTGTCTCCCTTCGTCAAATCAGTTTTCACGTCTGTCCTGCACTCCACTCTTTTGGCGAACCTGTCTTCGGCTTCGACCTCTATGTTTGGGCATTTCTCGTCTTCACCGCTTCGATCTTTGCCTGCGCGATTCTTCTCATCATCTACGGCTTTAGCCAAAACCACGACTCCTCCCCCACCTGGGGCCTTTTCGAAAAACTCATCTCTATCCTCATCGCTCTTATACTCTTAGGCAACATCTTTACGGCCTACATCGATTGCGGCCTCACCGCCTGCTATACTGAAACAACCTGAACAATCGGTTTCTGGCTCCGCCCCTTCCCCAATTATCGAGGCG
>CAYWKW010000040.1:0-14548 GCA_964458995.1 uncultured bacterium | reverse complement strand
AATTCAGGGCGCCTCCTTGGCATATTCCCGATTCTTCAAGTAGTTTCGGTATATCACTATTTGCGCCTCGATTAAAATACTGTTCAATTAAACTTAAATAGTAGTTCCTGATGTTCTTCTGTTTAGAAACATTAAATCGAACCTGGGTTGCCAAAACATTCGGCCACTCCCGAACCGATTGAAGTGCATAACCGACCTTCACCTTCCCCCGAGCCAGCAGAGTCACCGCGCCCGACTTGCAGTTCCCCTGTAGATCAAAAATAAGGTCATATTTTTCTCCTCTCAACTCTTTGAACGCAGCCCAGAGAGAGCCCCTTTTTTTGATGGGAAGAGCAATCGCCTTGCGCACCAAGGGATGGGCGGCCACAATGGAGATGAAAGAAGCCTCTACAGCCCAATCAATTGCAACTGTCGGGAAACGATTGTGCAAATCATCCAAAACATTAAATGCTTGGATAATATCGCCCAAAGAGGAAGTTTTAACAATTAATATACTTGCAGGTAATGGGACTTCTTTATACATAAACAATTAAATGGAGGACCCCTTATGTCTAAAACTTCTCTAAAGAACCATCCCAAAGAGCTTTGGATATTGGGGCTTGCCGAGTTATGCGAACGGTTTGCCTATTATGGAGTGGCGGGACTTCTCGTTCTTTATGCCATCGAATATTATCAGTTTCCCAATGAAAAAGCCACCCACATTTATGCGATTTTCAGCGGGTGCGCGGCCTTCCTCCCATTCATCGGGGGATGGATTGCCGATCGTTGGAATTGCCAATTGCCCCTTTTTATAGGAGCTTTAATCAATGCCATCGGCTGCTTTCTCATTGCTACGGGAAGCCATTCTCTTCTCTATTTGTCGCTATTTCTGATTGTGTGCGGCTATGGGATTTTTACGCCGAGTCTCGTCTCGCTCTTGGCCTATGCCTATCGAAGCAAGCCCGAATTGAGAGACGCCGGATTTTCCATTTACTATGCTTCCATCAACGTAGGAGTTCTGCTGGCTTTAGCCTCTCTTGGAACCATCGCCAAATTGACCAACTGGCATCTTGCGTTCTTTATTGCTGGGCTCGTGCAACTTCTTGGCTTAATCCCTCTGGCCATTTACTTACTGCAAAATAAAGAGACCCATCACGCCATGCGCGTGTTCCAAAAGGAATCATCCCATCACAAGCTGACCCCATTAGAAAAAAGCCGGATGGTTGTGATTGTCCTTTTCTGCGTGATTTCGATCCTTTTCTGGGTCGCATACAACCAAGCGTTCTCTTCCATGTCGATTTTTGCTCACGACTATATGAATAAGCAAATTGGCGGGGTAATGATTCCGGAAGGGGTCTTTCTTTCCAGCGAGAGTCTATTCCTGGTGATTTTGGCGCCCATTTTAGCAACGCTCTATGTGAAACTCCAAAAAAAGAATCGGGACTTTTCCGCTGCCACCAAAACGGCTCTTAGCTTTTTCTTCATCGCAGCCTGCTTTCTGGTCATGATGGGCGGTTCTGCCTCCATTCCAGCAGATGCAACGGCAGCCAATGTCTCTTGGGGATATCTGGTAGGCGCCTATTTTCTGATGGCGATTGGGGAAATGCTGCTAGCTCCCATCGGACTTTCGATGGTCAGCCGCTTGGCGCCACCACGCTACACAGCCCTTTCAGTCGGACTCTGGTATGTGTGCGTTGGTATCGCCTTCTACACAGGCGGTCTGCTTGCAGGTTTCATGGAGAAAATGGGGGGACTGTTCAACTTCTTTAGCATCTTTGTTATCATTACGATCGTCCCTGCGATCCTCATGTGCTTTCTTTCCAAGAAGCTCACGAAGATGTCGCACCTCAATCCCAACGCGCCCCATAGCATCGCGGATGTCGACAAATAGAGGAGCCGTCACATCGATCTCTTTTCCCTGAAAAGTGAATCGGAGCCGATAGGCGTGTAAAAGCGGTCTTTGGAAGAAAAGCGAACAGCGGAAAGACTTTGCATACTGCCTATCCACTAGGATCGGATGGCCCATCTCGGCCATGTGGACCCGAATTTGGTGCGTGCGCCCCGTCTCTGGCTTGCACACCACCAGGCTGGCATTTTTTCCCACGGCCAACCGTTCCCATCGAGTGATGGCGGTTAAGCCCCCATTCCCCGATCCCCAAATGGTTTGTCCTTCAAACGACCCCTTTTTAACGAATTGGCTTTTCCTCACGCCCTCTTTTTCTTTCGGCACTCCGTCGACCAGAGCCAAATAGGTTTTTTCCACCTCTCTCCTCTCGAACAGATCCATCAAACCGTCACGCGAGGCCGTCCCTTTTGCCACAATCAGCAACCCGGTTGTATCTTTGTCCAAGCGGTGCACCAAATAGTGTTTGGGACCAAAAGCTTTTGCAGCCTCTTTATCTGTACAAACCCAACCTGCGGGCTTATTGACAATCTTCAGCCATTCATCTTCATACAGAGTTTCAAACTGGGTGAGTTTTGGGGTGAGAAGCGATTTCCAGCTGGGAGCCAATTCGACGGCGTCGCCGCCCAGCACCACTCGAGAGCCAAACCGCTCGACTTTTCCATTGATGCGGCAGAGATTTGCTTCTAACAATCGACGTAAAAATTTACCCGAATAATCGCCTAGCTGCCCCTGCAAAAAGGCAACTAACTTTTGCTCAGCCGGAACGAGCCACTTCATTTTGCCCGTCTCTCGAGGAAATCGACGAGCAATCGAACCCCGTGGCCTGTGCCCTTCATCGGATTATAATATTTGGGCTTACTCAAGTAGGCCGGGCCTGCAATATCCAAGTGAGCCCAGGGAACATCTTTGACAAACTCTTGGAGAAAGAGCGCCGCTTTGATGGCTCCCCCTTCTCTTCCCGCCGAATTAATGGTGTCTGCAATTTCCGATTTAAAAGCTTCATTATAATCGGAGTGGACCGGCAGCTGCCAAATCAGCTCATCTGTAGTCTCTGAGGAGTTCATCAATTCTTCGGCTAAGACTTCATCATTGGAAAATAGGCCTGAAATCTCTTCGCCCAGCGCCACCACGCACGCCCCAGTCAAGGTGGCCAAATCGATGATGCAGCTCGGCTTCAGTCGATCCACCGCATAGGCCAAAGCATCGCCTAAAACCAATCTCCCTTCCGCGTCGGTATTATTGATTTCCACCGTTCTTCCCGAATACGACTGATAAACATCCCCCAGTTTATAACTCTCAGAACCGATGCCATTTTCGGTAATGGGCGCCACAGCGGTCACATTCACCTTCAATCCCAAAGCTGCGGCCGTTTTCACCACTCCCAGAACCGTCGCGGCTCCAGCCATGTCGCACTTCATCGTCAACATGTTGTCGGTCGGCTTCAAACTCAAACCACCCGTATCATAGGTGATCCCCTTGCCCACCAAAACTACATGCTCTTTCGACTTGCTTCCCCGATAGCTCGCCTGAACCAAAAAGGGATCGACGTTCGACGCGCGATTCACCGCTAAAATAAGTCCCATCCCCTCATCTTGCAGCTTTTTCTTATTAAAAATGGTTGTCTTTACTTTGGGGTGGAGCTTCTTAACCGCTCCCAAGATCTCCTCTCCCTTCTTATCGGCATTGCCATTGACCAGATCTCTTACGAAATTCACCCCATCGGCGATCACTTTTATTTTGTCGACAATGTCATCTTTCTCGATCCCAATCAGCGTGACTTTTTCCACCAGAACAACGGGAGATTCTTTCAGACAATCGTGCTTATAGCCAAAGGAGTAATTCGTTAGGATCAGCCCCTCGGCAATCCCCTGCAAAAATTCCCCTTTTTGCTTGCACTTCGGGAACAAGACGTCGATCCCTTTGATTTTTTTTCCTTGCGCGACCTTCAGAGCTGCCGAATAGGCTCTTCTCAAAGCCTCAACGGTGGCCCTCTCCTGCTTGCCAAGGCCCAACAACAGAATCCGTCTTCCCCCATCATAGCAAAGGGCCGTTTCCCCATTTTTGCCGGTAAAATCTTTCAAAGCGTCGACATCTTCAAAATCGGCCGCCTCTTTGGGTCCTTCCCAATAGGGAACCACTAACAGTTCCCCGTCCCGTTTTTCTAAATTAGGAGAAAACGCGAACTTCAAAACGGAACCTCGTCATCAAAGGTTTCCCCTTTGCCTTGCGGGGTTCCCGCCTTAGCCATATACGGATTGGCAACCTCCACCTGAGGCGCCGCAGGCCCTGCATGGTGGGTCTCTTGGCCAGGCTGACTTCCTCCTGGTTTGCCGAACGGGCTAAACTCGAGGTGGACTGCCGTGATTTCGAGAGAAACCTGGGGTTTCCCCTCTTTATCAGTAAAAATTTCAGGTTTATGGACATCGCCGTAAACCATGACAGCAGAGCCTTTCTTGAGGAAAGAGATCATTTTGTCATGTTGTTCGCCCCAAATGGTCACTCTCCACCAGATGGTGATCTCTTCATCCTTATCCTTCTTCCCTCTTCTCGAACGAGTAGCCACTCTCAATATGGTGACTTTCTTGCCAGACGTAGTAAAACGGACTTCGGGATCAGCGCCTAGGTTCCCTGCGATATGGATAAAATTCACGACCGCCTCCAATAAAAGCTTTATACTCCATTATCACTCTTCCGGCCCAAAAGGGTCAAGTCGAATCATTCGGAGGCAGTAAGTAAAAAATTACCCCAGCAATGACGGTCGGAATGCTCAATAATTGGCCCATCGTCAGAAACGACAAATCCAAAAGATGACTCTGCTCCGTCTTGATGAATTCGACGAAGAAGCGGAACCCAAAGACGAGAATGAGGAAGAGTCCAATCAGTTTCCCACGCCGGAAGAGAAACCGGTGTTTATAAGTGAGCCGCCAAAGGAGGACGAAGACCGCCAGATAGAATAGAGATTCGTAGAGCTGGACGGGGTGGCGGGGAATCGGCATGCTGCGATCGGCCGCGTGGCCAAAAACAACCGCCCAGGGAAGATCTGTAGGTGTGCCCAAAACTTCTTGATTGATGAAGTTGCCAAAACGAATCAGGCAGCCGCCGAGGGCTGCAGGCACAGAAACAAAATCGAGCAGCCGGATCCATGTCAGCTTCGGCTCAATCGCTCGAATCCGGTAGCTAAAGAGAATGAGGCCGATGATGATGCCTACGGCTGCGCCATGACTGGCAAGTCCCCCCTCCCAAACCCGAAAAAACTCCAGCGGATCTCCCAAATAATTCGAAGGGTGCTCGTAAAAGAGGAAGTGGCCCAGCCGCGCTCCCACAACTGTGGCGATAATCATGTAGATCGTGAGGCGATCGGTAATTTGGATGGCCTTCGGTTTCTCTCTTTTTCCCAAGTATCGGGTCAGAATGCCGACAAAAATAGGGAAGCCAACTGCGAAAGCCAATGCAAAGAGAACCCCATACCAAAGAATGGGCCAATTGAAAATGGGAACCACAAAAATCTCAGGTTTGGGATCCCAATAAATCGCTGAAAAGTTTACCATAAATCCATATTCTTATTTGAGAACATGTTTAAAGTCAAAGTTTTAACCATCGGCCGCTGCAAAGAAAACTGGCTTACCGAAGCTCTAGCCGAATATGAGAAGAGGTTGAAGGGAAAAATGTCCATTGAGTGGATTTTAGCCAAAGACGATGCGCAGTTGAAGGAGTGGGCCCGATTGGAGTCATTCATTGCGTTGGATCCGAAGGGGGAGCTGTTGACGAGCGAACAGTGGAGCGAAAAAATGGTAAAAATGGGACTGCGCCTGAACTTTGTCATTGGCGGGGCTGAAGGTTTGCCGAAGGAATTGATTCAGGAAGCGCACTTTCGATGGAGTCTTTCTCCGCTCACATTCACACATCAAAACACACGCCTCATTTTGATTGAGCAGCTCTACCGCGCTATGGAGATTGGGCGCGGGAGCCGGTATCATAAATAGCTTTGGCGGCTCGAAAAAAGAGCATGGCCCCATTGACGAGCGCTGAACCGATAGCGATGTCGACTGTCCCCTTCAAATCGATGGGGATGGGCAAAAACCGAAATGTCATTCCGAGGGCCATCATAAAGGCGATGACTAGCCAATAGGAGCGGGCATACGCATCCTTAAATGCGATCGGCAGCGGCAAGCTGGCAATGCGAGCAACGACCCGGCGCACCGTCCTCACAAGCACAAAGCGCCCCTTCAAAAACCCAACCACAAGTCCGACTACCAACAGAACCGTTGCAGCCCGTTGCGGGGATCCAAACATTGGACCCATTTTAGAGCAGAGGGAATTTTCTAGAAAAGCCGCCTCGGTGATGTAGTGAAGTCCCTTAAAAAGGAGATAGATCCCCATAAAGAACCACATAAATCCCGAAAGCGCAATGTAACCGCGATGCTTCATGGCGAACATGCTATCAAAATTTTCTTAACTTTGTCGACAAAAATCTGGCCCGGCACTACAATTCGCTCACGATATATTAACAATACGTCAATTTCGGTTAAGAGAGGAACAATCGGGCAGGGGCACGGGCACGCACACGTTTACGAAATAAGCGCACGCTTTCGGGGCAGCGGGGGTTTCTCCCGACTGGCTCGTAAACGTGCCCGTGTGCGTGCCCGTGCCCGGTTCCTCACCCAAAACTAACGATAATAATGGAGTTTTCCAGCTATGAATCTTGCATTAGCCTTTACCCGCACCCTATTTTTCATTCTCAGTATTGTGTTTATGACGACATACATGATTTCTGGCCCCAATGGGTATACAGGAATGAATTTGGCCGTTGGTCTAGGTCTGGGAGCGATCTTAGGCTTTCTCCTCATTGGCTTTGATCTGCTCTTTAAGAGATTCAATTTGCGCGCCTTCAACATAGCGATCATCGGCCTATTTGTCGGCTACCTAATGGGACAGGCGCTCAACCTCGTCCTCTCCGCCATACTCGACATCAGCTCCGCCTCCATCCACATCCAGCCCTCCATTCTCGAAGTCGTCAAAATTGCCCTCTTCCTCTTTGGCATCTATCTGGGCACTCTCATGACCCTCAGAGCCTCCGATGAACTTTCGATCAGCATCCCCTTCATCAAGTTCACCCCCACCGCTCACAAGAAGAAAGACCTGATCATCGACAGTTCCGTTCTTTCCGACGCCCGCATTCTCGATCTGGCGGGTTCTGGCCTCGTTGACAACCATCTCGTCCTCCCCCGTTTCCAAATCAAAGACCTCTACATCCAATCGGAAACGCAAGACGAAAATACGCGCAACAAGGCCAAGCGCTCTCTTGAAATCGTAAAAAAACTTGAAGATCTTCCTGAACTCGATTTGCGCCACAGCGACACCGACTTCCCCGACATCAAAGATCCGATGAACAAAATGATCCGCCTAGCCCGCCTTCTCGATGCCAATATCCTCACCGCCGATATTAGCCGCATCCAGATGGCGGACATTGATGGCGTGCGCGTCATCAACATCCATTCTCTTTCCAATGCCCTCAAACCGCTCATGCAAGCCGGCGAACACATCAAAATCAAAATCCAGCGCTATGGAAAAGAGCCGCGCCAAGGCGTTGGCTATCTCGAAGATGGCACCATGGTTGTCGTTAATGGCGGGGGGCAGTATATTGGGGAGACCGTTGATGCCAAAGTGCTCTCTGTCAAACACACCACATCGGGCCGTATGATTTTCTGCAATGCGCAAGACGAAGAGGGGGGATACCATTCCTACGATGACGAAGGACAATAGCCCGCACGGTCTTGGCAACGACATTATAGAAATCGAGCGCGTCCGCCAGAGCATTGAGCGGCATGGGCAGCATTTTCTCAATCGCCTTTTTACCCAGGCGGAGCAAGATTACTGCTACAAGTTCAAGGATCCCGTTCCCCATTTTGCGGGCCGTTTTGCCGCCAAGGAGGCCATTGCCAAGGCGCTAGGAACTGGCTTTGGCGCCGACCTTTCATGGCACGATCTCGAGATCCTCGGCGACGCCCACGGCAAACCCATTGTCCATCTCACCCCCGCCCTCGCCCAACGCTTCAACAACCCCCGCATCCTCGTCTCCATCAGCCACTCCGCCTCCCACGCCACTGCCGTCGCCCTCTGGACCTAAAATTGACGCAAGAGAGAGAAGGAACAAGATGAACAGGATAGGAAGGAGGGGGTTTGGGGGCTGCGGATTAGAAGCAGAATGGGAGAAGGTAGCTGACGACGAAGGTGTTGACTTGCTCGGGGCACGATTTGGCGAGAAGGCGGCGATAGTATTCGGCGCGCAGAGTTCCCCAAACGCCCAGGCTGTACCCATACCGAAAGCCTAGATCGATCGACTTTTGCCGGACCTTCCCATAGCCGTTGAAATCGTCGATGAGGAGGGTCGTGTGGCGCCCATAACCATTGCTCCCCTCCGCTAGGATCGCAAATTTGTGCTGGTCATCATAATTCGTTTCAATGGCGAGAATGCCGCGGACCCAGGGCGAACCCCGGTTGGCATGGCCGACTGCGCCAAAACACCAAAGCCGCCAGGCCCAGCAATCTGAAACATCAAACTCCTTGCCCAGAGAAAAATTGAGCTCAAAGTCGAAGTTCGCATGGTAGGGACAGCTTACGTCGTGCAGAGAGGCTGAATTGGTAAAGCGGGCGCTGCCGCCTGTGGCGAAGCTAAGCCGATCCCCCACAATGTCATCAAACCAAAGATAGCGAGCCTGAAGGCCTACGCTGCGAAAATTGAAGTTCTCTTTCGTGGTGTCGGCAAATTGGAGGTCGGTGTCGATGCTCCATTCAGGCGTGGGGGAGAAATCTAGGCCAAAGTAGATGACATTGGATTTGAAAGTGCTCGTGAGCTGCGGAACTCCATTTTGCACTTTGTCAAAGAAACTATAGGCGTAACTTCCAAGAAAATGAAATTCCAAGCAGTCGCCAAACCAGGGCTGAACCTCAAGAGAGGATCCCAAAAGAGGCAAAAGGAGGAAAAGCCATCGCTTCATTCGATTCCCATTTGATTGAGCCATCTTTCCGCATCCAGAGCTGCCATGCAGCCCGTTCCCGCTGCGGTGACCGCTTGCCTGTAGGTGGGGTCTTGCACATCTCCGGCTGCAAAAACGCCCTCCGCCGAGGTGCGCGTCGATCCATTTTTAACAAGGATATATCCTACTTCATTGGTCTCTAATTGTCCTTGAAGAAATTGCGTATTGGGTTGGTGGCCGATGGCAAAAAAGACGCCGCCCGCCTCCTGTTCTTCCGTTTTTCCCGTTGCGAGATTTTTAATGCGGACCTTCTGCACGATCTTATCGCCCGAAATTTTCTCAATAGCGCTATTCCACAAAATTTCAATCTTGGGATGTTTCATGGCTCTCTCTGCCATGATTTTAGAAGCTCTCAACTGATCGCGGCGATGCACGAGATAAATCCTACTCCCATATTTTGTGAGGAAAATCGATTCTTCCACGGCGCTGTCTCCTCCGCCGATCACGAAGAGTGGACGATTTTTGAAGATGGGCGCGGCGCCATCGCAAACGGCGCAAGCGGTGACCCCTTTTTGCCAAAATTCCCCATCCCGCGCGCCTTCAATATCGAGCCGTTTTGCCGTCGCACCCGTTGCCACAATGAGCGCCTCAGCCTCCACCTTCGTATTTGTGCCGCGCACGACAAAGGGGCGTTTGGACAGATCGACCGATTCGACATCTTCGGTCAGAATTTTCGTATCGAACCGTTCTGATTGGGCGCGGAAATTCCCCATCAATTCGGGTCCCAAAATACCTTCAGGGAACCCTGGGTAGTTTTCCACTTCGGTTGTCGTCATCAATTGACCGCCGGCGGGGCCCGACAAAAAGCCTTCAAACAGCAGCGGATGTAAATTCGCCCTTGCGGCGTAAATGGCAGCCGTGTGGGCGGCGGGGCCAGAACCGATGATTACGAGTTTTCTTTTTTCCATGTGTCAAACCACCAAATGAAAGATTCTATCATTTCTACACAGAAAAACCGTTTTTCTCAAGGTCTTCGACGAAAAACTCCCAAAAAAAATAGGAATTGTTTCCTTCCCATCCTTCCTCTCCTGTTCCTTTCAGCGCTTAGTAAAATTCTTCAGAGAGAGCTTTGGAGCGTTTGGCGGAAGCTTCGAGGACGCCTTGGAGATGATCTTCCATGCGAAAGGCGGCCATGACCTTAAACCCCGCTTCAGTGGTTCCATTGGGCGTTGCGATTTGTTGGATGAGCGTCTCGGGCTGGGCGCCTTTCAAGATGAGCTTGGCCGCGCCGGCAAAGGTCTGCGCCGCCATCTTGAGCGCTTTTGAATAGGGAAGCCCCTCCTTTTCACCCTGTCGCGCCATCGATTCAATAAGCCGGAAAACAAACCCGGGGCCGCTTCCGGCAATGGCGCAAGAGATGTCCATCAGGTTTTCGGGGACTTCAATCACCTCGCCCATGCAGGAGAAAAGGAGATTGCTCAGGCTGCGGAATTCGAGAGAGGGATGGGGCCCGTAGGTAAAGACCGTCATCCCTTCGCCTACGGCCGAGGCGATGTTGGGCATGATGCGAAGAAGGGGGTTTTTGATATATTTTTGATAGTAGCTCAGCTTAATGCCCGCCAACATCGAGATGACGATTTTAGACTCTTCGAGGTTGAAACGGGCCAAATCGCGGAGGATAAAATCGGCTTGATTGGGCCTTACGCCGATGAGGAGGACGTGGCTCCTGTTAATCAAATTTTCAAGGCTTGTGGCAGTGATCCCAAATTCCTTCTCGTTTTGGGTCATTTTTTCCGGGTCGCGGCGAACAAAACAGATCTGCGATCGGGGGACCAATTTGGCCTTGTCAATCGCCCGAAAAATCACCTGGGCCATATGCCCAAAACCAATGAAACCTAAATGGTATTCAGAAATCTTCATAAGGACTAAAATAGGGAAAAGGGGAATTTAGTTGTTCAAATTTTTTCATAAAGCTTTCGGTCTCTATTCCGGCGAAGGGGCCAACGCGCTCCGCTTCGCCCGCTTGGCCACGCTGTGGGCCTTCGGAAGCTCGTGCCTGGATACGCTGAGCGACGGGCTCTTTTTGGAAAAAATTGGGGCTGGTTCTCTTCCTACAGTCTATCTTTCCATTGCCTTGGGCATGATCGCCGTCTCCTCTCTGGTTTTGTATACCTTGCGGATCACAAGCCCCTACAGGATTTTGACGATCGCCATGGCCCTCGGCGTGAGCATCTGCATCGGGTCGGCCGTTTTCGTCGGCTCCTCGCCGCCAGATTGGTTCTGGTACGCCATCAAAATCGCCTCAAGAATGTTCTTTGCCGTCATGATCGCCTGCTCTTGGACCTTCACCGATCAATACCACGACTTGCAGGACGCAAAAAGAGTCTACTCGATCTACAGCGCAGCCTACTTTTTGGGTACGATTTTGTCAGGGACCGCCATCAACTTATTGCTTGATAAAATTGGCTTTTCAGGCCTCTTGCTCTGCGCGGCCGGGTCGATTGCCTATGCAATGGTTGAAGCGAGAGGCATCGCCCTGAAGGCCAAAGCGGTCCACGACGACACGATGGAGGGCGTCTTCTCAGGGAGCCGCGACTCTTTTGCCTCGGTGGTGCGTTTAATTACCCGCTCCCGGTTTGCAATTGTCCTTTTGTGCTTAAGTCTATTCGTTCAATTATTGATTACCGTGACCGAGTTCAACTACATGGAATCGTTTGGAAGATTTTTCCATAGTTCCTCGGCGCCCACCGGAGAGGGGGAAATCGCCGAATTCTTGGGTAAGTGCCGCGCGCTGGTTTCCCTTTGCAACATCGTTTTCGGAGTCTTCTTCTACGGCCGCTTTGTCCGCCGAATGGGCTTGAACAACGCGATTTTAATCACTCCCCTCTTTTTCGTGGGCGTCTACTCGGGATGGATCTTCCAAGATGCCATGTGGCTGGCCATTTTGGGTCTCGTGGCCGTAGATGGCATTCTATTCACGGTGGAAGATAACTGCTTCAACCTCCTCTCCAATGCCGTACCCACAAAGCTGAAATCGAAGGTGAGGATCATCAACG
The DNA here is from genome assembly GCA_964458995.1 of uncultured bacterium. GTDB lineage: Bacteria > Chlamydiota > Chlamydiia > Chlamydiales > SM23-39 > REEB52. The sequence goes on along the minus strand of CAYWKW010000040.1, from coordinate 2,630 downwards.
ACTCCTTCTTTGAACCGATCGGCATGCTCTTGAGCTCGCTAATGCTCTTCGCCCTCTCCGAAGGGAGCCGCTGGCTGGGTCTGATCTTAACCCTGATCGTTCTCCTTCTCGCTCTGACGATCCGCGCCATCTATTCCAAAGCGATCATGCTCAATTTGAAAGACAATGCCCTCCACTTTGAAAGGAAGTTGAAGGGGTGGCTCGCTTCGCTGACAAGACGCGAGCAAAAAGAGGCGAAAAAGGACATTTTGGAGGCTCTGAGGTCCCCTTCGGAAGAGACGCAGCTTTTGGCGATCGAATCGCTTCTTCAGCTGGGAGATAGCCTGCCCCAAATCTTACCGGTAGCCAAGCGGTTCGGCACGGTGTCCAAAATCCAATTTTTACGCCTTTTAGACGGCCGCTCGCTGGGCAATGATTCGCGCGTCATTGAATTGATCGATAGCTGGACCGATGAAAATGAGTCGCCGGAGCTGGCCAAATGGGCCAATCTCTACTTGGCAAAGCGGGGCCTTCACCATCCAGAAAAAGCGGAAGACGATCTCGACGATCCCGATCTCTTTTTGCGAGGCGCTGCGATCTTGACGATGAAAAAGTCGCTCGCCAATCAGTCGCTCGACTATGCGGCCCTCAACCGGACGATTGCGGCCAAAAAACTCGACCTGATGCTGAAATCGACCCGCATCGATGAGATCAGCATGGGGCTCGATATTCTGGCCGAAGAAAACAGCTTGGAAGCGGCCGAAAAAGCGCTCCCCTTCCTCTCTCATGAAGCGATTCTGGTCAAGCGGGCTGCCGCCCGTTGTGTGGCGAAGTTGGCCGATAAAAAAATGGCCCGCCATGCGCCGCGCCTGATTGAAGAGTTGGAGGCCGCGCGCGACAATCCGTTCCGCCTTTCGCTGCTCGACGCGCTTGGGAAAATTGCCGACTCCACCACAACCAAAGAGATCCTCCTCGCCAGCGTCTATTTCCGCCCCAACGAGAGGAGAAGAACAGAAGAGATCATCGTCCAAATGGGACTGAAAATCGTTCCGCTGCTTTTAACCTTGACCAAGGACATCGCCCTACCAGAAAGGGCGCGCATTTTGACGGGCAAGATTTTGGGACGCCTCGCCTTGCCGCAATTGCAGGCCAATTTGATCGACATCCTCGATATTGAAATCGAGAGGGCCTATTTCTACTTTTACTTCGGCCATACGATCCAAAAGCAACACCCGCTCTACGATCTCGAAATGCTCCAGAGCGCCCTGCTTACGGGCTACCAATCGGTGATCGACTTCATCATCCACTTGCTGGGGGCTGCCGGCTCGTTGGAAGATCCCGAACTCTTAGTCCGCGCGCTCCACAGCCGCAACGCAAAAATCCACTCCCATGCCGTGGAGAGCTTGGAAAAAACCTGCGACGTCCGGATCTTCAAACTGATTGCCCCCTTAGTCGACGATCTGCCGCTTGAAGAAAAAATGGCCGCCTGCCTGCGCTGGCAAGGCGATTATCCCAAACTGACCCTGTCGGAACTCTTGGGCAAACTGGAACAGTCCCCCTCCCTTTTTGATAAGATTGTCGCTGTGCGCCTCAAAGCCAAACTCCAAATGCCCAACTGGAGACAGCAGCTGCGCGAACAGATGAAACACTCTGATGAAACCTTCCACCAATTTGCCTATGAGTTGTTAGAGACATGAAAAGTTTAATTGAAAAAGCCTTCTTCCTCAAAAAGCTGAGACTCTTTAGCGAGCTCGATTTGGAGATCCTCCTTGCGATCGCCGAAAAGCTCCATGAAGATGACTACGATAAGGATGAAAAGGTATTCACTCCCGGTCAAGTGGCCAACCGGATCTACCTCATTGCGGAAGGGGCGGTCCAGATCTTTGATGAGCACCGAAAACTCCTCGCTGAGCTCAATGCGGGCGACTACTTTGGCGATGAATCGCTCTTCAATGAGCAGCCCCGAGGCTACGCCGCCATCTGTAAAGCCGACACCCTATTTTTAACCCTATCGCGCAGCCACCTCCTTTCGATCATCTCCGAATGCCCCTCTGTTGCGGTCACTCTCCTCCAATCGTACTCCCAACAATTGGCGTGTAGATACAAATGAAAATTCGAACGCGGCTGCTCCTCTTTCTCCTCCCCACGCTGATTTGCAGTATTGCTTTGGTCTCTACGCTTTTGGCCTTCAATTGGTATAAAGAAATCATGGAGGGATTTCAAACCCGCCTTAGATCGGCCGTTGTCTCCACTGCGGCCCTCAACCCAACCGCAGAGCAGTTGAATAAGATCGGGCGGCAGCTGAATGTGAGCGATCTCTACATTGTCCCTATCAATTCCCCTCACATTGCAACTATCCCCAAAGATGTTCACATTACTCCCATCTACCAATCGCAAGATGGGGAGAAGCTCATGACAGGCTACGCCCCCATTTACGACGCCAATGGCCATGTGATGGGGCTCATGGCCGCCGACATCAACGTCAATCTCATCGACAAGAAGTTCCATGAGAGCCTCTTTTTGATCATCCTTTGCGCCGGATTCACCATCCTGATCATGGTCATTACCCTCTTTCTCATTGCCAATAAGATTTCCCGCCCCGTGCAAAAACTCAATAATTCGGCGCTGGCCATTGCGGCGGGTCAATATGG
>CAYWKW010000039.1:0-15241 GCA_964458995.1 uncultured bacterium | reverse complement strand
AGCTTCCAGCCTCTCAGGGGGAACTTGGGCAAGAGCCGCTATTACAGCCGCTCTATTCAAACTATCCATGTCCGCTGTTAGCAGCCTCAAGGCTTGGGTCTCGAAGGCTTCCCATCTCTCAGGGGGAACCTGGGCAAGGTCCGCTATTACATCCGCTCTACCCATACCATCCATGTCCGCTGTTATCAGCCTTAAGGTTTGGGTCGTCGTAGCTTCCAGCTTCTCAGGGGGAACTTGGGCAAGAGCCGCTATTACAGCCGCTCTCTGCCAACCCTTCATGTCCTCTGTTATCAGCCTTAAGGCTTGGGCCTCGAAGGCTTCCCATCTCTCAGGGGCAATTCGGTCAAGAGCCTTTATTACACGCGCTCTATTAATACCATTCATGTCCGCTGTTATCAGCCTTAAGGCTTGGGTCGTCGTAGCTTCCAGCCTCTCAGGGGGAACTTGGGCAAGAGCCGCTATTACATACGCTCTATTAATACCATTCATGTCCGCTGTTATCAGCCTCAAGGCTTGGACCCGAATGGCCCTGCTTTTCTTGACGATCTGATATAGACTCTGACATAGAGCAGGTAAACCTATTGCCGCTGCTGTTACACCAAGGACCGTTGCTCCAGGGAAGGACAGAGCCCCGGCACTGCTAGAGACTCGGGAGGCTAGGTGCCAGGCGATTGCAGCGGCTCCAGTCGCTGCAATCGCGCCATAGGCCACATTCCCGCAGATTCCCTTTCCTATAGTCCTAATAAATGAAACCATGTACTACCATTGATCTTGTTTTGTATATATTATAGTTGGAACTTATGGTTTTTTATATAAAAATTCACAGACTTATTGGAACTATAAGGGTACATATTGAACCTATCCATTTATTTTGAACCATTTCTCAGTACTTATAATGTCACCCATTTTTACTTAGCTGGCTCCAGCGAGTTTTTTGGCATTGAACTGTTTGTTGAGCTGACGGACCGAGAGGATCCAGAAGAGAACTGTAAAGCCAATGAGGGGCAGTAAAAAGTGGGTGATGGAGAGGACGGAGCCGGTGCCGGCAATTTGGATGAGGACAATCTGGATCCAGGCGGCACCCGATTTGCCAAGACGTGAACCCACAACATCAATAGCGGCCTTGCCCTTGACCTTTGATTCTTGGTCAAGTGGAATGAACGACATCTCCTTGGTCGCATCAAAAAAAGCATACTTCATGACTTTAGTGGAGACGTTTTGGAAGGCTCCAAAGAGAACAATGAGGAGGAGGGGAGAGGAGCCAAGCCACTGCTGGTTGAGGAAAAGGGTGAGGAAGGTGAGGCTGGTGGCGCCGATGACGATTGGGGGGAGCTGGGCGCAAAAGTGCCAGCCGAGTTTCCGGATGATGATGCCGCTGAAAAAGAGGGTAATGATGAAGGAACAGATTCCGACGGAGGAGCTGACCTGCGCCATGAATCCTTGATAGGCGCCCGTTTCAGGGTGGACGAGTTTGAGGTTGGCTTTCCAGGTGACTTCGGTGAGATTGATCACGAGGCCGTAGGCGACGACCATGACGGCGATGTAGCGTAAATAGGGAGAGCGGATGATGAATTTAATGCTGTCGAGGAGGGAAAGCTTGGTCTTTTGGTCGAGAGTCTCTTGCTCGGGTTGATAGAGTCTTTTGTCTTTGAGGACGCGGCGGGTGAGGAGGAAGTGGAGGGCCATAATCATGAAGCCGAAGAAGAGGACGAAGCAGACGAGGCTCTGAAGAGCCAGGCTGAATTGGGCTGCTATATATTTGCCGGTAAAGTAGCAGACAAGGGGCCCCGTAAACATTTGCGCAAGATCGCCTCCTGCAATGAAGAGGTTGTAGCACCGTTTGGCTTCGTTGAAGTTGCAGATCTGGCTGACAAATCCCCAGAAAAGGAGGAAGATGACAATGCTGCCCCAGAGTTCTGCAGTGACAAAGAAAATCGAGGGGATCCAGTTTCGATAGATGGCGACCCAGTGGGCGTTTTCAGGGCCGAGCTTGGAGAGGAGCCAATCGGCCGATTCGTGAGGGGAGAGGGCGTCGAGATTGGGATAGAGGACAAAGCCATAAAGAGCGACAAACGACATAAAGAAGAGGATGATCCCATAAAAGAGGACAGACCGGCGGAAGACATTGGAGAGTTTAGAATAGAGAAGCGTAGCTCCGAGGGCAATGGGGAGTACGATCCACCCCTTTAAAACGGGGATCACCTCAGCGCCCGATCCTTTGGCTGTGACGACAAAGGCATCCTTCATGGTGGTGAGCACACCATACGTGAAAGATATGAAAAATTTCATGAAAAGAAGAGGAAGGACTTTCTTAAGCTCGTACGCATGTATCGGCCAAAGGCGATTTCGCCATCGGACCAGTGGAGATACTTCTCCAGACGCCATCCAAAATTCCAGGTCTTAAATCCTTAGCTTTTATACCTGAAAACAAATATAAATGTCTCATGAAAAAAATTCTTTTTATCTTATTCACGCTTAGCCTATTCATCTTCTTTGGCACAAAGCTTGATTTTCAAAGATTTAGTAAAGAACCCTGCCCCTTTTGCGATCCGAAAACCTTGGAAGCTCAGGAGTTCTATCATGGCCCAGGAGTGTTGGGGTTCCTCACTCATAAACCGGTTGTGCCGGGTCATGTGTTGATCATTCCCGAGAGGCACGTAGAGCGATTTGAAGATTTGACCTCTGAAGAGCTCGCTGCCATAGGCGAAGCCATTAAAAAAATCCACATAACTGCCAATAAAACTTTTGGAGTTAAAGAATATCTATTGCTTCAAAAAAACGGACCACGAGTGGGACAGAGCGTAGCCCATGTCCATTTTCACTACATCTCGGCAGGAAAATTTCTGGCCATACGCTTCTTTGCCTCGTCCTGGCTAAAGCCTCTAACAGCCGATGAGATTAAACTTCTAAGAGATGCTCTCGCTGAATCGCTTTGAGAACTTTTTTCCATGCCCGCCAGTCGTCTCTCAGGCTCTTTTTTAGAGACCGGTACTGTTCGCGAGGACAGGGCAGTTGCATCTGGGAAAGTTTGTTCGAAAGATTCTCCGCAATTTCAGTCACCCTTTGCACATAGGAGGAATCCTTGAGTTTCTGGACCAGCTCCTCTTTGTGCTGCAAAAGCAGTTGACGAGCTATCCGGTAGTTATTGACCCTTTTTAAATCGTTCGCAAGCCCGAATTTATGCAGAGTCCAAATCAGCCACTTTGCAGGATCAAAATGGTACCACCGGATCCCGTTGCGGTAATCATAGGCAAAAGAGTGGTGGTAGTTATGGTAGCCCTCTCCATAGGTGAGAAGGGAAATGAGATAGTTATCAACCGCTGAGTGCTCTTGGCTATAGCGCTGGGTTCCCCAATAGTGGGCCAGAGAATTGATGCACCAAGTGGTGTGATGCAGAAAGAAAAGGCGCACCATCCAAGCAAAAAGAAAGGCGCCCAAATAATCGCCAAAAAGCCAGCCCACAGTCAAAAAGGTGATGATGTTGGTTGCAAGCATACACCAAACATAATGCTTATGTTGAAAGGCAATCATTTTATTGCGTGATAGATCTGATACAACTTTTGGGTCGATTTCATTCGATCGATAGAACATCCAAAGGATGTGGGCGTGCAAAAGCCCTTTTTTCACCGAATAGGGATCTTTATCTGTATCTACGTGGGCGTGATGGAGCCGGTGGTCATGGGCCCAGCGAATGACGCTTCCCTGCGTGGCCAAACTGCCAAAAAAGAGCAAAATGGCTTCAACAACCGGATGCACCTTATAACAATTATGCGAATAGAGGCGGTGATAGCCGGCCGTAATCGCCATTCCCGAAATAAAGACTAATGCGCCAGTCGTAAGAACCATGCCGAGCGTGGGGGCGTGATTCAAGAAGTAAAAGGGGAGTGCAATAGCCAAAAGGAGATGATAACCAAGGATATAGAGGAGTACGGGCCAACAAATTTTTTTCTTCATAAATCCCATCATAGCGGATCCTCGAGAATAAGGGTAATTGAATTAATGCAGTACCTCAAATTTTTTGGAGGGGGCCCGTCGTGAAAAACGTGACCTAGATGGGATTCGCAGACCCGGCAAAGCACTTCATATCTTTGAATGGGGAGCGAACGATCTTCGAGGTAGTAAACACTTTCTTTTGCAATGACTTTGGAAAAACTGGGCCAGCCTGCGCCGGAATCATATTTGTCTTTAGAATCAAAGAGGGGATTATGGCAGGCCGCGCAAGAGTAAATCCCCTGCTTTGTTTCATAGAGATAGGGGCCGCTGAAGGCCCTTTCGGTTCCCTTTTCCCGCATCACGCGGTACCGTTCCTCCCCCAGGCTTTCTTGGGTCAGAGAGAAGAGAAAAATCCACAGGAATATCATAGTTCTGTGTATAGTATGGGCAGGTGATTTATGGAAGAGATGATTGAAGCGCGTGTTTCTCCTGAAGAGGTTTGGGAAGTTTGGGAAAGGGCTCATGCTCTTCATGGACAAAAGGGGATTGAACAGGGGCAAAAAGGGAAAAGCAAGTTTAAGTACAAAGTTCTCGATGTCAAAAAAGGGGAGAGCTTTTCCATTCTTTGGAAAACGCTCTTTGTACGCCTCATCTTTACCCACCGGGTAAAACCGATCCAGCGAGGATCCCAGATCTGCTATTCCGTAGCCATCAAAGGCCCATTTGCCTGGCCCGTTCGTTGGCTTCTCGGCGAGAAGATTAGAAAAAACATCCGTTACGTTCTGAAAGCAATCGTGAACGAATTAGAAAACAAGCGAGTAAAATAGCCTGATTGTAGGCGAAGCCCGCAGCGAATAACCGGGCAAGAAGCCTTTCGACTTGTAGCCCAATTCCGCTTCAAAACCGGAACGGCTCTGATAGGCTATCAAGATCGATCCTGCCGCCCCCATTCTCATCGCATGTTGTTGTGAATAGGGATAGATGGGATCCTCTTTATCGGGTTTTACATGGAAGTCGATCTCCTCGAAAGGAACCCGTCCCGGCTCTAACAACAGTTTCGGCTGTCTCCACGCATCGAAACGCAATCCCACGTACCACCTTTTCTTCGCCCAAATGCGCGGCGCAAAAAATCCAATTCCTCCATACCGGTTTTCCGAGTGTCTTCCCCCTTTTACGTAGAAATAGACTGGCTTTTTTCCCTGCAACAAATAGTTCTCCACAAAAAATTCGGGGCCAAACGGGGTCAAACCCAAACGGACACCCGGCAAATAACCCCATCCCCAAGCGGGGATCATCGGAATCCGCGTCTCTTTTCCCGAGTCGATATAATGGAACCAGGCATAGAGCGCATAGAAAGAAAAGGGGTCGCCCAAATTGATCCAAGATAGTGACCTCAACCGCGCGCCGCTGATGAAGTTGTTGGTATACGTGTAATTCAAAGACTTGATGTACATTCTTATATCATGGCCATCCATGTGCTCATCTAAAATCTTTAATGTTCCGATATACAAATTCAGATCGTGTTGTCCTAGCAAATACAAAACGACTTGTCTTGGATCGATCCGGTGAGCCTCCAACCATTTTAATTTGGTCAATTGCGCCAAGATCGCCGTCGATTCTACGCCGCCCATAGCCACAGAGGTCTCATCTGTGGTTGTAAATCCCTCGCCCACATCATAAGAGGTTGCGGCGCCCCCTCCGCCATACGGAGGTGGTGCATTGAAGCTGTATCCCTCGACCTTCACCTTGCCGTGATTGATGTCTCTAATTCGATAGCCGTGTCCGAACACTTCGTGTTGCGCTACCACGGCCAGGTAATTGACTGGCAGCCAACCCAAGTACAATTCGCTGAAGCGCCAAAACCGGGCGCTTGGCGCTTTTGAATAATAGACGGGGCTCAAGCCAACCAAGAAGCCCTCAGCTCTCTCTACGACCCTGTGTGCAAACAAGATATCTTCGCCACCAGCGTAGGGCGACCAATCGATATCCCACCCCACTGCATACGTGGCCTTATGGAACTGCTCAAACGGGCAAGCAGCGCAAAGAAGCAGAGGCAAAGACAACAAATACCGCAGCATTCAAGCAGATTACCCCACGGACAATAATTTTACCACCGAGCTCACCGAGAACACCGGGGCGCGCAAGAGGAATTAAATCCGACTTCCTATTTAGATGGTGATGGCGAGGGGGCCGGCGGTGAATTCGGCTGAAGGGCCGGCGTGGGTTGAGCCTTTGGCGAGATGGAAACCTCCCACAGCGCTGACTATGCCCGTCATGAAAAGCGTGTGGAGCGCTTCGATGTTAAGCACCGTCCATCCTAGAAAATAACTGGCAAAGGCAACGCTTGTACCCAATAAGACTGCAAACCCAAGAAGCGTTAAGGCTACCCCAGCAATTTCCCGAACTTTATCCATCAGGGTGGGGGCCTCAGGTTTGGCCGGAGGGAGCCTTTCTACTAAATAAATAACTTGCTTTTCAACAGGTGGTACTGCCATAACGGCGCGAATTATAAATCAAGGATGTTTTAGTTTAAAGGGGTCTTACCTGAACGGCTTCAGGCCCTTTTCTTCCCATGGAAGTCTCGTATTCAACTCTCTGTCCGTCAGTAAGATTGTGATCGGGTGAATCAACATTGGAGGTCTGCACATAAATGTCCCTCCCCCCCTCGTCAGGCAGAATGAACCCAAACCCCTTGTCCTTATTGTACCACTTGACTGTACCTTTTGGCATACTGACCTCTTTAGCCCATATTACCAAGGGTATGTAGCTGTGTCACCAAAATTTTTCCTATTAAGTCTCAACTTCAAAGTGGTCGGTCGATAAAACGTTCTTCTCTCCTTCGCTCTTAGCAACCAAGATGGCGCAGCAGCTATCGCTGAAAACGTTCACCGTGGTCCGGCACATATCGAGCAGCCGGTCCACAGCAACAAAGAGGCCGATCCCTTCGGGCGGTAAGCCAATCACTCTTAAAATCACAATGATCGCCACGAGGCTGGCAGAGGGGATGCCCGCCACGCCAATGGAGGTGATCAAAGCCATCAGAACAACCAGGAATTGCGTCCAGAATGAGAGATCAATGCCATAGGCCTGGGCTACGAACATGGCCGCCACGCATTCATAAAGTGCGGAACCCGACATATTGATGGAAGTGCCCAGGGGAACAACAAGGCTGCAAATCCGGTTCGATACTCCAGCTCTCTTTTCGACGCATTCAATGGTTACGGGGAGGGTAGCTGAGGAGGAGCTGGTTGAAAAAGCGGTCACTAATGCGGGAGTCATGGCCCTGAAGTGGCGAAGGGGCTTCACCCGCGCCACGAACTTGAGGAGGAGGGGGAGTCCGACAAACATGAAAGTGATCAAACCGAGCATAACAGCGGCAAAAAAGAGCCCCACCTCTTTTAAAGAACTAATGCCAGTCGACATGAAGACTTTTGCGACTAGGCAGAAGACCCCCAACGGCAAAAACTTCATGATAATGTGGGTCACGTGGATCATCGCCTGGAAAATGCCTTGGAAAAACCCCTGGAGAATAGAGGCTGCTTGCCCTTCGATTTTCGAAATGGCATATCCAAAGAGAAGGCTGAAGAAGATCAGGGCCAACATCTCCCCTTTGGAAAGGGCGGCTAGAATGTTTGAAGGGATGATCGAAATTAAAAGCTGGACAAAGGCTTGCCCGCCGCCCTGGTTGGCTACTCTCTCCTTAATGGCGCTGAATTCGGCTCCTCCTTCAGCTCCAATCGAGGGAGTCGTATAAGATCCGCCCGGATTAATGATATTCACAAACAGAAGCCCGATCAGGATCGCCAGTAAACTTGTCCCAATGTAAAAGGTGAACATTTTGCCGCCTAACCGGCCAAATGCGCCTTCGTTGCCAATGCGCGAGATGCCAGTAATAATGGAGGAGGAGACGAGAGGGACGACAACCAGAGTCAAGGCATTGAGAAAAATGGTTCCAAGCACGTCGACGATGGCATAAAAAGTGATGCCAAAAATGCCAGCCTGTTTACCAACCCAACTGCCAAAGAGGATGGCCAGAATGATCGCAATGAATACAGCCCATGGACGGCGCGCCTTTTTTTTCTGCATAGTATGACTCCAAAGTGGGTCATTTTACCTGATTGGCTTGATCGAGAAAAGAAAATTTAGTTCCCCGGTTGATTCCATGCTTTTCAAACCAGCCTTGAGGCACCTCCAGAGCATAGAGCGCAGGGGCTGTGCTCCGATACCGGATCAAGAGGTCTCCTTCGGGGGGATCCATGTCTAAAATGTTGATGACGGCCTTTTCTTCATCAAAAAAGGCGATGGACAAGGGGATCAGAGTGTTTTTCATCCAGAATGAGAGCCTTTCCGATTTTTGATAGATGAAGAGCATGCCGCGCCCTTCAGGCAGCTGGTTCCTGCCCATGAGACCTCTCGCTCTTTCAGAAGGAGTCCTGACGACTTCCACATCCAAGATTTCACCGCCCAACTGAATTTGGGCTGAAGACAATCTCAAAAAAAGAACCAAAAAAAAGCAAAGACGCATATGATGTTCATTATATGAAAAGAAGAATTTTTTTGTCTCTCCTCTTCATCTCTTTGAGTCTCCATGCAAAAAAATCCCCCTTTTACACCCATTTTTTTGAGAAAGTAGAAACTTCAGAGGGGCTGCTTCTAGAAGAGGCTCAAGGCCCCTGGTTTACTGGCCCTCTTCTAGCCCCATCAGCCTTAGTCGTTCCGGCGGGACATTATAACATCGAACCCTACATTTACATCGTAGCCGATACGGGGAAATACAATGGCGATTGGAAAGCCGTAAAATCGGAAAATGTCTTTTGGAACAACTATTTCCAGCCCTCACTGCAATTTGGCCTGACCCAATGGATGGATTTTTCCTTTAATCCGACTCTGGTCTATAATTTTACTGATGGAGCCGCTAAATGGGGCATAGGCGATATGCCCGTTGGCATCGATTTTCAACTTTGGAAGCGGGGAAAGAAAGTCACCGACTGGATCAGCGCGCTTAAATTAGCTATTCGGGAAGTATTTCCCCTTGGAAAGTACCAGAACTTGAAACCTAGCAAATTGGGGACGGATGTAGGAGGCGGAGGTTCTTGGCAGACAGCTGCCGGGATCGTCTGGGGTAATCTTTTCCATCTCGGTAACAACCGCTTTTTAGCCTCTCGCCTGAGCCTTCAATACAATCTTCCGGCGCCCGTTCATGTGAAAAACTTAAATGCCTACGGAGGAGCCAAAGGAACCCGCGGCACCGTTTATCCTGCCCAAAGTTTTACACTCGACACATCCATCGAACTCAATCTCACCAAAAATTGGGTTTTCGCCTGCGATTTCGTCGGGAATTGGGCTGGCAATACCCGTTTTAAAGGGCATGCCACAGCAAAGAATTCCGAACCGACATCAGCCCAGTTTAGCATCGCCCCCGCCATCGAATACAACTGGAACGTCAACATCGGGATCATCTTTGGATCTTGGTTTACCATCGCCGGCCGCAACGCCCCCCAATTTTACAGCGGTGTCTTTGCCTTCAACTACTATCATTAAAAACCAAACATCGAATCTTCGCTCAATCCATTTCCTGCACCCTTGACAAATCATTTTAATCCAAATATATACCGAAACAACATGAAGAGATATGAATAGTCCGACCCTGTCTCAAAACCGCATCACATTCATCACATGGTCTTTGCTATGCCTCATGCCCATTGTCGGCATGGCCGTCGATGTGATTACTCCATCCTTGCCGGCCATGGCTAGCGGATTACACTCTTCTCCGGACCTCATCAAAACCACAGTCACGCTCTATCTCGTTGGGTATGCATTGGGTAATTTTTTTACCGGTTTCTTAACAGATGCTTGGGGTAGATATAAGCTATTACATACGGGAATAGTTGGATTTATCTTATTGAGCTCCATCCCCTTTTTTTATCCTCATATAGGAATTGTACTAGCCGTGAGAGCTCTGCAAGGGGTTGCAATAGGGAGCCTTGCTACCGCCTGCCGGGCTATTCTGGCCGACATTCTCCCTCCTGAAAAAATCGTACGCATGGGAACGTTACTAGGCACTATGTGGGGGATTGGGCCTGTGATAGGTCCTGTCGTAGGCGGCTATCTGCAATTTTATTTCGATTGGCAGGCGAGCTTTCTCTTTTTGGCGATCGTGACTCTGATTGTCTATATCCCCATCCTGCTTGTCGTGCCTGAGACCCATTTTCATCGACATCCTTTACACATCCATACCATTGCCAGCAACCTGCGTGAAATTTTTTCCCATAAATGGTTTATGGGTTTGATCATCATCATGGGGTGCGCCTACGCGCTCCTGATTACTTTTCATGTTCTAGGGCCCTTTTTAATTGAATCCACTTTGAACTATTCCCCTGTATTTTTTGGACATTTAGCTTTAGGGTTGGGGTGCTCCTTCCTCGCAGGCACATTTGTTTCTCGCCACTTATTGAAAAAACATCCGGGAGAAAAGCTTCTTTCTCTCTTCATTCACCTGTTTATGGGGGCGGCCATTTTGGGTCTCATTGCAAGTCTGGCGCTAGAAGAGAATCTTCCCTTAATCATCGCGGTCAGCGGCCTCATGTTTTTTTGTACAGGATGCCTCTTTCCCATGTCGTCGGGGATGGGGATGGCTCATTTCAAGCATATTGCAGGAACGGCATCAGCGATCATGTATTTACTCAACATACTGATTACAAGCCTAGTCTCATTGGTGTTGAGTTTTATAAACACGCATAGCGTCTTATCACTTATGATTGTTTATACGGTCTTATTGTTAATCTGCAGTCTATCTTACAGAGGCCTAATAAAGGGCTCTTCTCGCACGCACCAATAACCTTCTAGGAAGGGTTTTGGCCGTTTTCCTCATGGATGTTGTAAGCAGATAAAGAAGCTATCACACATATTGTTATCAGTGTGATTGGCCAACTAAAAGGGGAAGTTATGCAATGCGTTGCTGCGGTCGATGCAAGACTTGCACAACTTGCTGGCACCCGAGGATCGCCTGCTGCCATAGCGGCTGTCCGAGTGCATGCAGTGACACAAGCTGCCACACGAAAACACCGGCTCTCCGACTCTTCCGCAGGGACTTCAGGAACGACCTCCAGTTGGGCGGGAAGGGCCTCCTCAGGCTCAGGCGGCAAATTGGCATATAACCGGGCAATGCTATCTATATTAACTGGATTAAATGGAGCTGGACTAAACATAAAAACATCAAATATTATTTTTTAATAAAAAAATTATATCAGATGGTCGAATTTATTTACAATTCATTTTTAATTATTGATCGAGTATAGTATCTCCAAATAACTTGGGGTAAATATGGGAAATTTAAGTACAATTTTAGCTGCTATTTTATGCGCCGTAAGTCCTTTAGTTTCAGGAGATATCAAGGGTCCGCAGGCCGAACAGCCAGAGTCCAGACTCAAATTGGGCAAGGAGACAGTCTCTGCCGTCCGCTCTTCTTATGAAAAAGGGGAGTATGATGAATTTTTAGCTGTGATGGATGAAGACTTTAAAGGGGCTGATTTAGAGGGCCTGATTCAGATGCGCCAGAAACAAATTCCAGCCGATTTCCAAGAAAAATGGGAAGAGCAATTTGGTGAGCTGCAGAAGGAAAAGAATCGAGAACTCTTAAACGCCTTATCCGATAAAGATGATTCCCTTTTTGCCGAAAAAGTGCGCTCTTTAGCTGGAAACATTTCGACTCCAGAACAGGAAAAGGCAATCTCCAGATTGAATTCCTTTATTGTGTTAGCTCCCAATGGAGGGGCCAATGATGATGAAAATAAACTCATCAACATCGATCTCGAATACGAATACAAGATTCTACACGCTCAGATTCCGATGAGCGATGTTTCTTTGCAAGAGCAACAAGAGCATCAGCTGGCTTTAAGAATGGAGAAGATGGAAAAAATGGTTGCTGCATCAAAAAGCTTCCAAGATCTGTCACTCAAACAAGCGGTAGGCCTTGCAGCAGCTAATCTGGATGCGAGACTCGCTCGCAATTTGGATGGAGTGGATCTAAATGCTATCATTAAGGGGAAGCCTACGAATGAACTTGAAGAAAAGGTCTATTCGATCCTCTCATCCTATCAGGGACAATTTAGCGATCTCATGAAGGAACTGGACAACGCGAATCGCTAATATAGGCATCCACTTTGGCTTCTAGAATGGTGAGCGGCGCTGCAGCGGTCTTCAGGACCGCATTGTGAAACTCTCGAATATCAAAATCGGCGCCGAGAGCCAGTTTTGCCTTTTCCCTCAGTTCCAGGATCTTTAGCTGCCCAATTTTATAGGAGCAGGCCTGTCCAGGCATAACAAAATATCGCTCAATCTCCGTTGTGACATTTCCAATGTGGTTACCCGTCACTCTTTGCATGTAGTCGATGGCCTCTTCGCGGCTCCAGCGCATCTTGTGGATGCCCGTATCGACCACGAGCCTTACAGCTCTCATCAGGTCTAACTGCAGATGCCCCAATTGAGACTGAGGCGTTGAGTAAAAGCCCTCCTCAAAGCCCAGTTTTTCAACATAGAGGGCCCACCCTTCGACGTAGGCGTTGCAACTAGCCCCAAATCCAAATTTCCGGAGCATCGGAATGTCCATCTCCTGCTGCAACGAGATTTGGAAATGGTGGCCCGGTTCCGCCTCATGAATGGTCAACGTCTCCATTTGATACTTAGGAACTTCGTTTAAATTTCCCAAATTGGCGAAGAAAAGGCCAGGCCTAGTCCGATCTAAACTGGGTTCCATATAATAGGCGGCGGGAGCTCCCACTTCTTCATGTTTTGGAACAGGAAGAATCTGAACCGGATTGCTCGGTTTCAGATCAAAGAGGGGATATAAGTCGCGACGGCACCGCTCCAAGATCTCTTCATATCCTGCCAGGCACTCTTTTCGCCCCTCTTCTGTGTTCGGATAATAGAATTGTCTGTCTTCCGCCATTACCTGCATCAGTTCTCCGACGCTCTTGGTCTCGTCGTCGATCCCTATCGAAGCTAAAATGGCCCTCATCTGTCCCTGAATCCGCTCCACCTCTTTCAAGCCGAGCGCATGAATTTCATCAGCAGTCAAATCGGTCGATGTATGATATCTCAGCTGATATTGATAATAGGCATCGCCATCGGGTAGAGACCAAGCTCCCAGATTGTCCTTGCTTTTGAAGGTTTTGCAATACTCAAGAAACTGGTTCACAGCCGGATAGACTTGTCTCTTCATTGCATCGGCGGCACCAGCCAACTGCTTTTCGTCATTCGTATGGCTTTTCAGATGGGTATAAAAGGGGTGGTCGTAGATCGATTCGGGCAAAGACTTTTGAAGGATCTGAATCACTTTTTCCATCGCGAAAGCGGGGGGTACAATTCCCAAACTTTTCTGGTAATCCATCAATTTAATTGTTTGATTGATTTGCCTTGGGATCTTCATCAATCTCGCAACATAGAGGTCTACATCTTCGGGCCGGTCCAAAGGGTGAAACTGGGTGAACAGCAGCGTCAGACTTGAGAAGACGCTAAAGAGTTGATTCACTTTATATTCGTGGAAGAGAAATTTCTCCCCATCCACCTCATTTTCCAACAACCATCTGAGTGTCTGGACCGATGTTTTTTGATCCTCGCTCAAATCATCTAGAGGAAATGCCTCCAACTGGGCCAAAGTCTCCTTCGCGCGGTTGAAATCGCGGATGATCGTCTTGGGACTGACATCATTCAACTCGCCGTTATGTTCATGGAGTCCCAATTTTTCAAAGATTCTCAAATGGCTCAACGTTTGAGGGGCATTTTCGATCGCTGAAATGAACAAACGGTCAAAAAGGGGATCAATCGGATCTTGATGGTTTTCGGTCCAAACCTTCTGGTAGAGACTTGTGTTAAATCCCAGCAGCGGCAAAGCAGCGGTAAGAAGAACAAGAATTCTAAACATATGAAAAAAGTTTATCACTCCTACTCATTTTAGGTAAAGCGAATCACCATTGCGGAGAGGTTGTCCTTTGAATTCGCCTGGTACGCCGAGAAGACAATATTTTGTGCCAACTCGCTTGGCGAAAGGTCTGAATGATCTCTTACAGCATCTCCGATCTGTCTGCTGCTAGCCACATCGTAAATTCCGTCGCAAGCCAGGACTAAATGGCTGTCTGGAGCAACTTCTTTCAATGACATGGCTGTAATCTTGGGTCTAGCGCTGACGGCGCCTTGCAACTTGTGATCTCCAACCGATCGGGCCACTGCCAGCACCCCGTTGACCCTCATGCCTCCAAACCAATTAACAAAACCGCCTCTATTTTTAATTCCCTTCGCATACCGTGGATCACCCGGTTTAGCGTCTTCGCTCAATTGAATTGTTTGACCATTGTTATCTAAAATCGTCCGTGAATCGCCCACGTTGGCAGTCCAAAGTTTTCCATCCAATAACAAAGCCACCGTTGCCGTAGATCCAGACTTTTTCTTGAACTCCTGATTCAATTGAACGAAAGTCATTTTCAGGGCATTCCAGATCCCCTCATCGCTCAGCCCCTTCGCATTCAATTCAACCAAAAGTTTCGACAATTTAGCCTGCAGCTTTTCTTTGAGATACTTGGATGCTTCAGGGCCGCCGTGGCCATCGAAAACTCCGAACAATTTAACCGGATAATCGCTTCCTCCGATTTTCACATTAAATGATGTTGCGAGGTGCTCATCCTCCATTTCGTCTCTACGTCCAATGTAGTGGCAAACACCTACATCCAAGCCGCCCACAGTTTCCCTTTCAACGCTGCCCAAAGTTCCCTCTTCATACTCAAACGGGCCATCTTCTTCATGAATCATCTGGTCGTGCGCGCGCATGAACTCTTTCTTGAGTTTCTCTTGAATCAACTCGGCCCCTTTTCTCATCCGGAGTTCCCGAGCCATACCACCCATGGGGCCTTTCAGCAAGCGACCCTCCAAACCCTTCGGCGAGAACACCGACAAGAAGCAGTCGATGCAGGCGGAGCCTCCCACCTTGGCCAAATTCATTTGTCTTTCGGCAAAAATGGCCACATTCTTCCAGCAGAATAACACAGTTATGTAAGCTATCAGAGCCAAGCAAGCGGCCGCGGCCCTCGCGACCGATTCAGCAGCCAAAATGAGCGAAGTCCCTAGAAGGGCAGCGCGGGCCCCCACATGATATTTAACCTGTGCTTGGTTTCGTTCGGCCGTCTGAATCAAGGAAAGATTTTCTTTAACAAGGATCATAATTCACCCATTTGCAAACAGAGAGTATATCATGAAGTGGATTTTGCCCAGAATAGGACTCCCCTCAGGCGGGCGGCAGAGCCGTCCCGTCCATCGG
>CAYWKW010000038.1:0-15376 GCA_964458995.1 uncultured bacterium | reverse complement strand
CTCAAATTCAGGGCGCCTCCTTGGCATATTCCCAACTTTTGAATTCACTTGAGTAATAGAGCTCAAATTTTGAGGTTGTTATGCTTGCAATCATTTTGGTTATCCTTCTGGTCCTCTTACTTGTAGGTTCTGTGCCGAGATGGCCCTACAGCAGAGAGTGGGGATATTCTCCTTTTGGTGTGATTGGACTTATTTTAATTATTATTTTGGTCTTGGTTTTACTAGGAAAACTCTAAGCCTTTTTATGGCCATGCCAGACCATGTAGCCGATCCCTGCCCCCGCTAGTATCAGCACTAGGAGGAACAGGGCTAGGACGAATTTTGCTGTGTAGGCGACCAGCATGGCGAAGATGGCCAAGACGGCGCCAACCAACATGAAGGTCTTCTCGACGTAAACGCCTGCAATGAAGACTGAGAAGGCGAGCAAGGTCAGCACGAAGAGGGCGCCCATATTTTTGCTCACGATGCCCAAGTGGACGTAAAGAATCACTAATGAGACGCCTACAAACAGGCCGAACCAGTGCAGCAACTCGTGCCAAATAGGGTGGGAAATTTCTTTATCTCTTCGGATGAACCAGCTCAATCCCAAAACCAGCACGGCGTAGATGGGGACGATCCATGTCCAGTAGCTCCATCCTCCGTCACCCAGAAAAAAGGTCAACAGGACTCCCAAAAAGGCCAGAACCAGCATAGTGATCCCGACACCCAACCTCGCCTTCCAATGATGCTGCATTTCATCCCCCATTTATACGGGCATTACCATAACCGGAATTTTTTTAACACCGAGCTCACAGAGAACACCGAGGCGCGAAACGCGCAAGAGGAATTCAAATTTGAGAGCTTCCCCCATTTCCTAACCCTCTGTGTTTAAAGGAAAGGCGTTAGCGCTGATTGGAAGGTCGAATAGATGCGGGTTTTGAGGCTGATGTTTGGGTCGTCATCTCGCTGGCAGAGGCGCTTGTCTTGCTCGAGGATTTGGGTGGTGGCCGCAGCGAAGCGTTCCGATTCGACGCGCAGATCAATCTCATAGTCGCTGCAATCGAGGCTCTTCTTGCCTATGTTTCCACTGCCATTAAAGGTCGTTTTCCCATCAATGATGATCACCTTTTTGTGATAGGTAGTGTAGGGAATATCATACTCGTAATGTTCCACGTTGGCCTTCCTACGCCCTTCAAAAAGGAGTTTGGCATAGTAGCGGGAAAGTTCGGCGTAGGTGAGATGAAGGCCGGGACTACGGCTGCCGAGTTTATTGGTGAGAAGCGTGATCTGGACGCCGCGATTGGATGCGTCGATGAGGGCTTTGAGCAGCTTTTTGGGTGGGTGGAAATACATGTGGCCAATGAGAATGCTCTTTTGCGACCGGTTCACGGCCTGTAGGATGTCATCGAGAAAAGCGGTAGTGGGATGTTCGGGGCCAGTGGCGTAGGCGGCGATCTTGAGGTCGGGGATTTGACGGGGCATAGGTAGGGGCTCCATCTGGGCCGGCCATTGGGTTTGCGGCGAGATGGGGGAAAACCGGTGGAGAAGTTTGTTCATCTCCATGTAAAGACGGGTTCCAATGCCATTGAGGGGCGATTGAAAAACAAAATCCATATCGCGATAGGCTTTCACTTGGCTCAAGCAATCGTATAGGAAACCGTGGCTTTCGATCTGCTCAGTGGTAAATTCCCCCTTCTGCTTCGACCAGGGCGATACGATGCCTGAACCGCCCACCATAAACGCAGCTCCATAATCGATTACGAGGGCTTTGGTATGATTCGTACTCAGTGAAAATTCTTCAGTCGTCGGCGATGTATAGGGAAAAACTTCCAATTTGACTGTGCAAATGAAGCGCTCTTTAAATTCTTGTCTCATCTCCTCAATTCGTTTTTTATTCTCAGTGGTAATGAAAACATTCGACGCCAAAATCGATGCTGTTAGGCAGGGAACAAGACGCATTCTTTCGGCAATGAGATCGAGAGTTTGATCAAAATCATTCCCGCCGCAATAGCAGCCCGAAATAAAAATGTTGTGCCGGGCCGATCGAATCAGATTCAATTTCCATTCTTGAGATTCCACTCCATTTTGCGTAGCAAATCCGCTGCAGGCTTGACCAGCGAGCTTATTTAAGGCGGGAATGGCGGCTTCTACCTCTTTCGGGAAAAGGGGGCCAGTGGGAGGTGATCGAAAAAAGGTACCCACTAGAGTTAGGAGCGTTTTAAGGGTGAGATAGGAAAAAGTCGCGGCGCCAACTAGGGCTAGGGGCATGGAGACAGGAATCAAGACAAACGAAAGCGTTGCCAATAGGGCATAGAAGAGGGTAAAAAAAACTTTTTGTACTTTAGAACAGGTCTGGTGCTGATCAAACGTCCTCCCATGAGGAATTGAATAATCGCCAAATCCAAAATTTGCAGATATTGTAGCCATAATCTGCAGGTAGTTTATAGGGAGGCTGATTTCTTTCCAAGATGATCGTAACTATTTGATATTCAAATAGTTCCTAGAATTCCCATCACTCCAATCGCGATCAAATAAATGGCGACGACGAGGTTGAGCAATTCAGGGAAAATCAAAATTAAAATACCAGCTACCAGAGCAACGATAGGGGTAATCATAGGATGGATCATAGCTTCACCTTTTTGAGCCTTATCCTCCCCATAAACTAGACAACAAATAAGCGCAATCGATATCCTTTTTCTCCGTATCATTTTACTTTGCGGATAGGTTCGTGAAAAAATGGATTTTGACTCTTTCTTGCAAAGACCGGCTCGGCATTGTCTCTAAGATCTCCACCTTTTTGGCTCAAAATCATGGGTTCATCCTCGAGATGGCCCAATTTGGAGATCTCACAACAGGGCGCTTTTTTATGCGGTGCGTGTTTGAATTTGAGAAAGAATACCCCCACTTTGCCGACCACTTCAAACCCATTGCCCAAGAACTGGGCCTCGAATGGACGCTCCACGACGCCGAACAAAAACCGCGCGTCCTCCTCCTCGTCTCCACACAGGGACATTGCCTCAATGACCTTCTCCACCGATGCCAAAGCGGCAGTCTCCCCATGGAAGTGGCGGCCGTCGTCTCGAACCATACGAAACTATCCGAAATGACCCGCTGGTATAACATCCCTTTTTACCACTGGTCCGTAGAGAAAAAAGAGGAAAACGAAGGGAAAATCGCCTCTCTCATCGAGCAAGAGAGGATCGACCTGACTGTTCTCGCCCGCTACATGCAGATCCTCTCCCCTCAGCTGACTCATAAACTGGCCGGCAAAGCGATCAATATCCACCACTCTTTCCTTCCCAGTTTCAAAGGCGCCAAGCCGTACCATCAAGCTTTTGAGCGCGGCGTTAAACTCATTGGAGCCACCGCCCATTACGTAAGCGACGAACTCGACGAGGGGCCCATCATCGATCAAGAGATCCTTCGCGTCGACCACACCTACACCCCGCAGCAGCTCGTGGAAGTGGGCAAAGACGTCGAGTCGTTTGTCCTCGCCCGCGCCATCAAATACCACATCGAGCAACGGGTCTTCCTCAATGGAAACAAAACCGTAGTTTTCAAATGATTTTCGCGCCCTTAGAGCGCATTTTTTCGAGAGCTTTTTCTTCGTCGCCCGGCTTGAGATTAATGGCGCGGCAGGCCTCTTTGATAACCCAGGCGTTGAAGCCGAGATCGAGCGCGTCCAGAACGGAATAGAGCACACAATAATCGGTAGCGAGTCCTACAAAGTAGAGCTCTTTTAGATGGTGTTTGTGAAGATAATCGGCAAGCCCTGTATGCCGTTTGCGGGCGTTATCGAAAAAGGTGCTGTAGCTATCGATTTTGGGGTCGGTCCCTTTGTGAAAGATCGCTTCAATTCGTTCGCGATGGAGTTTAGGGGAAAAATCGGCTCCGCGGCTATGTTGAAGGCAATGATCCGGCCAAAGGATCTGCTCAACTCCATTCACCTGAATGACCTCCCCCACTTTTTTATGATGCGTTGAAGCGAAACTCACGTGGTGAGGCGGATGCCAATCTTGCGTAGCTACAATGTGATTGAATGGGGGCATCATCTGATTGATGATCTCAACGATGGCGTCTGAGCCTGGTATTCCGAGCGCGCCCCCGGGCAAAAAGTCATTTTGCACATCAGTGATGATGAGGGTTTTCACGCAGCTTCCGAATCATTTCGAGTTTTTTCTGATAAAGATTTTTTTCCAGGCCGACCAAATAGGGCTGAGGGTTGACTAGCCGTTCCATAGTTACAGGAAGGCGAGCCAGTTCCTTTTTTGCATGCGCTTGCATGGCCTGGATGGAAGGAGATGGATAAACCAGCTTCCCCTTTTTAAAAATGGGTATGAGAACATCGGTAAAATGGGCCTTTCCCTCCATTTGGGTGTTGGGATCGTGTGGATCGATGATGACGCACGGCTCTTTGATCCCAAGAATCTCATCGTAAATCGCATCGCCAACATAAAATTGTCCATCGGTAAAACGGCGCACTTGCAAAATGCCCGGATTGGTCACTTTAGCCGTCTGTTCAGAAAGTTTGAGCTTGTGAACCCATTGCCCCTGTTCATTCTGGATTGCTGATAATTTATAGACGCCGTCCAAAGCGGGTTGATCTTTTCCTGTGACGAGATTGGTTCCAACGCCCCAAACGGTGATTTTGGCGCCCTGCTGCTTTAAATCGCGGATCAGATACTCGTCCAGTTCATTGCTCGCCATGATTTGCGTTTTGGCAAATCCCTCTTGATCGAGCAATTTCCTGATTTCGATGCTGAGTTTAGCCAAGTCGCCTGAATCGAGGCGCACCCCAGTGAGCTCAAACCCAGGAATCGATTTGGCGACTTTGATCGCCCTTTTGGCGCCCTGTACAGAATTGTAGGTGTCGATCAGCATGATGCAATTTTTGGGCATCACTTTTGCAAACGTTTCAAAAGCCATGATCTCTTCATCAAACGCCATGATCCAACTGTGCGCATGGGTGCCGCGAATCGGAATTCCAAAGAGTTTGCCCGCAATCACATCGGATGTCGATTCGCAACCCCCGATAAAGGCGGCCCTACTAGCAGAAATAGCTCCATCAATGCCTTGAGCGCGCCGCATCCCAAACTCGATGACCGGATCGGGGTGGGCCGCCAGGCAAATGCGCGCGGCTTTCGTCGCAATCAACGTTTGGAAATTGATGATGTTGAGCATGGGGCTTTCGAGAAGCTGCGCCTGCCAAATCGGCCCCTTAACACGCAAAAGAGGCTCGTAGGGAAAAGCGAGTGAGCCCTCCGGCATGGCATCCACATCGCACGCGAAGGAAAACTTCGATAAGAAATCGAGGAAAGGCTTCTCAAAAAGGCGAAGATCCTCAAGGTATTTTAAATCGGTTGGCGAAAAATGGAATTCTTGCAGAAACTGGATAGCCGTTTCAAGACCCGCTGCCAGGGCAAAACCTCCCTTAAAAGGCCACCTGCGGAAATTGATATGGAAAACAGCTTGCCGCTCGGCCAGGCCCGCCTTCCAATATCCATAAACCATCGTCAATTGGTACAAGTCGGTTAAAAGCGCAAGCGACTGATTGTAAATAAGGGCTTTTTTCATTTTTGAAGCTGCTCTTTTCTCGCTTTGAGACGTTCGATTTGCTCCTGAACGAGCGCCGCCTTGTTCCGGTTCTCATCGGCGAGCTGAATATGCCTTCTCGTTTCTAAAACCGCTTTTTGGTCAAACTGAAGGTATTCGGCATAATTTTCATGTTTCAGCGCCCTCGCGTCGTATCCCCGCTTCATATCTTCAAGCTGCTGAATCTGAACATCGATCTTTTGCACTTCAGCCGAACTCTCGTTGGCAAAACCCCAAAGAAAGAGGAAAAAGAAAAAAGTCAAAAAGAAGATCTGGCGCAAACGCATAGGCCTCGCAACTCAATTTTTTTTAACATATAGCGGAAGAGTTCCCCCTTTGGCAATTGTTTCTAAAATTGATACCCATTATGATGGGAGCTATGAAACTTTGGATCGCCTGTTTTCTTCTCTGTAGTTCTCTACTACTGGGATCTGAATTCCGCCTCAAGGAAAGAATTGAGAAAGCCAAGAGCGGCGATTATGTCGTCACGGAAGCCAATAAAATGGTCACCATTTTGGCGATCCGCTCTATTACCCCCACGACCCTCGTCCTGGAAGAAATTAGCGCTCCCCTACAAAATCTGAAAAAACGCCCCTCCTCTTGGCCCGAATGGGTCAAGGCCAAGGCTCCTGGCCACACCTCTTGGTCGATGATTGAAATCGATTTACAAAGTTCAGCTGTTCTTGAATGTTACTCATTCTCAAGAGCCACATGGGTCCATCTATCGCAGCAGGAGAGCCTTTTTGCCACCCTCCTCGATATTCCCTTAACCAGCATCGACCCGAGCAAGCAGCGAAAAATCGGACCGCCTCCTATGGATGGAGAACCCGATCGCCGAAAAGCGTGGAGCCCCCCTCTGGTGTTCGAAGGGCAAAAGATGGAAGAGGCGCGATTCGATGTTTTTGAAACCGTGTGGCCCAAAGATGGCAGTGAGATTTCGGGCAAAGAAGTTTCCCTCTATTTTGACAAAGAAAAACGGTTCCCATTTCCCTATTGGATTCAGGTGGAAACGTCTCATGCTACAGCCGCCTTGCGCACCATCGATTCGGGGAAAAATCTACCCGCCATCTACCGCAGCCTCCCGCGCCGCATTCCTGAATTCATCGGCAATCCCCAAAAAACCAAAAGCGGCATCCGCCTCTCATTGAAAAGCCCCAAATACTACCGGAAATTTGAACTCTTTGCCATCGATGTGACCAGCAAGGAAAAACAGATCTATCCGATCACCCATTCTCTCGTACAAGGAGATGAAGAGTTCCTCACTTTAGAAATCGATCAAGAAGAGCTCAAACAAAATCTTCAATCAGCCCATCGCTACACCTGGCTCCTCGTGCCCGTTGGCCATAGCGAATCGTATACCGAATCGCATAAACCCTTCGTCTGGCTCCCCTAAGATATTTATTAAGTTATGAACAATTCGCCATAAACATTCATTTAAAACACCTAAATCATTGATAATAAGTTACTTACGAACCACACAGTGGGGGCATAAAAAGCTGGATGTCAGGATCTTATGTGAGTTGTGAACAAATTTCCCACAATATTTTTAGGCTTGAGTATTTGTGAATGATGCTCTAAAATTTTGGCATATGTTGATCCCCGCCTATTTTTCTTTGAGAAAGCCCAAGAGAACTTTGCGCACCATGCATAAGCTCTATCGTCGCAAGGCTCCCCATCTCGACACCTATACCAAGGAATCGGTTCAGACTTACCTCAAACTCTTGCAAGGGGCCATCCTCAACAAAGACGTAAAAGAGGCCAGGAAGATTGCGAAAGAGCTTGAGCAGGCGGCCCCCCGACTCATGCCCAAGTCCTCCTTCGACAAAGCGCGCGATTTTATTACAGGGATCCTCTTCGCCTTGATGGTGGCTGTCCTCATTCGCACCATGTGGTTTGAGCTCTACACCATTCCCAGTGGTTCGATGCGTCCCACCCTGAAAGAAGAAGATTATCTGGTCGTTTCCAAAACCGATTATGGCATCAATGTTCCGCTGCAAGAGGCCCATTTCTATTTTGACCCAAGTCTAGTTCAGCGAGGCTCCATTATCGTATTCAATGGCGCCAATATGGATATCGAAGATAACGACACCACCTATTTCTATCTTTTCCCAGGCAAAAAACAGTTTGTAAAACGGCTCATTGGAAAACCGGGCGATACGATCTACTTCTATGGCGGTCAAGTTTACGGCGTCGATGCCCGGGGCAATGAACTAACCGACCTAAAAGAGGTCAACCAGATCGAGCATATCCCCTTCATCCGGTTCGAAGGAAAAGTGGAGACTCCCTCCATTCCCAAAAACGGGACTTTTGGGACTGTCGTCTTCCATCAGATGAATCAGCCTGTCGCCAAGCTTTTGGTCAGTTCCGTTGGGACAATCACTGGCGAAATGATCGCCAAAAAGACCCACTACAGCGATCTTTGGGGCATGAAGCATTTTGCAATGGCCCGACTCCTAACCAAGGCGCAAGTAGAAAAAATCCATCCCGGCATAACCCTCGAAGAAGGGCTCCTCTATCTAGAATTGACCCACCACCCCACTTTGCAGGGAGCCTCGCTCCTTCGCGATGAGCACAATCGCCTTCGCCCCTCACTGGCCACCAGCACCTCTCTCATTCCCCTGCAGCAGCGCCACCTAGAAGCCATCTCCCAGCACATGACCACATGCCGCTTCACCGTGAAGAATGGCATGGCCTGGCGGCTTGGTTGGAATCCTCGCGATTTAGGGCCCTATCTCCCCCGCTTTAACGGCGTTCCCAACGGCACCTATGAAATCCAAGACGGCAAAGCCTACAAGCTCCCCTTCCCCAACGTCCCCATCCTTGGCCTCTTTACCAACGGCGTTACGAAAGAATTGCCTCCCGACCATCCCCTCTATAGCCAAGATCCTGAAATGATCCAGAAGCTTTATAACTTAGGCTTCGAACCCATTAACGCCTACGCCCCCGCCACGAAAAATCAGCGCGCCGCCCCCTCCCGCTATGCCTATTTCAGGAATCAGGATCTCTATCTTCTCGGCGCCCCCATCATGAAAAAAGACGATCCTCTCCTCATCCAATTCCTCAATCAGGAGAAGCAAAAGCAGGCTCTTTCCACCTATCTCCCATTCACTGATGCGGGGCCGCCTAGCAAGGAAGAGATTTTAAAAAATGGCATTCGGATACCTGACCGGATGTATATGGCATTGGGCGATAACCATGCTATGAGTTCGGACTGCCGCCAATTTGGATTTGTGCCGGAAGACAATTTGAAGGGGGGAGTTAGTTTTCTCTTTTCGCCGCCTGGCGAGCGGTGGGGCCGAGCGCCTCAGCCTGACCAGCCCCATCTCACGTTCCCCAACATGATGGTCTGGTTTGGGTTTATCCTAGCGGCCGCAGCAACCTCCCTCTACTACCGCCGCAAACTCCGTTCGCCCATGCACTTCTAAAAAAGGAACAGGATGAACATGATAGGAAGGATGGGAAGGAAAAGAAAAATAGGGCAACTTTTTGTCATTTTCCATCGTTTTCTCGTTTTATCATTTCCATCATTGATCCTTGTTGAGGCATTCAAAGTATTGGGGGGCTAAGGTTCTCCGTCTCTTACTCCAAAAAAAAATTATTTCCCACTTCCTTCCCATCCTTTTCATCTTGTTCATCCTGTTCCTTCTCTTGCCTGCAATCGTGCACATCTTGTAGAAGGAGGGCATGGGACCGTCTTCTTGGAAATCGCGCTATCTGATTGCCGGCTTGGCCGCCATCGCCACCGTGATTGCCCTCTATTTAGGGCTGTACCAGTGGCGTATCGTCCATCATGTATGGGATCCTGTTTTTGGCCAGGGAACGGAAAATGTACTGGACTCTGACGTCTCTCACGATATCATCCAATGGATCCGCATTCCTGACGCCTTCATGGGCGTGTTCGCCTATTTAGCCGATATCATTTTTTCCCTGGCAGGCTCCAGCAACCGCTGGCAAGATAGACCCTGGCTAGTCATCGTTTTCGGCATCAGCGTAATCCCTGTCGGCTTAGTCAGCATCCTTCTAGTCATTTTACAAGGCTTTGTCGTGAAGTCCTGGTGCTTCCTCTGCCTCGTGTCGGCAGCTTTTTCCCTCACATTGATTGTGCTTTCGTATAGCGAGGTGGCCGCCTGCTGCAAATTCCTCAATGAGGTTCGAAAAATCGGTTCGCGGAAAACTGTTTGGCGTGTCTTCTGGGGCTTCCCCTGCCCAGAGGCCGTTGATGCAGGAAAGAGGATTTATGTGGGCAAGAGTTATTGAACTATTGATCGCTCTCTGGATGCTGATCAGCTATTTCCTATTCGATTATCAATGGGACCATTTGGTAGTGCTGGCGGCTATTGGTATTTTTTCTCTGCTCTCCTATATCGACCGGCTGAATAAGATGCACTTGCTCAACGTTTTGCCCGCGATATACCTTCTCTATCTCAGCTATACCTACCCGATCGTGCCGCTCCCCTTCAGCTATCAAAGCTACATCCTATGCGCTTTCTTCTTGCTGCTCTTTGCCATCATCCCTTCTCGTGCGTCAGAGCCTCCTCGGGCCTGGCGGAACTATTCCAGAGAATAACGACGGGCTGCTGTTGCTGGTAGCCGAGGATGCTGACCGAGGCCACGGAAGAGAGGAATAACTTGGCGTCTTGAGGCGGCAGCCCCAAAAATCGGGCCGTAAAAACGCGGATAAAATGGCCATGGGAAAAAAGGGCCACTTTCCCTTTGCAAGAACTGATTTTTTTCAGAAGCTGATCGGCTCTTTTTCCAACTTGCTCGGGACTCTCGCCGTGGGGCGATCCATCCGTGAAAAGGCACCAGTGGGGATTTTTTTCATGGATTTGCGGAGTGGTGAGCCCTTCATAATCGCCATAGTCCCACTCGACGGCAAGCGGCTCGATCTCGGCATGCATCCCTTCGCAGGTTTGCAAAGCTCTCTTTCTTGGACTGCTCAACACTTTTTCAAATTTGAGCTTTTGCAGCCGAGCCCTCACTTTCAAAGCTTGCTCCGCGCCGCGCGGCGTGAGCAGGATATCGGTTTTGCCAGTGTGCTGCCCCGATAAGGTCCACTCTGTTTCGCCATGGCGGATTAGATAGATTTCCATCATTTGGGGGAACCCTATGCCTTGTGAATTGAGATGAACGTTTCTTCTCCGTTGAGATCCCAGGGAGTTCCTTCGCACTTGCCAAACTGGATATCGACGGCCAGTACTTCGTGGGCTATCGAATCGCGGTATTTTTCAAAGCAGGCCATCACTCTCGGGGTCGTTTGCATCACAATGCGGATCCGGTCAGTCACGGCAAATTCCATATCGCGCCGCATGGTGTTGATCTTATTGATGATTTCGCGAGCAAGCCCCTCTTCGATCAGCTCCTCATTCAAAGCGGTATCGAGAGCCACCGTCAGCTCCCCCTCATTCCCTGCAGCGATCCCCTCTTTCACTTTGCGCTCAATTTGGACATCGCCCGGTTCCAATTCGACAGATTCTCCGCCGATCTCCACTATGAGATTACGCCCTGCAGCCAAAGCTTGGATCTGTTTCCGGTCAAATCCTTGCATGGTTTTTTGCGCCAGTGGGATCAGCTTGCCGATCTTTTTGCCAAGGACGGGGAAATTGGGCTTTGCATGCCATTGAACAAATTTCGCCTCATCGCTGTGCAATTCGACCTCTTTGACATTCAATTCATCGGCGATCAAATGCATCTGCTTTTCCAAGGAGTGGAGCAGCTCTTTATTAGAGGTGATCAAGTGCGCCTTCTGAAGAGGCTGTCTCACCTTCAGCTTGTATTCCTTCCTCAATGCGTGGCCCAAACTCACCGCCGCCTGCGCCGCCTCTACCTCTTTTTCTAACTCTTCATCGCGCTGGCTTTCCTCATAAACCGGAAACTCGCACAAATGGACCGATTCGGGCATTTTTTCCGTCTTCAATTCTCGATACACCGCATCGCTGATGTAAGGAACAAAAGGGGCTGCCGCCTTGCATAAGCTGATCAAAACCGCATAAAGCGTCTCAAAAGCCTCTCTTCGGTCGGGAGTATCCTCATCGGCCCAAAAACGGCCCCTGCATCTGCGGATATACCAATTGGTCAACTGATCGACAAAACCGACCAGAGGCTCCACAGCCCTATTCAAGTCATAGGCCTCCATCCCCGCTTCCACATCCCGAATCAACTTCTGCGTCATCGATAAAATCCAGCGATCGATCAAAGCTTTTGGCTTTCTAGCAACCCCCGGTTTCCAATGATAAATCTGGGCATAAGTCGATAGGAAAACAAACGAATTCCAGAAAGGGATCAACACCTGTCTCAGCACATGCTCGACGCCCTTCTCTGAAAAGCGCAAATCTTCCGCCTTCACAGCGGGACTATTGAGCAAATACAGACGGATCGCATCGGCGCCATACTTATTGATCACAATTTCAGGATCGGGATAGTTCCTCAGCCTCTTCGACATCTTATTGCCATCTTCGGCCAAGATGATCCCGTTCACAATCACGTTTTTAAAGGCAGGCTTCTTGAACAAAGCCGAAGACAACACCGTGAGCGTATAAAACCACGCGCGCGTTTGATCGATCCCTTCCGCGATAAAATCAGCGGGGAAACTCTCCTTAAACCGCTCCCTATTTTCAAATGGATAGTGGTTTTGCGCGTAGGGCATAGAACCCGATTCAAACCAGCAGTCGAACACTTCAGGAATGCGCTTAAACACCTGTCCATTTTTCTCAAAAGTCAAGTCATCGATGTGGTGCCGGTGCAAATCGTGAATCTTTTTGCCCGTGAGCATTTCCAACTCCTCGATGCTTCCGATCGCCACCAACTCCCCTTTCTCGCTTCTCCAAAGCGGGATCGGCGTTCCCCAATAGCGATTTCTACTGATTGCCCAGTCTCGGGCATTTTCCAACCATTTTCCAAAACGGCCATGTTTAATATGGCCCGGCATCCAGTAGATCTGCTCATTGGAAGCTAAAATCTGATCCTTGATTTTCTCTACCGACACAAACCAACTCGCCACCGCCTTATAGATCAGCGGCGTATCGGATCTCCAGCAAAATGGATATCTATGCCGAATCGTTCCCTGATAGAAAACCAGCCCTCTCCCCTTCAAATCTCTGGCAATTTCTTTATCGGCATCTTTTACCAGCACGCCAGTCCAAGGCGGCACCTCAGCTGTGAATCTTCCATTGTTATCCACCGGGCAAACCAGCTCGATCCCCTCTCTTTTGCACGCAAAAAAGTCCATCTCTCCGAAGGCGGGCGCGCAGTGAACAACGCCCGTACCATCCTCAACCGACACAGCTTCTTCTAAAATCACTCTAAATGCATCTCGATCGGCGAAGAAAGGAAACAGCGGCTTGTATCTCTTGCCCGCCAATTTTTTCCCTTTCATCCTCTCCACCACCTCGGCGCCCTCTTTAAAGTTCGCCGCCAGCCTTGCCTCGGCCAGATAAAAGTACTTCCCGCTGCTCTTCACCTTTACATAATCGATCTCGGGCCCCACCATCAGCGCCAAATTCGACGGCAGCGTCCAGGGAGTCGTCGTCCAAGCCAAGAAGAACGTCCCCACCTCTCCCGCCGCCTCAAAAGCCACCACCAGCGAAGGGTCATCTATTTCCTGATAGTTCAAATTCGCTTCAAAATTCGAAAGCGGCGTCCCCAGTTTCATCGAGAACGGCATCACTTTGAATCCCTCGTAGACCAATTCCCGATCAAACAGCTCTTTAAAGACCCACCAGACGCTCTCCATGAAAGTCAGGTCCATCGTCTTGAACGCACGATCGAAGTCGACCCATCTTGCCATCCTCTCGACCGTCTTTTTCCATTCGGCCGTGTACCTTAAAACGATTCCCCTGCACTCCTCATTGAACTTCGCAATCCCAAACGCCTCGATCGCCCCCGCTCCCGACAATTCCTTACTCTTCTCGATCTCATTTTCGATCGGCAAGCCGTGGCAATCCCATCCGAACCGTCTTGGCACACAAAAGCCCTTCATTGTCTTATACCTGGGCACCACGTCCTTCATGGTCCCCGCCAACAAGTGCCCGTAGTGGGGCAACCCCGTGGCGAACGGCGGCCCATCGTAGAATGAGTAGAGCTTGCCCCCCTTCTCCAGCGACCTCTCGAAAACCCCCCTCTCCTTCCAGAACCTCAGAACTCGTTCTTCTCTCTCCGGAAACCCTTCATTTGGAATAACTTGAAACATCTCTTCCTCAAAAAACCCCAGATTATAACACCCCATCATGATAAAATAAAGGGTGTAATGGCTATGTTTTTACGTCCCCTGTTTGGGAAGGAGAGATTCTTTCTTTAAAAGTACTAAGCATGTAGTCATCTTTGTAGAGTTTGCTAAGGACGGGCGCTTCGCCCGCCGCGAGGGCTTCTCTCCACCTCCAAAACACAAAGGCCCGGAAAATTCCGAACTTTTTTTATCCAAAAAAACTTCGCTGGAGAAATTTACAAAGATAGAGCTTGGTTCTTCGCAAATGTTCTGAATGGCCCAACTTCGATTTGTTTTTGCAAAAATTCATTTGCTCTCATTTTCTTCATCTGATAACTTTTAGCCAAAAAGACAAAACCCTTAGAAGATAACGGAGAAGAAAAATGAATCATCTACCAGTACGGGTCGCCGCCTCGCTCCTAGCAATGGTGGGATTATTTGGAGACAATAGTTGTAACCCCTGCAAGCAACCTTGCCCGCAGCCTTGCCCGCAGCCTTGCCCGCCCACTCAAATCTGTCCTGGACAAGATCCCTGCTGCCCTCCTTGGGCCACTCCCTTGTTGAATGCAAGTTATGGCTATCCGGCTCGCACAAGAGTGTCTTGCCCATTCGATATTTACGCGGAGGCCAGCTTCATTTATTGGCAACCCGTCCAAGAGAACATGACCCTTGGCCTTTTGAACAAAACCACAGACGTAAACGTGACAGGCATTCCCGACACAACGCCAGCAGTAGCCTTCCCAAATGGTTTAATCGGCAGCACGATCAATATGGACTTTGATTATAAGCCAGGATTTCAAGTAGGTGCGGGAGGATATTTCAGTTACGACAATTGGGATGTAATGGCTCAATATACCTGGCTCCATGGTTCGCAGCACGAGAAAACAAGCGTGAGAACCAATCAGCAAATATTTCCCACTTGGGGACACCCTCTCTTTCAAGGGAGCAATGCCTACAATTCTGTAACCGGGAAGTGGGATCTCAAATTGGATATCGTAGAACTTGACTTAGGCCGATGGTACTATGTGGGGACCCAGCTCACTTTCCGTCCAAGCTTTGGGGCCCGCGCTACGTGGATTCGACAAAAAGCTCAAGTCACCTATACCAACAATGGAACCCTTGGTTTTGGCACAACCAGAGATACAAACGTCAACAAATCCAGAACACGTTCATGGGCCGTTGGTCCTGAGATCGCCTTGGATACCAACTGGGCTCTAGGAAAAGGATTTAGCCTCTATGGATTTGGCGAAGCCGATATTCTCTTTACAAAGTACACAAAAGCGAGCACCCGTGTAACCCATGCTACCACCCCTGCTACCCCCACTTTTAAAGCGGATGGCAGAGAAATTCTAGCTGTGAGGACGCACCTTGATTTGGAGCTCGGACTTAGTTGGAGCACTTACATGGATTGCCACGGCTGGTTCTTAGACATCGCCGCTGGGTATGGTTTCCAAGTCTTTTTCGATCAAAATATGTTACCCTACTACAATGATGACATCATGGTCGCAGGATCGATTGCTCCCATGGGGAACCTCTATGTTCAAGGGTTGACAGTTCGATTTAAATTAGACTTCTAATTATCGATTTTCATTCGCAGATTTT
>CAYWKW010000037.1:0-15647 GCA_964458995.1 uncultured bacterium | reverse complement strand
TCTTAATAGAAGTAAGGATGTTTGATACTTCTTATATCGAAATATATTCTGAAGACGAGAGTATACCAAAAAAACTACTAAATAATTTTATGAAATCGCGACTTGATGTTAAATCCTGAGTGCTACCTCAATGAGAAGCCTTTTCGAATCCCCATTTTTGTCATGCTCGATGAAAATGAGAGCAAAACCTTAGTGGCTAAATATAAACAAGAAAGGGACCAGATCAAAAAGAGATATCTTGAGAAGGACTTTCTCGATGTAACTCTCTCACAGCTCAATAAACTTTCGAGCTCTTCGGGGCTTTAGGAAGCTTTGCACATAGGTCACCTTGTCTATGTTTTTTCACATTCTCTTCGCTACAGTTTAAAGCTCACACACTTTTTTCCAGTTACTTCCACTGTCTGTGCCTATTTGTATTTTATAATAAAGTGCGGGAGTTCTGTCTCCATACCCATCAGGCAAATAATCATCAGCGGCATCGGGAACAGCTTCCCATATAATTTCGAAAGCATCTGGCTTCAAGTACCCAAGAGCAATATCAGGGTCGCATTGGCAAAGAAGAACATAATCTAAAAAAGAATCATGAGCTTCAGAGCACTTTTGCAAATTAAGAAAAACATTTTCCCGAAGCTCTATCCCAGTTAGTCCTGGTTCAGTCGCCCATTCGTTTAAATGTAATTCTATGGGTACATCATCATGAACAAGATTGTGAATGTCAAAATCATTTAATGGGCTCAAAAGAATATTATCCAGATGATCCATTTTAATTTGTGTCGCCAAATATAAGCGAGATGAAGGAGGAGCATGATTTAAAACAAATTCGTAGTCTTTTCGGATAAGTAGCAATTGTTCTATTATTCGAGGTGAAGGAGCGCCTTTCAAACTATAATTCCCCCGAATTACAACGTCTTTTCTTGCAATCGCTCTACGGTAAACCAATTCTAAATTTTGTATTAATAATTCGAGGTCAAGTTTTTCGATAATTGATGAATAAGTAGTCAAGAGATCTTCGAAATATTGGAAGCGGCAAATCAAAATAGGTATTGTGGAAGATTGCCACCCCAACTCTTTGTATCGGACAATCTCGTCACCTAATTCAGCAAATCCTTGAATAGTTCTTACTTTCTCTATATCAATAATCTTTGTATTTCTATTTTCTGAATTTTCTCCGGATTTTTGGTAAAACGAATCGCTTAAAATCCAGTCGACGAATTGATCAATTCGCGAATTGTTATCTGAATTTGAGTGGAGAAAAGAAAAGCAGAAAAGAAAAACTAAGAAAATCAACTTTCCCATGAAGTGCTCCATTTAGTGAAAAAGCTGGAAGACTAGCAGATGGGAACATTTTTGAACAGGGTAAATGGGGTTTGTGAGATTTCTTCTATTTCTTTGGAGCGGAGAAAAGGGTCATCAGGTGCCTGGTTGATAGGGAAAGGCCGACGACAAGGAAGATGATGATGCAGCTGAGGAGGAGGGTGGAAACGTTTGCGAAGAGGAGGTTGGTTAGCTGGAGGGTGTTGGCGAGGGTGGAGAGGAGCCAGGCGGTGAGGTAGGTGAGCTGGAGGTGGTTGTGCGGGGGCTTGTGCGTTTGCCGAGAGATGATGTAGCCCGAGACGAGAATGAGACAGAGATTGACGAGGGAACTGTCGGATATGTTGAGGAGAAGCTGGGTGGAAAAGAGGTCGGAGAGGAGGATGAAGATGGTCGTGAGGCCAAGGCCAAGGATAAAGTACTCCTTGCGGCCGACGAGGGCTTTGGGGGCGAGGAGCTCCCAGCCGACGGAGGCCGAATAGACGTTGGCTACGTTGGCGCAGATGACCGAGAGAAAGATGAAGGCCGTGAGGGAGATTTTAAGGGTCAGGTTGCCGGGAAAGAGGGCTTGGGAGTTGATTTGGAAGCCGTCGGTGATGATGGAGCCGAGATAGAGGCTGATGAGGCCGAAGGCGAGGCTAATGAGCTGGACGAGGGTCAGGGCTTTGATGGAGGTGGCCCAGGAACGGCTGTGACGGAAAAAGGTGGGCAGGTCGGCCGTGATGCCGAGGTTTGTGGCGAGGACGAGGGGCAGGCCCGAGAGAGAGGTGAGGTTGGTGTTCGAGGAGGTGGAGTGGGGAATGAAGAGGAGGATGAGGAAAAAGATGAGGATGAGAAGCGGAAATGCAAAGGTGGAGAGTTTGCGAAGAAGGACCATGCCGCCCATGCAGAAGAGCGTGCTGATGATGCCGAGGAGTACGCTGATCTGGGTGAATTGATCGATGGTGGGGTTCTCCTTGATGGGGAGGAGGAGGTTGATGGAGCCGCTGGCTGTGGTTGTTTGCATGAGAAACCAGGCAAAGGTTGATAGGAGCAGGAGAAGGGCAATGAGGTAGCTGCCGAAAGGGCCGACATATTCTCGAGAGATGTCGAGGGTGCTTTGCCGCTTTTCATGGCTCATTGTGATGATGCCAAGACGGATGAACCAAAGGATCGCATTGCCAACGATGATGGTGAGGATGGCGCCGAGGAAACTGTTGGTCTGAAGAATGAGAATGCTGGTGGCCAGAATGGGCAGACTCGTCCAGCCGGCTAGTTGGATGGAGGTGAGCTGCCAGGTCGATTGTTGATTGTCAGGAAGCGTGTTCATTCTTCAGGATCTTCTTTATGGCCCAGGAAGTTTCTTCGATGAAGATTATGATTAAATAGGCTAAGGCACTGGAACCCGCGCCCATGAGAAGAGGATGAACGCCGTTTTGGACATTCTGTATGACCAAAAGGGTCGAAACAAGACAGCCAATCGCCCAACAAATCCCATTGATGACTTGTTCAAATTTCCGAGGCCGGTGTCTGATGATCAT
Organism: uncultured bacterium; assembly: GCA_964458995.1. Classification (GTDB taxonomy): domain Bacteria; phylum Chlamydiota; class Chlamydiia; order Chlamydiales; family SM23-39; genus REEB52. Next base: position 12,816 of record CAYWKW010000037.1, on the reverse strand, counting down.
CTGAATCAAAAAGGCAATCAATATTACAACACCTAAACTTGCCAGATAGGCATTTGATAAATGGCCGATATAAAGAATAGGGGTTGTTACCTGGATAAATGTATAGATAGCTGTGCCTAGTAATCCCGTGACTACATAGCCTTTGGGTCCTTCAAAACGGGGGAAATAGGTTTCCCAACAGGCTGAGGCAAAAAAGATGTTGATAAGGTTGATATAAATGAGTGTCAAAATGATAAAGATCAATGTGATAATGGAATAAAATGCACCGTCGTAGATGATGGTCCAATTATCAGTAAATTTCATCCATATGGTTGAACACTCAAAAATGGCCATTAGGATAAACATAATGGCTAAGCCTAGATAGGAATCCGATTTTGAACGGGAAAAGCGAAAGAGGGTGGGGAGGTTGATGGCCCCCGGGACAAGGATTAGGACTGAAGAGATGATCGCGGGGGTAGATAATCCCCAACTTGATTTAGTTTCATAGATGGAAAAGTCAGAGCGAAAAATTACAAAGAGGTAGTAACAAAAAATAAGGGGGAAACTGGTTAGTGTAACCCACTTGAGAAGGCGTATTCCTCCAACCGATAAAAGGGTCGTAAAAAATCCTAGGCCAGCACCTAAACGGACGAGGGTGCTTTTATCCGGGCTTCCAAAATAGGCTCCTATAGAAGGAATGACTCCGTTAATTTGAAGAACAAACCAATTCAGCATGGAGATCATAAGGACTAGCCACATAAAAATGGCTCCATATTTTCCCAGATAAACTTTTACGTTTTCTATTGCATTGGAACGTTCTGCGCCGGCCATAGAAATCATGGCCGTTGAGATCAACCAGAGCAATAAGTTAGCTGCTAAAACCGAACAGATTGCGATTCCTGGGCCATATTGTTTGGCTAGCTGTCCTCCTACTAAAATTGAGGGAATAGGAAAAGAAGTGGAAATAATAGTTCCTAATTGAAACCACTTTAGATCGTGAGTAACGTGAAAGCTATGAGGCATCTGAAAAAGCCGTGCGGTTCTTTTCTAATTTGCGTACAGGATTTTTATATTAAATTCTAGAGAGAAGCTGAGGATGGTATTTTTTATTGATTTGAGAACAATACATATGTCTAGCAAAAAAGGTAGTTGGATTGTTCAATGAAAACCCTTCACTTTCTGCTAGCTTCTTGTAGTATTCGTATTCTTTATCATGAACTGGAACTGTTTTCTCTGGGTCTGGATACTGACGGTGATCTGCAGCAAAAGCCAACAACACATCAACGATGGAATTTTTATTCATGGATTTTATCCATTCTGCTTTAGAAATGGGGGGCTGTCCTGCTTTTGGACAAATAATGCCTTCAATAAAGCAAGCGGGCTGATGAAGATCTTCTTTTGTTAGTTCTGACAGAATATAGGATTCGGAATGTTCACAGGGCTTGTAAACTAAGTATTCTTCATCGATTACATGATATCCGATTCCCAAATGATTCAGAAATTTTACATGGACAATTAAAGGAAGTCGTTTCTTTTGAGCCAAAAGGAGTAGTGTCTTAAATGTCCAAAAAGTTGGGGTGCAAAGTAAGTCATTGTGTTCCAATGTATGATCAGAAAGCATTTCGGTTAATGTTGGATCTGCAAGATCACTTGCTGCTGAGTTAACAAAACAAACTGAAGCTTTAGAAACTTTTGATCTCAGATTTTTTGCTAATAGGGAAAGAAATCGAGTTGAAATCTCGGGATGTTTCTCTTTCAATTTGTCGGGGACGCAAATATCTTTTCTGGTAATATTGCGGACAAATTCATCATTCGAGTCTGTCTCTTTCATCTCAGAGAGAATGTACGACTTAATTAAAAAGATTTCGTCGGAATTGAGAGTGATATCTAAATCGTGTTTGTCGATCAGATCTTTTAGAGAATTTCGATCTCTCATACTTGTTTGCAATGTTTCTGGTGAGAGAAGTTCGTCGATCTTTGTCAATGAAGCGGTAATTTTTTGATTAAATTCGCTAAAGACGCTTTGATCTTGGGAAGCAATAAGAGCAATTCTTATAGCTCGGATTTGGCAAGCATTTTCACCTACGACGCAATCAAATTTTTCGAGATCAATGTTCTGGAAACTTTCAATGGCTGCTAAAGCGACTAAAAGTAGGAATTGATATTCTTTTAGGCTTTTTTCCAATTCCGACCCAATTCTCTTCGAGGGGTCATAGGGGAAAAGATCTGTTAAGTGGTGTTCTTCTTTGTGGGAAGGCATGGAGGTACCGGGGGGTTATTTCGCTGCCGAGGGGGCAATGCCCTTCTCTAGTAAGTGGCCAACGGCTATGCCAGCTCCTAAGCCTAGAAATGCTATCAGATAGCCGCCAAGAAAGAATCCTACTATGGCTCCTGATATCCCGCAAAGTACTTTACCTATATTTGTGTTAATTTTTGTGTGATTTACTTTTTTCATACTATTACCCTTTTTAATTTTGCTTGGTTGATAAAGGTAATAGTATATCTGGTTGTTTTGATTTAATTCAATGAAATTTGGTAAAAATATATTTTAATTTAAAGTGGGATATACCGAAACTACTTGAAGAATCGGGAATATGCCAAGGAGGCGCCCTGAATTTGAGTCAGCGCCAGCGGTACCGAAGCAGCTAAACTTGAAAAGTTTGGCGCCTTGGTCCACAAAGAAGCATCTTCTTTGGGGTGGGGTGCAGGTGGATCTCAAATTCAGTGGCTGTCCGACGCAAGCCTCGGGGACAAGGCGTTGGCAGAAACCAATTTTTGAGTTTACTTGAGGTATATCCCTTTAAGACTCAGATAGAGAGCGGGCGAGGGCGAGGGATTTGTCGAGGGGGTACTTGGCTTCGTTCTTGGCGAACTTTTGGCGGGTAGCCTCGAGTAGGTCGATGTCGAGGACGTCGGCAAGACGGAGAAGGTAGAGAAAAACGTCGGCCATCTCATCGCGGATGTCCTGGAGACGGGCGGGGGTGGGAAAGGCCGATTGGGCCGGGGTAAGCCAGGTGAAGATCTCAAGGAGTTCAGAGGCTTCAACGGAGAGGGCGGCGGCTAGGTTCTTGGGATTTTGGAAGGGCTCCCAGTTGCGCTGCTGGACGAAGAGACGGTACTTTAGTTGGATGTCTCGCATGAGTGGATCTCGGAGGGTTTGAAAAAGAAGGCAATCTCTTTTTGGGCCGAGGGGAGCGAATCAGATCCATGAACAGCGTTGCGCTGGAGGTCTGTGCCAAAGTCGGCACGGATGGTGCCAGGGGAGGCTTTGGTTGGGTCAGTGGTGCCCATGACTTTGCGGTTGAGGGCTACGGCGTCTTCGGCTTCGAGCACTTGGACAAGAACAGGGCCAGAGGTCATGTAGGCAATGAGGTCGTTGTAAAAGGGACGGTCGCGGTGGACGGAGTAGAATGATTTGGCCTGCTCGGGTGTGAGATGGACAAGCTTGGCAGCGACGATGTGGAGCCCAGAGGCTTCGAGATAGGACTCGATTTCGCCGATCTGATGGTTCTCGATGGCGTCAGGTTTGATGATCGAGAGGGTTTGCTCGGCGCAGAGGGTGGAGACGAGGAGGAGGTATTTCAGCATGGTTAGGCCCGTGGAAATAGTTCGTTGGATTTAAAGAAAAAAGAGATTTCTGTTTTAGCATTGGCGTGAGAGTCTGACCCATGGACTGCGTTGCGGTCAATGGAGGTGGCAAAGTCAGCGCGGATGGTGCCAGGTGATGCTTTGGATGGATCGGTGGCTCCCATGATCTGACGGTTGCGGGCTACAGCATTCTCGCCTTCAAGAACCATCACAAGAACAGGGCCAGAGGTCATGAACTCAATGAGCTCGTTAAAGAAGGGGCGCTCTTTGTGGATCGCATAAAAGGTTTTCGCTTGATCGGGAGTGAGGTGGAGCATCTTCGCACCAACGACGCTGAGGCCATCGCGCTCAAAGTACTCAATGATGTTCCCAATCATGTTTTGTCCAACCGCATCGGGCTTAATGATAGAAAGAGTTTGTTCTAAAGTTTGTGTTGTAGCTTGGGCCATTAGATTTCTCCATTAGGTATTTTGTAGTGACATTGTAAACCAGAGGCCAATAAATCTCACGAAGTTCTATTGGAAAATGGCGAAAAATTTTAAAATCAGGTGTTTTTAGGAGTAAAAAAATGACTTACGGCGACTACCCAGATTTAAGGGGTGTGAAAAAAATTCTTGTTATCAAGTTGAGGCAATTGGGGGATGTGCTGCTGACAGGGGCGGTTTTTGAGGTGCTGAGAAGGCGGTTGCCAGAGGCGAGGGTGGATGCCTACGTATATAGCGAGGCGTTCGCTATGTTGGAGGGGCACCCGGGGGTGAACGGGCTGCTGGGGTACGACAGGGGATGGAAAAAATTGGGGTGGTTGGGGCGCTTAAAGAGAGAATGGGAGATGTGGAGAAGGATCCGGGGGGCGGGCTACGATCTGGTGATCAACTTGACGGAAGGGGACCGGGGGGCGCTGGCAGCGAGGATGGCGAGAGCGAGGGTGAGGGTGGGGTTCGAGCCAAAGGGAAGGTGGCAAAAGGGGCTCTATACGCACGTGGTGAAGCATTGTCCAGGACTGAGGCACACGGTGGAGAGAAATTTAGATGCGTTGCGGCGGATTGGGATTTTTCCCGGAGTCGAGGAGCGGGAATTGTTCTTGCATGTGCCGGAAGAGGCAAGGAGGAGTGTGGGGATGGAGGGGCCTTTTGTGGTGATCCATCCAACGTCAAGGTGGCGGTTTAAGTGTTGGCCAGTGGAAAAGATGAGAAAGTTGACGGAGGAGTTGATCCGAAGGGGGAAAAGGGTGGTGTTCACTTCGGGGCCCGATGAGATCGAAAGAGTAATGGTGGAAGAGATTGCGAGGGGGTTGGATGTAGTCAATTTGAGCGGGAAGGTCTCATTGAAGGAGTTGGCCGCATTGATTGAGATGAGCGAATTGTTGGTGTGTGTGGATAGTGTGCCGTTTCATATGGCGAGTGCATTGAAGAAGCGGGTGGTGGCGATTTTTGGGCCGACGTCGGATGTAACTTGGGGGCCGTGGCGCAATCCGGGGGCGAGAGTGGTGGCGCAGAATTTTAGCTGCAGGCCTTGCTACCAAGATGGCTGCGGGGGAAGTAAGATGAGCGATTGCTTGGCAACGCTGCCAGTAGCTGCCGTTTTGAAGGCCATTGAGAGTCTAGAGGGAAATAGGATGAGAGGCCCGTCTGGGAGGGGACGGGCCTTGGAGGTTTAGACTTTGCCTCCGACTCGGTGGAGGAAACCGATGAGGGAGTTGATCGAGCGCTCAAGGAGACCGATGTCTTGAGACTCGTCGTGGCTGTGGATTGAGGACTTTGAATCTTCGACGCCAGGAAGGAGCATTTCCATTTCGGGGAAGGCCTTTTCGAAATGGGTGAGCAAGGGAAGGGCCCCGCCGGAGGGTTGAACGTGGTGGCCGTTCGGGAAGTTGTCCGCAAGGGCTTCGAGGTATTTTTGGGAGAGAGGACGGGAGAGATCGCCGCTCCAAGCATGGCTCCCTTTAGTTTGGCTGACTGCGACGGTAAAGTCTCGGGCGTTTGGATTGGCGCGCAGGTACCTATTGAGAAGTTGGGCGACGCGCTCGGGGTCTTGGCCGGCGGTGAGGCGGACGCCAATTTGGGTCGTGGCAGAGTCGGCGGCCATTTGTCCATTGACGCAAGAGACGCTGGGCTCCTCGGAAATACGCTCATAGACGGAGAGGTCTGGATCGCCTCGGAGTTGGTCCAAGAGAAGATTGTGCTCAGTGACATATTGCTCAGGCGTTTGCGAGCTTTTTTGAAGAAGAGCTCTTTCTGCCGGGGCGATGGATTTGCAATCGTCCATGAAGTTAGGGATGTTGCGGGGTTGGCTGAGAGAAGTCATGAGTTGGGCTAGGACGAGCGATGGATTGGGTGTGACATCGGGAAGTGTAGTGAGGATGTCCGCGAGGGCGATGGATGGATCGGGAGCGAGGCAGCCTACGCCGCTGTGGATCGGTTTTTCCATAGATTGGACTATGAGTTGGCAGACGACAGCGTTGTCCTCAGATTTGAGGGTTTTGACTTTGAGTAGATAAGGGATTGCTGGAGGATGGGCTCGGACGGTACTTTCGAAAGATGCGGCGGCGTCTTCGGCTGTTTCACCGGGAGCGAGGCGAATGCGTAGATCGCAGGTGGCCGATTCTTGAATGGAGTTGCCGCCGTTGGGCTGGCCCCAAGAACCTTGGAGGATGGTGAACCGCTTTTCAGGTTGGTTTTGCTGGGGGCGAACTTCGAGTTTCAGATTGACTAGGCCGCGAGTGGATGAGGTGAGGGTTCCTGTGTTGACATCGACGTTGCTGGCATCGAGGACGACGAGGGCGTCGGCTTTGAGTGCTTTGCCTTCTTGATGGAGAAGAGCTTCCATGTGGGTGGAGCCGTATTCTTCTTCGCCTTCGAAAAGAACTTTGATGTTGCAGGGAAGAGCGCCATAGGCTTTCTGATAGGCTCCGAGAGCAGTGAGGATGCCGACAATGCCGCCTTTGTCGTCGCTGGCGCCACGGCCGTAGAGGCGCCCATCGCGCTCTTGCATGACGAATGGATCGGAGGTCCATTGGCTGCGATCTACGGGCTGAACGTCATAGTGAGCATAGAGAAGAAGCGTGGGTTTGGCAGCGTCGACGACTTTTTCTGCGAGAACGAAGGGCGCTGAGCCATCAATGGAAACTTTCCGGACATCAAATCCGAGTTTTGCAAGCCGAGATGCGGCAAATTCGGCGCCTGCTTCGAGATGTTCCATTTTGTAATCGGGACTGTTGGGATTGCTAACAGAGGGGATCGCAACAAAGTCTGCCAGTTGCGCGATGACTTCTTTCATTTCGTCTGGGCTGATTTTGTAGGTGCCTTGTGAGACTGCTGGTAACGCTGCCATAAAATTTCTCCTTGGTTTTTAGGAAGCTATGGATGCTAAACCCTTTGTCCATTTTTTACAAACGGAAATCTTCGCCAAAATAGGTGCGGCGCGCTTGCGGGTCGTTGATGAGGGCATCAGTGGTGCCGGAAAGGAGCACCTTCCCTTCTTGGATGAGATAGGAGCGGTCGACGATGGAAAAAATCTCGCGGGCGTTGTGGTCGGTGATGAGGACGCTGATCTGCTTTTGCTTGAGGAGGCGGATGAGGTGCTTGACGTCGGCGACGGCGAGGGGGTCGATGTTGGCAAAGGGTTCGTCGAGGAGAAGGAGCGAGGGTTGCGTGACGAGGGCGCGGGTGATTTCCAGACGGCGCCGCTCGCCGCCGGAGAGAGTGGAGGCTCTCTTGTGGCGCAGATGAGTGAGATGGAGCTCCTCGAGGAGCGACTCAAGCGAGAGATTTTTGTGGGGAAGGGTTTGGAGAATGCAGAGGATGTTTTGCTCGACGGTAAGGGAGCGGAAAATGGAGGGCTCTTGCGCGAGATAGCCAAAGCCGAGATGCGCCCGTTTGTGAATGGGAAGTGTGGTGATGTTTTGCCCCTTGAAGAAGATTTCACCGCTTTCAGGTTGGATAAGGCCAATGGTGATGTAGAAGGCGGTGGTCTTGCCGGCGCCGTTGGGGCCAAGAAGGCCGACAACTTCGCCAGGTTGTACGTGAAAGGAGAGGCCGTTAAGGACTGGCTTGCCGCCGTAGCGCTTGATGAGATTTTTAGCTTCAAGAAGGTTCATAAGTAGTGCTTGAAAAATTGATCGATGGTGTTTTGTTCGTCAAGATCAAAAGAGAAGTGGACGTCGCCGTGGCCTTCGAGGGTCTGGTCTTTGCGAATGAGTACTTCGGCTGCGCTCATGGAGAGCCCTTCTTGCCAAAAGAGGACTTTGCGGTGGGCCGTGAGGAGAATGGTTTTATCGAGAAGGTCGTAGATGAGCGTGTCGGCCAGGGCAAAACTCTCTTTGTCTTGAATGCGGGAGGAGATGAGGTGCACTTGCCCCTTGAGGTAGAGTTTGTTCTCTTTTTTGTTCCAGGTGAGTTGATGGGCGGTGAAGTTGAGCCCTTCGTTGAGATGGCCTTTGGGGTTGTCGCAAGTGACGATCTCTTTGGCTAGGTCAAATTGGATGCGGGCTCCAGTAATAGTGTTGTTGTTTTGGATGAGGAGACAATTTTTTTCGGCGACGAATTGGTGGGTGGGATAGGTGTAGAGCGCTTCGTCGGCTGTGAGGGTAAAATCATTGGGGACGCTGCAGTGGACGTTTTTGAGTTCTTCAACGGCGGCTTTGGGAGAGAGGTAGAGATCAGAGTGCTCGCTGTCGATCCGATAGTGGCGCGTCTCATCTTGCGTCCAGATGTCTTTTTGCACGCCTTGGCGGGTTTGATGGGCGGGGTTCTCTTCGAGTGTGTTGCGGGTGCGCAGTTCAGTGCTCTCTTGAATGAGCTTGTCGTAGGACGCGATGTCTTCAGGTTTCATGCGAATGGAAAACCAATAGAGGAAAAAGCTAGAGAGTAGAATGAGAATAGTGAGCAGCTTCATATAGCCTTTCCACTTGAGTTAAGAGGGTTTTTAGGGCGTCGAAGGGGAGCACGGTGGTGGCGTCGCTTTTGGCGAGTGCGGGGTTGGGGTGGGCTTCGATGAAGAGGGCGTTGGCTCCGGCGGCAATGGCGGCTTTGGCAAGAGTCGGGATGAATTCGCGCTGGCCGCCCGTTGTGGCGCCTTGGCCTCCAGGTAGTTGAGCCGAGTGGGTGGCGTCAAAACAGACGGGAAAGCCAAACTTTTGCATGATGGGAATGGCGCGCATGTCGCTGACGAGATTGTTGTAGCCAAAGGAGGTGCCGCGATCGGTGAGGATGATCCGCTCATTGCCGCAAGAGACGAGTTTGTCAACGACGTTTTTCATGTCCCACGGTGCAAGAAATTGCCCCTTTTTGACGTTGATGGCGGCGGGAGTTTGGGCGGCGGCGATAAGGAGATCGGTTTGCCGGCAAAGAAAAGCGGGAATTTGAATCACATCACAGAGTGATCCCGCAATGGCGGCCTCTTCGGGCGAATGGATGTCGGTGAGGACGGGAAGATCGAATTCGCTTTGGACCCGCTCGAGAATCCTTAATCCATTTTCAAGGCCTGGGCCGCGGAATGAGGCGATCGAAGTGCGGTTGGCTTTATCGTAGGAAGCTTTGAAGATGAGTTGAAAGGGGTGGCGGCTGAAAATCGTTTTCAATTCAGCGGCTACGCGGAGTGTGAACTCTTCGCTTTCGATCACACAGGGGCCGCAAAAAATCGTGAGGGGCTGTTTCTCTCCGACGAAAAAGTTCTTAATGGGGACGTCTTTCATGGGCATTATCATAAAGCAAATCGTCCATGCTGTAAAGGCCGGGCGGTTTGCCTATAAGAAAATGGGCGGCGGCGAGAGCTCCTTTTGCGAAGACGTCGCGAGTATGGGCTTGATGGGAGAGGGTGATTCGCTCTTCGGGTGTGTTGAGGATGATGGTGTGTTCGGCGACGATTTTGCCGGAGCGGATCGAATGGATTCGCGCGGTGGAAAGCGTCTGCTTTAAGAGAAGCGCGGTGCCGCTGGGAGCATCTTTTTTTTCTGAATGGTGTGTTTCGATGATGTCGATGTCGGCGGGGAACGATTGGGCCAGCTCTGCCAGCTTGCGAAGGAGCGCGATGCCGAGGCTGAAGTTGACTGCGTAGAAGATAGGAAGGTGTTTGGCGGCCCTGTGGATGGGAGATAGATCTTTGTGGCCGGTTGTGCCGATCACGATGGGTTTGTTCGCGGAGAGATTTTCGAGGAGGGCCTCGTGCGATGAGACGTCGATGAGGACATCACAGGGGAGATTTTGGCGCGGCGTGGTGCGGGAGACCGGAACGACCGGATGGAGGGCCGCGATGGATTTGCCAATGCGGCCATTAAAGCCTATGAGTCCAATTTTAAAAGCGTCCATAGAATTTGACTAAATCGTGTTTCCATTTTTTGAGGGATTGATAATCAAAGAGAAAACCGTGTCCCGCTTCATAGTACTCGAGTTGGAGTTTCTTTTTATAGGAATCGGGAAGATCGAGATGGTCAAAGCAATACTCCGCGGCGGCAAAGGGAGTGCGGCAATCGTAGTAACCGCAGCCAACGAAGACTTTCATCAGCGGATTGATGACCCAAACGTGTCTCAGGCGCTGCAGAAAGTTGGGCTCGCCAAAGGAGTCGTAAGTGCCAAAATTCCATTGAACGATCGTCTGCCAAGAGAAGGTGACATATTTGGAAAAGGGGTAGGCAGTGTCGAGCTCTTTTTGCAGGTACGTGTTGAGGGCGGGCGTATATCCGATGCAATCGAGATAGCTGGGATCGTGAGCCTGGTCTGGGTCGATGGTTGAAACGTCTCCCGAGTAGCGGCTATCGAGCCCGCCGAGGGTTTTTCTCTCAGGTCCGAAGAATTCGGAGGTGTAGATCATTTCATTGATCCGGCAATTGTACCGCTTCACCGTATCGACAGGAAGGCCGACCAGTTCCGCATAATTTTTTTCGAAAATGGCCTTTTCAACATAGCTCAACCGGTTGGGTTGGAGCATGACGGGCGCATAGGAATCGTAAGCAAAGTGGCGCGCATAATCGACGACCTCTTCGAGCGGTTTTTCGGGCCAGAGGCGCCCATGATACCAGGCTGTAGCCGCAAATGTGGGGATGAGAAGGCAATCGGGCAAAGCTTGGTCGCGATGGGGATTTTGCGTTTGCGATTCAAAAGCGCATCCATCGAGGATGAGTCCCTTCACAGCAATGCCATATTGCAAAAGATTCGAGGCCAATCCGCAGCAGCGGGTGGTCCCGTAGCTTCCGCCCGCGAGATAGATGGGGGAATTCCACCGTTGCAACAGGTCGATGTAGGTGTGGACAAACTCGCCGAGGATTTGGATATCCCCCTCAACGCTGTAAAAATAGAAGAGGTCGGCGTTTTCAGTCGCCCTGCTAAAGCCGCAATTGATGGGGTCGACGAAGACGAGATCGGTATATTCGAGAAGAGTTTCGGCGTTGTCGATGATTTTATAAGGAGGATGGATCGTTCTCCCCTCATCTGCCGTGAGGAGTCTTCGAGGGCCAAAGGTGAGGATCGCTTCTAGAGTCCCTGCGCCTCCGGGCCCACCCGGGAAAATGAAGGTGATCGGGCGATCTTCTTCCCCATCTTTCGTGTAGGCAATGAAAAAGAGGTCGGCCTCCTTGACGTCGTCATTCACAATGGGGCACATCCCCGTAATCGCGGTATAATGGAGAGGGCCGCTTTCGAGCTCGAGCGTGTGGTGTGTGAAGTTCAATTGGGGCGTTAAATCCTCTTCCTCCTCTTCGGCATGAAGCAGAGTGAAGCAAAGCAGTAGAAGGAGCACTCTCATGGGGAATTCCTCTGGTAAAAGCGGATTAGATCGCGTTTGAATTTGGAGCGAGCTTCGGGGTTGAGGTAGAACATATGGCCCCCTTCGTAATATTCCATTTGAACGGCAATATCTGGAACGTCGAGGTGGTCAAAGCAGTATTCGGCGGCGGCAAAAGGGGTCGCCAAATCGAAGTAGCCGCATCCGACAAAGACTTTCATCGAAGGATTGCAGATCAAAGCCCGTCTGAGCGCCATCATCAAATTGGGGAGGCCCCATCGATTGTAGTCCCAATAGTTCCATTGATTATGAACATCGGAAGAGATCAAGTTATAAGAGGCGGGGAATTCCAATTCCTTGTGCAAGTAGTCGTGAAAAGCCCCCGCAAAAATACCGCTGATGAGCGAACCGCTCGGATCGGGAGCCATTGGATTTAAAAAACCGGTGTACCGCGAATCAAATCTTCCGACGATTTTCTTTTCCGACGCCAAAAATTCCCTAAAAAAGAGATCGTCGTCGATTCGTCCCAATTGGCGTTGAACCAAACTCAAAGGCAAGCTTGTCATTTCGGCAATCTGTTGATAAACCGCATCGAGATCTGTGCACTTGCGGCAAAGAAGAGAAGGGGCATACGTTTGGTAGGCAAAAGCGCGCGCTTTGCCTGCCACTTCTTCGATCGACGCGGCGGGAAGATACCGTTCGTGATACCAGGCTGTTGTGACAAAAGAGGGGAAAAAGAGAAAGTAGGGAGCCGGATTATCGACATTGAAGATGAAGGTTTGATAATCGATTGCGGCGGATATTAAAATGAGGCCATTGAGGTAAATTCCATACTCATCCTGCAGGTAATCGGCCAAACCGGAAGCTCTCAGAGCGCCATAGCTTTCTCCGGCGATGTATTTGGGGCTATTCCATCTCTTATTTTCTGTTAAATAGCTCCGAATGAAGTCGCCAACCGTCTTGATATCTCCTCGCACACTATAATAGTCTTCGGTATCTTCCTCCTTTTTCGGTTCGCTCAGGCCGGTCCCCTTTGGGTCGATGAAAACCAGATCGGTCAAATCGAGGATCGTATCGGGGTTATCGATCATTTTGTAGGGCGGGAAAATGGCCTGTCCCTCTTCGGGGGAGACAATTCTTCTGGGGCCGAAAGTGCCCATATGGAGCCAAACGCTCGACGACCCGGGCCCTCCGTTGAAGGCGAAGGTGATTGGCCTATTTTCGCCCTCTTTTACATAGGCGATGTAGCTGATATCTCCTGTGGCTACGGTGGTCGTGTAGGAAAGTTTTTCATTTTCCAGTTGAATAGAGTGTGAAGAAATTCTTACATCGGCGAAAAGGGAGAAGGCGAGCAAGGCGGCGAAGAGGGTGCGCATAATCTATTCCCAGTTTAAATAAATGAAGAACAGTAGCTCACGAGAAGGTAATAAGGCAAGGAAATCTTGCCAAATACTCGTCACAGAGGGTAAATTGGAGCTTTGTTTTTGGATTGATAGCTCAGTGGATAGAGCACCCGCCTTCTAAGCGGGCGGT
>CAYWKW010000036.1:0-16096 GCA_964458995.1 uncultured bacterium | reverse complement strand
TGTTCCCTTCTCTTGCCTGCGAGCCGTACCTGTTAATCCTGTTCCCTTCTCTTGCTTGCGAGCCGTACCTGTTAATCCTGATACTTGAAGAGGGCGGAGAGAGAATCTTCGTTGACGATGTGCAAGATGGCATTAGCCAAAAGGGGAGCCACTGAAAGCTGCCGGATGTTTGCCGGAACAGCGTCCCGTAAAGGGATCGTATCGGTAACCACCAGCTCTTCCAAACACGATTCAGCAATTCTCATACAAGCAGGCCCCGACAATAATGGATGGGTAACGCAAGCAAACACTCTTCTTGCTCCTTGATTTTTTAACTCTCGGGCCGCCTGAACTAAAGTCCCCGCTGTATCGCAAATATCATCGATGATGACGGCATCGCTTCCCTGAACCTTGCCCACGAGGTTCATCGACTCAATCACGCCCGCCTCGGCCCGCTGCTTCACAATCACAGCTATTCTGGATGGCACACCCAACGAGGCCAACCCTTCGATAAAGGTTTTGGCCCGCTCCACACCGCCCGCATCGGGAGAGACGATCACCAGGTCGTTCAAATCCAATCGCGCGATGTAGGGAACAAAAATCGTCGAGGCAAAGAGATTATCCACGGGCGTTTCATGGAAAAAGCCCTGAATTTGACCGCAATGGAGATCGACAGCCACAACATGGTCCGCCCCTGCCACTTCCAAAAGCATAGCGACATCCGATGCCGAGATGGGAACCCGGCCCATCATCTTCCGGTCTTGCCGCGCATAGCCAAAATAGGGAATGATCGCCGTTACGCTTCTTGCTGACGAGCGTTTCATAGCGCGAATGAGCAAATAAAGTTCCATGAGATTATCATTGACGGTCGATTGGGAGCTAATGCATGTCGATTGCAAAATGAAGACATCGCAGTTTCTTACATTTTCCAAGATTTGGATGCGGATTTCGCCATCATTAAAGCGGGAGATATGAGCCTGGCTTACCTGCGTTCCCAGATGATCGGCAACCGATTGCGTCAATTCGCTGTTGGCGCTTCCGCTAAACAACTTGATTCCAGGACCACACTCAGCCGATAAACAGGCGCAAAACAACGCGATGACAACCACCCAAATCCTCATTTTATCTCCTTTTGTAAAAAGATTGATGAAGGTTAAACTAAACGTTTTATGCTTTCCAGCACTATTTTAAAAAAGGGATCTGGGCCCCCTGTTGTGTTTCTCCACGGATTTTTAGGCACGGCTGCCGATTGGGAGTCCGTTTGTTCCTACTTATCTGATTGCCACTGCATCGGTTTTGATTTGCCTGGCCATGGCAGATCGCCGTTTGTGGAAACGTTTGATATTCCCCTGCCCCGTTTTCATTTAGTCGGCTATTCGATGGGAGGCAGACTAGCCCTCCGCATTCCTAAAGAAAAAGTCGTTTCGTTGACTTTGCTCTCGACGCATCCAGGATTGAAAACGGAAGAGGAAAAAGAGAAAAGACTCAAAACGGATGCAGAGTGGGCCAAACTTTTATTTGAACTTCCGGTTGACGAGTTTCTTTTGCGGTGGTACGATCAACCCCTTTTTAAACCATTTGTGCCCGATTTATCGATGCGAAAACAGCAAAACATTCCCAACCTAGCCGCCGCGCTCATGCACTATAGCTTGGCCAAGCAACCCCGTTACGAAATCGACCATGTACTTGTTGGCGAAAGGGATGAAAAATTCAGAGCTCTTTTTAATAACCCAATCCTCATTCCCAATGCTGGCCATGCCATCCATTTAGAAAACCCAAAGGCCGTAGCTGAAATCATCCAAAGGAGGCTGTAGTCATGACGAATGTTGATAGGATAGCCGCTCGACCCTATTGTGCTGTAAAATACCCTGTTCACATCAAGACAGCATTTGGAGATAAGTTTGGAATATACGTCACTGAAAATATGACTCCTAGTGAACTTAAAAACAGGATTGTTGCCAACAGTGAATATAAGAGAGGAGATTTGAGTAGTTTTCTTTTCAATGGTATACCGATTGGTAGAAAAATGACATTGGCAAAAGCCGGAGTTATAGCCGGGTCTGAAATTACTCTCATAATTAGTTTCGGTTCAACACGGAAAGGAGGGGCCTAATGCCATCGATGAATAAGGCAAATCCGGTTTCGCCGGCTGCGCCGAGCGCTTTTAAGGCTTATTTTCTGGCTTCGAGACCCAAAACTTGGATCGCGAGCTTGAGTCCTGTGATCATCGGAACTTCAATGGCTGCGCATATAGAGGTTCGAGTTTTGGTTTTGACCCTGCTTTTTTCTTTATTGATTCAAATCGGAACGAATTTTGCCAACGACTACTTCGATTTCATCAATGGGGCCGATTCCCACTTGCGCAACGGCCCGAAGAGGGCGACACAAGAAGGGTGGATCCAGCCCGCATCGATGTTGATGGCCACTATTGTGGTTTTTGGACTCGCCTTGATCGTGGCCATTCCCCTCATGATCATCGCAGGCCTTTGGAGCTTTTTCTTGGCCGCAGTTTGCGTTGGTTTTGGCATATTGTACACAGGCGGGCCTAGGCCATTGGGCTATTTGGGGCTGGGCGAAATCTTGGTCTTTGTCTTTTTCGGACCCGTTGCTTGCTCTGGAAGCTATTTTCTACAGATGGGATCTGTCTCATGGCCCGTTTTCATAGCGAGTCTGGCCCCGGGGCTTCTCTCTTGCTCCATTTTGGTGGCCAATAATCTGCGGGATGAAAAGAGCGATCGGGCCGCCAGAAAACAGACCCTCATCGTCCGTTTCGGCAGGTTATTCGGCTCTTTGGAATACGCCGGTTCCATTCTTTTGGCTGCCTCTATCCCCGTTGTTTTGGTGCTGTTTTTCCAGTTTCCCATTCAAAATTTATTTGCATCCTTGATTTTGCCCTTGGCCATCCCATCGATTCTGAAAGTATTTCGCTTTAGAGACCCGCTGGAACTGATCGCCGTTTTGCAGGCGAGCGCCTTTTTGCTCCTCGTCTATACCTTCCTTTTTGTGTGCTTTCAGTAAAAGGAGTTTGGTGATACTATCGATTGCTCAAACTAGAGGATATGCATGACAACACAAGCCCGTTCCAATTACAGATGGGTCGTCGCAAGCCTAATTTTTTTTATTACCTTGGTCAATTTCATCGACCGGTCGGCGATCTCCTTTGTGATCGACCCGCTTAAACAGGAATTCGGCTTCAGCGACACGCAATTCGGAATGATCCTCTCCGCATTTGGCATCGGCTACATTCTATTGACCCTTCTCGGCGGCTTGCTAGTCGACTTGTGGGGGGCCCGGTTTGTATGGCCTTTGGCCGCGGTCGGTTGGTCGCTCTGCGTCGGCTTTTTGGGCTTTGCCGTCGGATTTTGGAGCTTTATCATTTTGCGGTTTTTATTGGGGATTACCGAAGGACCCCACTTCCCCGCTATGACCCGCTCGATCAGCAATTGGCTCTCCCCTTCAGAACGGGCAAGAGCGCTCTCTTTGGGTTTGGTGGCCATTCCCCTTTCGGCTGTTATTGGAGCGCCGCTCACCTCGTACCTGGTCGCCGATTTTGGCTGGCGGGCGATGTTCTTCATCATCAGCTCCGTCGGCATCATCTGGGCCATTGCCTGGTATTGGCTCTTCCGCGATCTCCCCGAAGAATCGAAATATGTAAATGAGGCGGAACGGAACTATATTTCTTCTTCCAAATTCAAAGAAAAAGTGAAAACCATCTCGATGAATTGGAAGTTTGTTCTTCTCCATCCCGCACTCATCGCCAATAACATTGGCTATTTTGCATTTGGCTATCTCCTCTTTTTCGCTACCCTTTGGCTCCCGGGCTATTTCCTTTCCCAGCATGGACTCAATTTAAAAGCCGTTGGATGGTATCTCACCATTCCCTGGCTTGTAGGCGCCGTTTTTCTCAAAGGTGGTGGCATCCTCTCCGACTACCTCTACAAGAAAACGGGAAGCAGCCGCCTGGCCCGCTCCCATGTGATTTGGACCAGCCAGCTCCTCGCCGCCATCTGCTTCGTCATCCTGAGCTACACCCACTCTTTAGGCCTCTCCCTTCTCTTCCTGAGCCTCGGCCTGGGCTTCGGCCTCATGCCGCAACCCGCCTTTTTCAGCATCAATATCGATGTGGCTAAAGAGAGAGCCGGTTCGGCCCAAGGCGTCACCTCCAGCTGCCTCTCCCTGGCCGGCATCATCGCCCCCGTCTTAACGGGATGGCTCATTGACCTGACGGGCAACTACCAAGGCGCCTTCCTTCTCCTCGCCGGCTTAACGGTCATCTCCGTCGTCACCGTCATCCTATTCCATCACCCCGATCGAGAGTGGTCCCTGGCCAAAACGTCTTAACCTTTATTTTAATATAATTATATCATAATATTTAGTATAATTATTGTTAATTTAAAGGACCTTATGACAGTTTCAAGATGTAACAGTTTTACAAGAGATCTCGCTATCAGTGCAGCCGTTGGCGCCCTTGGCGGTTATTTTTGCAATGATATGGGCGTGATTTATGGGATCGCACTAAGCTCCATTTTTTCCGTTGCGAATACTGTTGCACAAACTCTGCGCAGTTGGTGTTACAAAAAACCAACTGAAGAAGCGCCCTCAAAGATTATCGGTCCCTCTCCAGCCAGCAAAGCTGCCGCTCCTGCCGCTCCCAGTCTCACTCAAAAAACTCCCGAAGAGAACTTTCGCATTTTCAGAGAATCACGTACAAAGTGGCACGAATATAAACGCCCAAGAGTTTTTCTAATTGAAGAACTTTCAAAAAGCAAGCGAGCAGAAAATCATTTTGGTACTCAAATTGTCATAGCAAACGCAACCATCTTTCAAGCTACCGCCTATCTTATTAGGCAAGAATACAAGCCTCTTGTTTTAGTTATGACAAATAACCAAGTCGGTGGTGGTGTAAGAGAGGGATCCGATAGTCAAGAAGCTGCGCTTTGTCGCCAATCCAATTTGATGGATGGCCTAGAAATAATTGAAGACCGAAACCAATATCCATTGCCCGAATCGGGTGGAGTCTATGCCAAAGATGTCACTTTCTTCCGAAACGATGAATATCAATTTCTTTCAGAACCTTTTGTGGCTTCTGTATTTGTAGCACCCCCTTCGAAATCGGGTGCAAAAATGCTGGAAACTCTATTTAGGGTGGCCATCCAAAAAAACTACGATGCTATTGTGTTGGGATCTCCTTTAATAGAGGATCTTCAAGCTATTCTGCAAAATGAAGAATTCGCAGGGCGATTTAAAGCGATTCTGAACCTATCCAAGTAAAAAGTTTCTACTTAATTTCCGATAGATAGTGGTTGATGGGGCGCGCCAGCTGCGACGAGATCCCCGTAATGCAGAAAGTCGTAATGAAGGCTGTGAACACATCCATGGTGTAGTGGACCTGCATTGATATGACCGAGATGACCTCATATCCAAAGATGGTAAAGGCCAACGCGGTTAACCAAGGTTTTTTAAAGCGTTCTAATTCTAGGGCGGCAATTAGGCTAAGGCCTGTGTGGCCTGAAAAGTAGAGGTCGTTGGCGATGTTGTAGGTCTGCAGGAGGGAAGGAAACCCGGGGTAGTGCCAAATGGTGTGTGGCGGAATGGGCAGCGAAACGAGAAACTGAAGCGATTGCCTCAAGATAAAAAAGAGGGCGAGGGTCAGGGCGGGACGAATATTTCGAGTGATGATCGTCAATAAAAGGAGAAAAACGGTCAGGCCATCGACAATGGAATTCATCACGATCAACTGGATGTTGGCGATGGATGGATTCTCCGTTAAAAAGTTGTTGATCGGCAGGGTCCAATTTTGCAGTGCATCGTTGATGGCGCAAACGGGGACCGGTTTTTGGCCAATCAGATATTCGGTTGTGTAATAGCATCCCACTCCCAGCAGCATGAGGAAAGTTAACAGATAGGGAGAAAAGTGTTCGATTTTTTTTAAAAGGCGGTCGATGGGCGGGACGAATGGCTGCGTAAAGATGTAGGCAAAAATCGCTGTGATCACCGACGTGTAGATGTCGGCTGTATAGTGAGCGCGGAGGATAATATCGATAAAAGCCTCAATAAAAATGAAGGCAAATCCAACAATACTCAGCCAACGGATCTTCAAATGGGTCAATTCTAAATAGCCTAAAATATTGACCCCCACATAAGCGGAGAAATAGAAATCGCTATTTACCTTGTAGGTTGAAAACAGCGACGGGAAGCCTGGGTAGTGCCAGATGAGTCCTGGGGCCAATGGAAACGAGACGAAAATTTGCAAGCACTGTCGTAAAGTCAAGAACACTAAAAGAGGTAAAATGGGTCTGATGGACGATTTCCAGATGCACCGTAGAATGAGGAAGAGGACGATCATATCGCCGGCGAAGGAGTAGACGATCAAAGTGTAGTCGCCGATTTGGGTATGTGTTTGCAAAAAGGCGTTGATTGAAGCAGTCCAATTTTGCAAAGTATCACCGATACCGCAAGCCGGAGGGACGACGCTTCCGATCCAATCTTGGGACAGTCGATAGATGGGCAAGCCGACCAAGATGATGAGGATGAGCCAAATTCTCGGGGCCTGCGAATGCGTTTCGACAAAAAGAGGTCTCTTCATATTCAACCTCTTAACGCATTAGATATTAGGTGTCAATTAGGTAAGTTTATGCCCAACTTATATTCGAGCGAATCTTTCTTGATTCTTCCCTCCAATAAGTCGATGTGCCATTTACACCAAGAGATTTCCTTGGCGTGGACCTCGGCGGGAGCGGGGGGCCTTTCATTGCGAATCTTAAAGTAACCAAAAATGGGGATGATGGCTTGAGCGGCCAGGACTCCCACCTTTTTCCCTTCCTTCCCATCCTTTCCATCATGTTCATCCTGTTCCTTTTTTGAATCAAAATCCACTTACCTGTACAATCGCCGCTTGCTATGAAGCTCTACCAGTACAAAATCGATGTCGATTCCCAAAATTGGAAAGTCCGCGAAGGGCTCATTCTCCAGTGTGGAGACAACTTCGGTGAAATCGCACCCTTGCCGGGCTTTAGCAGAGAAACTCTCGATGAAGCCAGAGCCGAAACCTTCAAGTGGCTTCATTTCAAAACACCCCCCACCCTGCCCTCTGTCCAATTCGGCATCGCTTGCGCGCAAAGGCCTCTCCGGTCGATCCAATTGCCCCTGTGCGCATTGGGGCCTCGCGAAGGTTTCAGCACAGTCAAACTCAAGCTAGGCCATCTATCTTTAAATGAGGCCATCTCCTTCACAAAAGAGCACCTCGGCCGCTATCGGCTGCGCCTCGATTGCAACCGCTCCTGGTCACTGGATCAAGCCCTCGAATTTACCCGCCACTTTAAAAAAGAAGACTTTGTTTATTTAGAAGAACCCGTAAAAACCTTTGATGAGTTAATCTCGTTTTCCCAAAAGACTCAATTTCCCTTAGCAGTCGATGAATCAATTCATTGCGATTGGAGCAAGCTCCCCTCATTAAAAGCCCTCGTTGTTAAGCCGACCGTCGTTGGCCACATTCCTTCAGTCCCCCCTCATCTCGATCTTGTTTTAAGTTCCGCTTATGAATCGGGACTGGGCCTCCTCCACATCGCCCACATGGCTAACAATTCGATTCCCATTGGACTTGATACGTATCGAGCCCTTAAAAATGACCTGCTTATCCATCCAATCCAATGTAAAGGGGGAACTTTCTCTTGGAATGCCACCAATCCTCCCATCGATGTGTCCAAATTATGTGCCCTTTAAAAGATGCCGCCCTCGACGCTCCCAATCAAATCGCCATCCTGTCCAAGGAGGCTACCCTCACCTTTTCTGGATTAGACCAGCTTGTCGATTCGCTGGAAGAGGGCCCCCTGCAAGTCAGAGGCACAAATAGCATCGATTTAATCGCCCGATTCTTCGCTGCCTGGCGTAAGGGAAAGAGTCTTTTCCCCATCCATCCGCGGC
This sequence comes from uncultured bacterium, assembly GCA_964458995.1. Lineage (GTDB taxonomy): Bacteria > Chlamydiota > Chlamydiia > Chlamydiales > SM23-39 > REEB52. The sequence continues at coordinate 8,194 of CAYWKW010000036.1, read as the reverse complement.
TGCTTCAAGGCAAAATAATAACAGAAGCCCCTCCCGAATCGGTCCTGTTATACACTTCGGGATCGGCGGGAAATCCGAAAATAGCCGTTCTTTCCCTTTCTAACCTGATCACTAGCGCCTCCAGCGCTCTTCGCGCTGTCGATTTGCGCCCTCAGGATCAGTGGAAGCTCTCTTTGCCGCTCTATCATGTGGGCGGCATCGGGATCATGATGCGATGCATTTTGGCCCGAGCCACCATGGTGCTCGATGAGAGCCCCGATGTGACCCACTTATCCTGCATTCCAACCCACCTGTATAGAGCCACGCCCGTTTACAAAAAGTTGCGCTGCCTTCTCCTGGGAGGCGCGCCCATTTCCTCTTATCCACAACATCTGCCCGTTTACACAACATATGGCCTGACCGAAATGAGCTCGATCGTGACCCTCAACGGTGAGGTTTTGCCCGATCGCGAAGTGCGCTTAGCTGATGATGGAGAAATTTGGGTGCGGGGTCCTTGCCTCTTTCAAGGCTATTTGGGCGAAAAGATATCTAGAGATTGGTTCCCAACGGGAGACTTGGGAAAATTTGAAAATGGGCTTGTAATCACAGGCCGAAAAGATCGGATGTTCATTTCAGGCGGCGAAAATATCCAACCAGAAGAGATCGAAAGAGAATTGCTCGCGCTCCCCGAAGTGTTGGAAGCGGTGGTGCTCGCAAAAGAGGACGCCGAATTCGGAAAACGGCCCATTGCTGCCGTTCGCGCGCAAATGAACTTCGATTTAAAACGGATGCAAAGCGCTTTAAGTAATCGACTTCCTAAATTTAAGATCCCAATTGAACTCTATTTAATGGATGAAATTCCTAAAAAAAATGATTTTAAAGTCGATCGAATTAATTTGTCGCAAGTGATTAATAGTAAATTAGATAAGAACATATCTGGGCAAAAAAAATAGGCTTATCTATAATCCGCTGCTTGTCCAACCTAGTAGTAGAAGAAGAATATGACCTTGCAAGCAAGCCCTCTTCGTAGGATCTTCGCCCGGTTTTTCCCTCGTAAAGCGGTCGCCGCCTCTTCGTTGCCGCGAGAGGCGATTGAAGCCGATCTTTTACCCGAGGAGCAAAAAAAAGAGTTGGCATACCGCTACCTGTCGCAAGGGGAAATGTCCCTGCTGCAAGGCAATTTGAACGCCCTCTCCTGTTTTGAGGCCGCCTCCAATCTGGATGGGCAGAACCCCCAAATTTGGTACCGCCAAGGCCTCGCCTTCTTTGAATACGGTTCGGAAGAGGGGAAAGAAAAGGCCCTTCTACTTGCAAGTAAAAATTTTAAAATTGCTACCCAGCTCGACCCGCACTATTTTGAGGCGTGGGTCGCTTGGGGAAATGTTTTGCTCCAATTGGGCCGTTTCCATGAGGAACACCACTTTCTTCTCGAAGCCAAGGATAAGTATCAAAAAGCTCTGGAACAATCGGGAGATCAGCCCAAAGAAATTTTGGCGGAACTCTATTGGGATTATGGGATTGCTTGGGCTGAAATTGCGGGCCATTCGGGGGAAGCGCTCGATGTTCGCTTAGCGATTGAAGCTTTTCAAGCCTCCAAAAGTCATCAACAAAACCCTTCCCCGGAGTTTTGGAACGATTGCGGCAAAGCCTATCTCGAAATGGGGCTGCTCATCAACGACTCGCGGCTCTATATCCAATCGATTGAATATCTCCAAAAGGCGGTCGCCGCCTCTCCGCTCTATTTTGATGGATGGATGTCTCTAGCTGAAGGCTATTCGCAACTCTACATCAATACGCTCGATGAGCGCTACGTTTCAAAGGCCTCCGATGCCTACGCGATGGCCGCTAAAATGTCTCCCCAAGATCCCGAAGTTTGGCTCGGCTGGGGACAACTCCTCGGAGAATCGGGGCGCCACAATAGCGATCCGAAACTCTTACGCCTTAGCATTGAAAAATGTGCCCGCGCCGCGCAACTCGACTCCGAGGATCCGCTGATCATCAGTCAATGGGTGGAGTGCCTTTCTCATCTCGGCATCTCCACAACTCGCCTCGATCTCCTCATCGAAGCGGAGAGCAAGGCGCTCAAAGCGACCGAACAATTTCCGGACGATCCCGACCTTTGGCACGCCTATGGAATTTGCCTCACTGCCTTTGGCCGCTACTATGAGGACGCCGACTACTACGAAATGGCCATTGAAAAGCTGCAATTTGGCCTCTCTGCCGACCGGACCGATCCCGAACTGTGGCACGCGCTTGGCCTGGCTCACAAATATTATGCCGACCTCACCCAGGATGAAGATCTCATCGAACGGGCCAACCGCTTTCTCGCCCGCGCCATGGATCTCAAGCCCTCCTGCCCTGTGCTCCTTTTCGATTCTGCCTCTTGCCTTCTCCAATTTAGCGAAATTCTCGATGATCTCCCCTCCTTAGAGCAGGCCGTTGCCCTCTTTGAAATTCTCCTTCAGAATCACAAAAACGCCATCCTCCATCATCCCGAATGGCTCTTTGAGTATGCTTGCGCCCTCGAATGGCTGGGCGATTTCTCTGAAGAAGAGACCCATTTTGTCCGCGCTATCGAGATCTTTTCCCATGTTCTCCTCATCGACCCCGACTTTCCCCGCATTCACCACCACATGGCTCTTTGCTACATGCAGCTCGGCCACATCGCAGGCGAATCGGAATACTATAGGCGTGCCATCCATTTCTATCGGCTCGCCATTCGGCAAGATGAGGAAAATGATCAAGTTTGGCTCGATTGGGGCATTTGCCTCATCAACTTGGCCCACCACACGCTCGATGGCGATTTCATGCATCAACTCTACATGGATGCCGAGCAGAAAGTCACTCGCGCGGGGCAACTCGGCAACGGCGGCGCCTACTATACCCTCGCCTGCCTCTATTCCATCTTGGGGCGTCTGCAAGAATCGATGGAGCTCATCCCCAAAGCCTTCCAGGCCCGCTCTCTTCCCCCCATCGACGATCTGCTCGATGACGACTGGCTCGACAACCTCCGCGCCACCCCCGCCTTCGCCCACTTTCTCACGGCCCTAGAAGCCAAGCTGCAGCAGACACGAGAAGAATAGCGCCTCCCAACGGGATAGGAACAGGATGAACACGATGTAAAGGATGGGAAGGAAGGGAAAAGTAATTCCTTTCTTTGGGGCGCGGGGCCTCCCCGCCCTGTAGTCCGCCGCAGGCGGGCGTATCTTTTTCATCCTGTCCATCCTGTTTTAATTTTTTCACCCAGGCTGCAGAAGAATAGCTTTCACGATTTTCCAAATTTTGTTAGACTTCGTAGGTTAATCAGCACTGAGAGTTCCATGGATAAACGTACCCTCCTCTTTATGGTCTGTGTCAGCCTCGCTTTCTTTGGCGTACACATGTACTACGACAAATTTCAGAAACCTGTCAATCCCGTTGTCGCAAAGAAGGAAGAGCCCGTCGCGAAAGTAGAAAAACCTGCGCTGGTAGCCCAAAATCTGCCTATGAGCGGATCGGGCAACGAGACCTTTTACGTCCTGGAAAATGAGTATCAGCAGCTGGTCTTTTCCAGTGTCGGCGGCAGTTTGGCCGAGATCAATTTGCCTCTGAGAGGGAAAAATGACAAAAGCTACGTAAAAGAGATCGATTTTGATCGCACCATTGAAAAAGACTCGCCGCAAAATGCCCGCTTTCCCCTGAATTCGTATTCTACGCCGGGCGGAGAGGTGAAAGAGAGCGCGGTGGGCGGCTACTATCCATTGCTGCGCAGAGGACTGAACGGGAATCAGATCTCTCCAGAATATTATGCGCTGAATATCGTGGGAGAAGATCCCGCAATTGCCAATACAAACTTCCGAATGACCCGCTTTGAGAACAACCTCATCGAATTCCAAGGTTCGGTGGGACAGGCTCAGATCACAAAAACCTATACCATTCCTCAAGAGCGAAATGGCCCCTACTGCTTCAATTTGGATATTCGCGTCGATGGCAATGCACAAGGACTTTGGCTCGCTTCAGGAGTGCCCGATGTCGAAATCGTCAGCAATTCCTACACTCCTCTATTGAGAATCCAGGTAACGAGAAACAAAACATCCGATGTGGACACGATCGATTTGCCCAAGAAAGGGCCGATCGTTGTGAATAATTTGAGCCCCAATTGGATCAGCAACTGCAACGGTTTCTTGGGTCTCATCATGGATCCGCTCAAGGAAATTGGCCAAGGCTATAAAACCGTTCAGATCGATGGAAACGCCATCCCAACCCGCCTCACTTTGATCGATCCGGGATACAATCTCTACCCAGCAGCCGATTATCCAGGCTACGCCACCTATTTGCCGCTCAAGAGTGGCCTGATGCCTTTTAGGATTTTTGCGGGACCCTACGACAACTCCCTTTTGAGAGAACTGGATGAACTCTATGAAGACCCAACCCAACACTATAATCCTGAATATACGTCGGCCTTGAGCATCCAGGGTTGGTTCTCCTTCATCTCGCAACCGTTTTCGAAGTTTTTGTTCCTTTTGATGCAATTGTTCTATGCAGTCACTAGATCTTGGGCCGTTTCGATCATCTTGCTCACCATTGCCCTGCGCGCCATGATGTATCCGCTCAATAGCTGGTCGATCCGCTCATCGATCAAAATGCAAGAGATAGCGCCGAAAGTCAAAACCATCCAAGAAAAGTACAAAAAAGATCCTCGCAAAGCCCAAATGGAGGTGATGAACCTCTATAAACAGTCGGGAATCAATCCCCTCACCGGGTGCTTCCCCGTGCTGCTGCAAATGCCCTTCCTCATCGGGATGTTCTATCTGCTGAAATCGAGCTTCCCATTGCGCGGAGCCGTCTTCATTCCTGGATGGATCGACGACCTTTCAACACCCGATGTTCTATTTACCTGGGGACAGCCCATTTGGTTCATTGGCAATGAATTCCACCTCCTCCCCATCCTCATGGGAATAACCATGTATTTGCAACAAAAATTCACTTCCAAATTGCCCAAAGACCCAAGCAAGCTTTCCGACACGCAGAGACAGCAGAAAATGATGGGCAACATGATGGCGGTTCTATTCACTGTCATGTTTTACAACTTCCCATCGGGACTCAACATCTACTTCATGCTTTCGACCCTCCTTGGAATAGCGCAACAGGCGTGGATGATGAAGAAAATGCAAGCAGTTCCGAAACAAGCCTGAGTTTGCAATGCGTGAATGGCAGCAGTTTTTGGCCCAATTGGAGAGAGACTTTGGGCCTGGAATTGTCAAGGAGTGGGTTCCTAAACTCATCCGCTTTGATGCGGGCAATATCTATCTAGAGGCCCGCGATTCTTTCCAAATCGGCTGGTTTGAAGAGCACGTTCGCCCCCGCTTAAAGGGCCTGACTAACGCCAACCAGCGCCCCATTAAGGTGCACCTGGGAGAAAAAAGAGGGCCCCAAAAACAGGAAGAAGAAAAACCCCTCTCCTTCAATCCCGACCCCGTCGACCCCGAACTCACCCTAGACAATTACATCCCCTCAAATCAAAACCTCGTTGCCCACAAACTCCTCTCCGAACCCTCCCCTTTCAACCCCATCTATCTCTACGGTCCCAAAGGCGCAGGAAAGACCCACCTCCTCATGGGCGCCGCCCTCCAATTGCAAAAAAGCGGCAAGCGAGTCTTCTTCATCAGAGCCGAAACCTTTACGGAGCACGTTGTCCACGCCATCCGCCTCGGCCAAATGCAAGCCTTCCGCAAAGTCTATCGCGATATCGACGCCCTCATCATCGACGACATCCATATTTTTTCCCGCAAAGCGGCCACACAGGAGGAGTTTTTCCACACCTTCAATACACTTCACACACTGGGCCGCATGATCCTCATCAGCGCCAACGCCGCCCCGCCTCAACTCAGCGAGATCGAGCCCCGCCTCATCAGCCGTTTTGAGTGGGGTATTTCTCTTGGTTTGGAAAAAGGTCCCATGAAACCCATCCTTGAAAAAAAGGCGGCCCTTTGGAAGATGCCCCTCACCGACGAACTCACTCAATTCCTCCTTGCCAAATGTCCCAAAGATCCTATCTTAGCCCTTCAAGCCCTCGCCTACCGCTCTAAAGGCGCCCCCGTCACTCCACCCATTGCTGAAAAGCTCCTAAAAGATCTGCTAGCCAAAGAGCAAGAAAACGCCCTCACCCCAGAAAGAATCATCAAAACGATTGCCGCGCACTATGGCATTACCAGCGAAGATCTTCTTGGGAAGTCACAAATGCGGGAGTGTGTTCTGCCCCGCCAGATCGCGATGTACTATTGCCGGGAACGGCTCAAAATGCCCTTTCAAAAGATTGGGGAGCTCTTTGGCCGCGACCACTCAACAGTAATGTCCAGCGTCAAACTCATTCGGAAAGGAATCGAAGAAAAAAAGATAGAGGTCATCCCTATCGCTTAAATAGGTTGAGGCAGCTTAGGCGGATCGATGTGCTCATTGAAGTAGCGGAGCGCTGCTTCAACTGTCCACCGCTTTTGAGGGTCCATTTCCAACAGCCCCTCAATGAGAGTCCGCTTCGGCCCCTGAAATCTAGCAGCGTCTAAAACTTGCTGGATAATTTGTTTTGTCGTTATTTTGGGGTAGTACCTAGCATGGCAGGGAAATATATCGGAAATGTTCCTAAAGATATAATAGAGGATGTATCCTAGCGCCCATGGGTCTCCTTTCATTTTGACCCATCGATTTTGCAAAAGCATTTCTGGCGAGCACCACCAATTGTAAGGAAAAATGGCCCTACCCTTGATCTCTTCCTCTTCAGCGATGAAATATTCGAAATCATGCAAAAAGAGTTGCCCATCATCTCGTATGAGAATATTTTCTAGCCTTAAATCCCCGTGTTCCCCTTTCAACGAATGGAGACCTTCCAATAATCGTCTGGCAAAACGGACCCGTTCCTCTTCAGTTTTGGGAAATTCTGAATTATTAACTAGATTTAGGTCTCTCATGGGTGGATGTAGAGAAACAAGCTTTCTCACACCTCTTGAACTTTTACAAACAATGTATCCCAAGCACTTGACCACATAGGGGTTGTCTTTGAATCTCTCAAAACAATCTGTTGTTCTTTTTATCTTCTCTTCATTTTCTTTCGTAATTGTCGCCACGCGGAGGACAATTGGGGTTCCATCTGCCAGCTCTGCTTTTTTTATTCTCGCACTGCTTCCATTTTTAAAACAACTCTTAGGCACTTTATAAGCAACTAGATCGCCTGTTACATAGACCCCCCTGTTTAAAGGGTATTCTTTCCTAGAAAGATAGACAGGCTCATTCTTGGCTTTCGCCTCTTCAATCAACCGCTGTTCTTTTTGCAGACTCAAAATTACATTCTTGAACAGGCTCCCCAGATCATCATTCTGCTTTGCTTCATTGATTTCTTGATCTGTGACTTTAAATCGCTTTTTCAGACTGTTTTTAATAACCCAAACTTTTTGATTTACCCCTTTTACAGACACAGTAAAGGGACAGCAGGGACTCCAGGGGACGGAAACACATGTCCGGATAGCCACGCGATACATCTCCTCATTGCAATGTAAATCATCAAAACAAAGGCGGAGGCGGCACACTCCTTCTGAGCCATCTTTTTCGACTGAAGAAGCTGTGCATTCTACAATCGTAGCTTTGGGATAGTCCTTTAGGAGTCTTTCTCTGACGCTCATGAAACCATCTTAAAAATGGAGCCCCCTGAGGGAGGGGGCGTAGGATTAGATTTTGATGTACCGTTCGCCGGGTTTCATGCCGCCGAATTGGGCAGCTTGGTCGGGAGGAGGTACAGGGAATTGGAAGGGTCCAGGATCTTCGCCAGCCATAATCTTGCTGACAATCTCACGCCACTTCTCTACCGTCTCTACGAAAAGAGGGGCAAATCGGCGAAGGGCCGCCGCATCGACTCCAAGGCCCATGTCAATCACACAGTGCATCAAAATCAGTTCTTCTTTGGGGGCTACTCCAATGCCGCCGCCAGCCATCTGGCCGCCGAGCATCGAACCCTCAAGAAGGCGTTCGTAAAGTTTGAGACGAATCTTATCATCTTTGGGAAGCCCATCGAGGATGGGTGAATAGAGATAGAGGCGATCCGAATTGGGTTCATAGGTAATATGAAGCGAAAACGTGTTGTCGATCCCTAAAATACACGTGTTGTTTTCATCGAAATCTAAACCTTCTAGATTTAGCTCCTTGCCAAACTCCCGCAGGTTCGCCTTGGCGTTTTCATAGGACATTG
>CAYWKW010000035.1:0-16115 GCA_964458995.1 uncultured bacterium | reverse complement strand
GCGTTCAGAAGAACAAGCGCATTGTGATTGTTCGCGACGAAGTCACCGGCATGGAAGAGGAGCACCTCATCCCGCTCACCAAGCACTTGATCATCCAGAAAGGGGATCACGTTGTGAAAGGGCAGCAGTTGACTGAAGGTCTCGTTGTTTCGCAAGAGATCCTCGACATTTGCGGTGTTCGCGAGCTCCAAAAGTATCTTGTCAACCAGGTGCAAGAAGTGTATCGGCTCCAAGGGGTCGACATCAACGACAAGCACGTTGAAATTATCGTTCGTCAAATGCTTCAGAAAGTGCGCATCACCGATCCGGGCGATACGACATTCCTGCATGGCGAAGATATCGACAAGAAGGTCTTCCACGAGCAGAATCGGAAGACCATTGAAGAAGGCGGCAAGCCAGCGCAAGCAGCGCCTGTCCTCCTCGGTATTACTCGCGCCTCTCTCGGAACCGAGTCGTTTGTTTCGGCGGCCTCCTTCCAAGAGACCACCCGAGTTCTTACCGAAGCGGCCTGCGAATCGAAGACCGATTATCTTCTCGATATCAAGGCGAACCTCATTATGGGTCACATGATACCTGGGGGAACTGGCTACGAATATCACAAGAAGGTCAACAAGTTCATCGACGCGCAAGCGGCCGAGGAGCTCGAAATCGACTTTGAAAGCGAAGCCGCTCCCGTCGGAGCCTAAAATCCCGACCCCGGCCCAAAAAGCCGGGGTCCCTTCCCATCAAATAGAAAATACTTTATACTGACCCTCTTTTTACAAGGATGGGCCTATGAAAATCCTATTTACCTTACTTTCCTTAAGTCTTTTTGCTGGCGAGCTGATTGTGCGCAAGTCGGAGGACCGGGGGCATAGCGAGCATGGTTGGCTAGTCACCGACTACACCTTCTCTTTTGCCGACTACCACGATCCCGATTTCATGGGCTTCAGCGACCTCCGAGTCATCAATGAGGACCTGATTCAACCCACGAAGGGCTTTGACACCCACCCTCATGACAACATGGAGATTCTTACCTACATCCTCTCCGGTTCCCTCGAACACAAAGACACCCTCGGCAATACCTCTCAAATCCACGCTGGCGAATTCCAAATCCAATCAGCTGGCACCGGCATCGAGCACAGTGAGTACAACCCCTCGAAAAAGACCCCCGTCCATCTCCTCCAAGTGTGGATTGAGCCCAACAAGCAAGACATCACTCCTGGCTATCAGCAGAAAAGCTTTGCCGATCACCAGGAAGGCCTCATTCTCGTCGCCTCGCCCGAAGGCCCCCTCACGCTTCACCAGGATGCCCGTCTCTACCTCGGCCGTTTCACTTCAAGCGCCAACATCCCTCTGACAAAGACCCGCCATGCCTGGATACAGGTTACAAGAGGGAGTTTAAAGGTGAATGGCCATTCATTGGAGCCGGGCGATGGTGCCGCCATCAGCCAGGAGCAATCCCTCTCCATTACTTGTCAGGGCCCGACAGAATTCCTCCTCTTCGACCTGAAGTGACAAAAAGGATACGCCCGCCTGACGGCGGACTACAGGATGCGGGGTTTACGCACCCATAAGTTCGAAACCATTAAGTCTCAATTTGATTGGCTACGGAGGCGACTTCTTTTTCGCTGTAACCGGTCAATTCAGAAATGGTTGCAAAGGGGAAGCTTTTGGCTAGCAAACTTTGGATGACCTTTTTGCGCTCTTCTCGTATTCCCTCTGCGCGGCCCTTTTGAAGACCCTCTTCACGGCCCCTTTGGAGACCTTCTTCTAGGGCTCCCTCAAGACGGGACCGAGCATCCATAAGAGCCATCATGTTATTGTCATAGGATCTGAGCTCTTGTTCTGTCCAACCGAAACGCTCGACAATATCATAGGCATCGAGAATCTCGCTGTTGGACGCAAGGGCAGGAATGATCTGGTTGCTTTCCTTCGCGTGTTTAAAAAAGTAATACCATTGATCCTCGATTGTCTTAAGCTCTTCTTCTTTTTTGGTGAATTTGGGCAACTCCACAAATGTAAAAGAAAAATCCTTCAAATCCTGCTCAAGCGTTTTTTTGTCTAGGATCACATGTTCAGATTTGTAATCGGTTTTATTGGGGAATACGACATACGAAGTGATCGCCAAAAAGACGATCTCCTTCAAATTACTGTATTTGTCCCCTTCGCTTAGATGAGAGCTATATGTTTTAGCAGCATAATACTGGGCCCGTTTTTCGAAACCTGGGGTCTTCGAGACTTGCATTTCAACAATGTACCGATTCCCTCTTTGGTCTTTGACCAATACATCGACTACGCTCTCCTTTTGGCTCTGAATAGCGGGAGGTTGAATGGTATTAATAAATTCCAGATCGAGAATTTGATCCTCTCCCTGCAAGTGGAGTACGGCATTGAGAAAACCAATGGATATATTTTTGTGCTTTTCCTCCCCGAAAATCTTCTTAAAGGCCAAGTCGTTCTTAGGATCCAAATATTTACTGAACATGCCAGCATGTTACGCCTGTCCAGGAAACAGACTCAAGTAAAATTTTCAGTGCTGCGTTTTTTATCCGACAGCTTCATGTAAAAAGCGCTAAATAAGATAGTTACAAAGGTGATGGCCGATAAAATCCACATACAAAGCCGATAGCCGTCCATAAAAGACTCTGGAGTCGAGCCGACCTCGAAAATCTTTCGAAAAATCGTTAAGATGATTGCAATGCTCAGGGCGCTACTTGCATTTTGGGTAGACCATAACACGCCAGTTGCTGTTCCTGCGAATTGATGAGGAGCTGAAGACATCGCGGTTGCTGTAGCTGGGGTGCTTACAGCCGCCCAACCAATCCCCAATAAAATGAAAGAAGCTAATATGTAAAGGAGAGAGGTATGGATCCAAAAAAAGGATTGTAAGATAGTGCTTAAACAAAAGACAAAAAGACCTGTCATTATCAATTTTTTGCTCGGAATTTTATTCATCAAATAGCCGCTTAATGGAGAGAGGATGGCTATTGTAGCTGTAAGAGAAAGCATCATCAATCCGGCTTGATAGGCTTGCTGCCCATGGACTTGAATCAAATATAGAGGTATGAGAAATAACTCAGAAATAAAGACAAAAACAAGACCTACCATGACCATCATGGGGCAGAAAAAAGCACGATGAAAAAGAAGGGAAAAGGGGATGATTGGATGGGCCGAGCGACGTTCAGATAGATAAAACCATCCAAGGAAAATGACAGCGCAAAGAGCAAGAAGGATCGTTTTCTCACTTGCCCAACCCCAATCAGGCGTATGCATTAGGTAAAAGATGAGAGCACTTAATCCCACTGTAAGTAAAAAGAAACCCTTTAAATCGAGCTGTTGTTTTTCATCTGACTCCAGACGAGATTCTTTTGCAAAACAAACGTTCAAGATAGCGCAGATAATAGAAATAGGAACGTTGATGTAAAAAATCCATCGCCAACTTAAACCACTTACTAAAAAGCCTCCTACAGCAGGACCTGCTGCCATCCCTACGCTTCCAATACCACTCCAAATGCCGATTGCCTTCCCTTTTTCTTTACCGGTAAATGCATGAGATACCAAAGCCAAAGAACTAGGAATAATAACTGCACTTGCGGCTCCCTGTAGAAATCTAAAAAAAATCAGCCATCCGGGAGATTGGGCAAGACCCGCAAGGAGAGAAAATAGGCCAAAACAAGATACTCCCAAAATGTTCATCTTTTTCCGCCCTATGTGGTCGGAAAGTCTTCCAAAAGTAACAATCAGGATCGTCATAGCAAGGACAAACGCGTTGATCACCCATTGGAGCTGGACGATTGAGGCAGAGAGATCTTTTTCAATGGCAGGAAGAGCTGTATTGACAATCGCTAGATCAAGCCAAACAATAAAGAAGCTTAAACTACAACCGAGTAAGGTTCCCCATTTGAATCGATTCGGTTCAGATTGCATTATTACTTCTCCTTTTTCTTTATGAAGAAGCTCTCTCGATAAAATCAAGGATAAAATCAAGCAGCTAGGCCGTGGCTGCTGCTCATTGTAGCTTTAATATTGGCCATAAGAAATTCTCTTGCTGTATCTATTCGTTATTAAAAACATCTTGAGCAAATTTTTGAACGATTTCATTGAATATCTGGGGCTGTTCCATATGAACAAAGTGACCAGAATGGGGTACTAGATGAACGTGCCCCCTCCATAAATTCGCAAAAGGAACTTCGTTGATAATGTATTCGTTATTTACAAGAAGGTCATCAGCGCCTGCTATAACAGCTATAGGGCGAGGCCAATTGCGCACGATCTCAATTTCGTTTTGTCCAACTCCATTTAAAATAGAGCGAGGATAGATGACTTTTGCGCCTTCATCTGTTTGAAGAATAGCATCCCTAATGAACTGTTTATTTGCAGAGCCATCATACCCATTTGCTCTAGCAAGAAAATCGATTTCTTCGCGACTCAAGTTGCCCTTACCAAAACACTCTAGAATTTTTGGGTCGACCACTTTGAATCCCTTACTAAACCCTTCAGCCGATATTTCAATGGGGGGTGTTCCCGTAATCAAAAGACCCCTCAATCGAGGTAAGCGAGAGGTTAACTCAAGACCTACGTGTCCGCCTAAAGACCAGCCGATGACAATCACATTCTGCAAATCTAGGGCGTGAACGACTGCTTCCACACTCTCAGCATATCCCGGCCAACTGTAAACTTTCTCTGGAATATTTGGAGCATCGCTTTCTCCATATCCAGGAAGATCAATGCAAATAATACGATATTCTTTAAGGAGGGGAGATTTAAATTGTGAGCTGAAAAATTGTTTATTTGCGAAGTGGCCATGAATAAAAATGAACGTAGGATCGCTAGGATTGGCTCGTGGTTTAGAATCCCAATACGCTACTTTCCCAGAAGCAATTTCAACCTTGTATGTGGTTGGCATATTAAAAAATTTTCTAAACATAAGCCCACGAAAAGCATACATATTTTATTGTTTTTAAGGATACGCCCGCCTGACGGCGGACTACGCCATATTCCCGATTCTTCAAGTAGTTTCGGTATACTTCATTTTGTCGAGGATCATGTTTTCAAGCTTGAGGATGTCTTTGGTGAAGTTGCGGATCCCTTCGCAGAGCTTTTCGGTGGCCATGGCGTCCTCGTTGAGAAGCCAGCGGAAGGCCTTTTCGTCGAGGTGGACCTTTTGGAGGGGCTGGTCCTTGGCCTTGGCAGGATCGAGCTTGCGGATGAGGGGGGCGGTTGATTGCTGGAGCTCCTCGAGGAAATTGGGCGAAATGGTGAGCAGATCGCAGCCGGCTAGTTCGAGGATTTCGTCTTTGTTGCGGAATGAGGCGCCCATAATCTGGGTCTTGTAACCAAATTTCTTGTAGTAGTTGTAGATCTTGGTCACCGATTTCACACCAGGATCGTCTGGGCCCGGGTAACTGGAAACGTTTTCCGCTTTCTTATACCAGTCGAGGATGCGGCCAACAAAAGGGGAGATAAGGGTGGCGTGGGCCTCGGCACAGCCAATGGCTTGCGCGAGGGAAAAGAGGAGGGTCATGTTACAATGGATGCCCTCTTTCTCGAGTTTTTGGGCGGCAAGGATCCCTTCCCAGGTCGAGGCGAGCTTGATGAGGATCCGCTTGCGGTCAATGCCGGCGGCTTCATAGAGCGAAATGAGGTGGCGGGCCTTGGCGACGGAGCCGTCAACGTCGAAGGAGAGGCGGGCATCCACTTCGGTAGAGACGCGGCCTGGAACGATTTTCAGGATCTCAAGACCAAAATTGACAAAGACTTTGTCGAGAATGTGATTTAGAGTGTTGTCGTTCTTGGCTTTGCCATAGCGGATCGCTTCATCGACGAGGTGCTGGTATTGCGGTTGCTGGCTGGCGGCGTAGATGAGAGAGGGGTTGGTGGTGGAATCGGTCGGATGGTATTTTTTGAGGGTCTCGAAATCGCCCGTATCGGCGACAACAATGGTGAGTTTCTTAAGCTGATCAAGTTGGTTCATCTTATGGGCCCCCTAAAAAAATTTTGGAAAAAAGTTCCATCCTTCGCAAATTCGGAAAAAGAGCCGGAAAATTGTGCCGGGTCCAGCGTCTCTTCAAAACCGTCTAGAAGGATAGCGACTTTCTCCCCAGCTTGCAAGGCTTGAATGAGCTTTTGCGTGGCTTCGGGAGAGAGATGGGCCTTCATGCGCCCTTCGTGGACAAGAAGCTGGTCTTCAAAGGTTAGGCTGGGGGTAGTAAATTGAATTTTTACCTGATCGTCAGTGAAGCGGAAATGGGTGAGGCTGACAAAGGCGTCAATTTGGCTGCCCATTTTGACCATCTCAAACTGAAGCGGGGGATGGGCTTGCGCTGAATGGTAGCGAATCCGTTTGGAATCAAAGGCGCGATCTCCCGCCGCAATTCCATCCGTACTCCAATGAGTGGTTGATGCGCAACTGGTCAAGATTAAGAAAATCAAGTAGAGGTACATTAGTTACTTACGTTCGGATTCGGCGTGGCCGTTGTTGATTGTACAAAGAAAGACGCCTAAGGCAACGGTGACCAGTGTCACACTCGCAAAGGTCCAATTTTGCCATTGGCTTTCCTTCACGACCTGCTTTGTCTCATAGGCCGTTTCGCCCACTTGAGCTACCATTGTCGTTGTGAGCATCAGGAATAGGAACAGTTTTTTCATGGTGATTCTGATTCTGAGTATATTTTCGCGCGCCCTTCTTGCAGTGCGAGGAATTGCCAATAGGGGCCTAGGTCTGAAATGGAGTTCACCTCATTTTGCAGGCGTTGCCATTCAGCCTCTTTTTCTTGGGAGCTTCCCAATAAATTGAAGAAATCTTGGAATTTTTCCCTTTCAAGCCGGTTTGCAATGGGAGCGCATATATCGGGGATTAAGTCGAGTGAACGGAATGATTTAAGAAGCTCGCTTTGCATTTTGGGAAAGTCTTCCTTGCAGACAGCGGCCGTTAAAATGTAGGCCCTCTTGTTCTGAACTAGAAAAACCTGAAGGACCTTCAATTCCCCATAAGGAGAGGCGTTCGTCATCTCAACGAGCTTGCCAGTGCCTCCCTTCATCCGGAAAACCCCTAAATCTCTCCATTGGGTCTGCGGGTCCGATTGTTGTAAGTCTTTGACCGCCTTCACATACTCTTTCAAGGAGATGTCAACCTCCTCGGTCGCTAAATTCATCGAAGGCCGAAATTCAGTAGAGCCTTTGCCTAGAAATCCGATTATAATATGGGGCGATGGGTTCTTCAATTGGACCATCTCCCAATTCGATGGGGGGATAAATGTGCAAAGCTTTGCTTCAAGAAAAGAGAAAAGGGCGATGAAAACAAGAATTAGTCGCATATAATGAACCGAAGTTTAATGAGCTGTCGCGCCTCCGCCGCTGGTCCCTCCGCTCGCGCTGCTACTACTACTACTGCCGCTTGCAGCAGTCTCGTTCTCTATGAGGGCACAGAGTGCGCCAATACCAACAGCAATTCCAAGTCCCCAACCCATCATTGACATAACGGTTGCGTCTCGGGTCGCGTAACCTGCTGCTTGCCCCCGACGGCATCGCCGGGCTTCTCGAGTTTCTTGCGAGAAGGCGGAAGTAATAACCGCTAGGCCCAAAAGAGTGAGCAGAATCTTTTTCATCTTTCCCTCTTAAGGCCCCTTATCTCACAAGAAGCACTTTCAAACAAGTCCCGGCCTTAGGCCGGGACTATCAAAGTCTTTTAGTGAGAAAAAGTGTGAGGGCGTTGAACAGCGCCAGCGACTGTTACGCCGACAACTGCGCCGATCACAGCGAGACCACCCAATCCTATTCCCCATGCGAAAGAGTCATAGGTTGAATAGGTTCCCTGTTGAGCAGCTTGGCCCATCGGTTTCTGCATACTCTTGTTGGTGTTTTGAGCATAAGCGCCATTTCCTACTAAAGTGGCGACTACAGCCATAATGGTTGCGAATTTTTTCATTTTGCATCTCCTAGGTTAGATACAGGCTAAAGTTAATCTATACCGAGCCTCATGACTCGGAATATTTAGTTATACATTTTTTTCCTATTTTTTTCTAGCAATATGCAAAAAATCTTGACCTTTCCGCTAGAATATAAAAGATATGCAGTGCAAAAAATCGCTTGAGCTGTAAAATCACTAGATTGATGGTGGAGGTGTAGGATGAGGGGTTTAGAGACTGGCAAGGACAAAATCCAGAAGATTTGCGATTCGTTGCGCAAAGAAACGCTGGAGCCAGCCAAGCAGGAGGCGCGGGAGATTGTCGAAAACGCACACATGCAAGCATCTGAGATCGTGCAAGAAGCGAAAGCAAAAGCGGCTTCCCTGCTCCAAACGGCCGAAAATGAGATGGAAGAGAAAAAAAGGGTCTTCCACGCCTCCCTGAGTTTAGCTTGCCGGCAGGGGATCGAACTGCTGAAGCAAAAAATCGAAAAAGAGCTCTTTAATAAGGAGCTGGCTTCTCTAGTAGCTAAAGAGATGGCTGATCCTAAGGTGATTGCGAATCTTCTCAATAGTTTTATGAAGTCGATGGAAGAGAAGGGGGTCGAAGAGGAGTTTGTCGCTGTCATTCCGAAAGGCATTTCCCCTCGATCGATCAATGACTTACTGGCTTCTCGGGTTTTAGACAAGCTGCAGAATAAGACTGTGGTAGTGGGCGATTTTGCGGGCGGAGTGCAAATCCAATTAAAGGGGCGTCAAATCACAATCGATGTGTCGGATGAAGTGGTTCGCGAACTCATCGCTCAATATATTCGCCGAGATCTTAGAGACTTAGTATTTAACGTGTAAACATGGCAAGCTACTATTTTTTAATCGCTGCCTTCCCGCCGCTGGTTCTCGGGGTCAAGCCTGAGCTCTCCTTTAAAGAGGTCAAGGGGATGCTTCGCCTGAATCTTAGCGCCGCAGACTTCCGCAAAGTAGAGCAGCTTTTAAGGCCTATTGATTTTTATAATATTCGGGCGTTTTGGCTGGGTCTTCCACTGGATGACCGGGGCAATTTCGATGCCAAAGAGCTGGAAGAAGCTTTATTGGTGCAAGATCCTTTTCCCCCGTATTTGGTTGACTTCTTAGACAGGTATGAAAATACTCAGGACCGGCTTCGCTATTTCTCCTCTCTATACGCGTCCCTCTATCATGAAGAGGTGGAAGGGTTTTTGAAGAAGTATTACCAGTTTGAAAGGGGGATGCGTTTGATTTTGACGGCTCTGAGGGCTAAAGAAACGGGGAAGGACATTGTCCGCGAACTCCAATTTGAAGATCCGACAGATCCCTTAGTTGCGCAAGTTTTAGCTCAAAAAGATGGAGCCGATTACACCCCGCCGCGAGATTTCGAAGATTTAAAAACCCTTTTTATGGACAATAATTCCGACCCTCAAAAGTTGAATCGGGCTATTATGCAATATGAATTCAATCAAATTGAGGATATGGAAGAGGCCTACGACTTTGGCATCGATCGCGTTTTGGCCTACTTGGCCCGTTTGATGATTGCCGAATCGATTGCAGAGTTTGATCAAACGAAGGGTTTAGAACAATTGAGTAGATATGAATAAACAACATCATGCAACCGAACATGCAACTGGCACCGTAGTGCAGGCGTTTGGAAACCTCTTGCACGTCCGTTTCGAGGGGGCCATTCGGCAGGGCGAAGTCGCCCGTGTGAAGCTGGGACACGAATCTCTTCTTGCTGAGGTGATTGAGATCGCGGGCAACGAAGCAAAAATCCAAGTTTTTGAAGACACAAGAGGGGTAAAACTCAATACGCCGGTCGAATTTGCTGGCCACTTGCTGGAGGCGGAACTTGGTCCCGGTCTACTCACAACCATTTTTGATGGGCTCCAAAATCCGCTGGAAAAAGTGGCCAACGCAACGGGGCTCTATCTCTCTCGTGGCGTCTATTTGCCTCCTCTTGACCGAGAGAAGCATTGGGATTTCCAGCCCATCGCTAAGGTCGGCGATTTCTTAAGCAGGGGGGACCCCCTTGGTTTTGTTCCAGAAGGGCGTTTTCAACATTTCATCATGGTTCCCTTTTCCCAATTTGGAAAGGTCAAAATCACCCACGTGGCCAAGTCGGGAACGTATACGATCGATGAAGTTATAGCCAAAGGGGAAGATGAGAAGGGACAGCATCTTGAGTTTACAATGGTTCAGCGCTGGCCCGTGAAAAATGCCCTGATCGAAGGTAAGAAGATCCGCCCTTCCCGAATGATGGATACGGGAATGAGGATCCTCGATACTCAATTTCCCGTCCTGAAAGGGGGCACGTTCTGTTCGCCGGGGCCTTTCGGAGCAGGCAAAACGGTGATGCAGCACCACCTCTCCAAATATTCTGCTGTCGACCTTGTGGTGATCGTCGCTTGCGGCGAAAGGGCTGGAGAGGTCGTTGAAGTCCTCCGCACATTCCCGCAGCTCATAGACCCGCACACCAATGAATCGCTCATGAAGCGAACGGTCATGATCTGCAACACCTCTTCCATGCCGGTGGCCGCTCGGGAAGCCTCCGTTTACATGGGAGCCGCCATCGCCGAATACTACAGGCAGATGGGGCTTGATGTCCTCTTACTTGCCGATTCAACCTCTCGCTGGGCTCAAGCGATGCGCGAAATGTCGGGCCGCCTCGAAGAGATCCCAGGAGAAGAGGCCTTTCCCGCCTATTTAGCTTCGCGGATTTGCGCTTTCTATGAGAGAGCGGGTGTTGTTGAGCTGAAAGGGGGGAAAACAGGCTCTCTCACCATCGGCGGAAGCGTTTCGCCTGCTGGCGGTAACTTTGAAGAGCCGGTAACGCAAGCCTCGCTCACTGTGGTGGGCGCGTTCCACGGCCTTTCGAGAGCCCGCTCCGATGCGCGCCGCTATCCAGCTATCGATCCCCTCATTTCTTGGACTAAATACCTCAATGAGGTGGGCGCGGAGCTCGACCACCGCCTTTCCCATTGGGCCGATAAGGTGAGAGCCACAGCGGCCATTTTGCGCAAAGGCGATGAGATCGGCAAGCGGATGGAAGTTGTTGGAGAAGAGGGAGTCGCAATTGACGACATGGTGACCTTTCTCAAATCAGAACTCTACGAATTTTGCTATCTGCAGCAAAATGCTTTTGACAAAGAGGACACATACTGCCCGCTTGAGAGGCAGATCGAATTGTTTCGGTTGATCCAAACGATCTTCGGTGCGCGCCTTGAATTTGATGTCCACGATGCGGCGCGAAGCTTCTTTTTGAATCTGCAAAACGAACTCAAAAATATCAACTTTTTGCCCTTCCATTCTAAGAAGTATCATGAAGCGATGGAAGCTGTAGAATCCAAAGTTAACGAGAAGGCAAAAGCATGAGAAAGGTTTACGATCGGATCATTGATATGCGAGGCAATCTCATCACCGTCGCCGCAACGGGCGTCCAGCTTGGCGAAGTGGCCAAAGTCCAAAAGCGCAATGGAACGACCACCTTCGCTTCGGTACTCCGGTTTGACGACGATCTGGTCACTCTGCAGGTCTTTGAAAATACGAGGGGGATTTCTACTGGCGATCAGGTCACCTTTTTAAACCGGCAAATCCGGGCTACATTTACAGACGACCTTTTGGGGCGCCGCCTCAATGGGGCCGGCGCTCCGATAGATGACGGGCCTGAAATTTTGGGCGAGGAGGTCGATATTGGAAAACCCTCTTTCAACCCGACTCGCCGCATTGTGCCTCGCGAACTCGTCCGGACAAATATTCCCATGATCGATGTCTTCAATTGCCTTGTAAAATCGCAAAAGATCCCCATTTTTTCTGTAGCGGGTGAACCCTACAATGCCCTTTTGATGCGGGTGGCCAACCAAACGGACGCCGAAGTCGTCATTATTGCCGGCATGGGACTCCGTTTCGACGACTATCAGGCCTTTATCGACAATGCTGAAAAAGCGGGGTCCATTGAAAAAACGGTTATGTTCATTCACAAAGCGACGGACCCAGCTGTGGAGTGCCTTCTGGTCCCTGACATGGCCCTCTCTGTAGCTGAAAAATTTGCTCTCGAAGGAAAGGACGTGTTGGTTTTGATGACCGACATGACTGCCTTTGCCGACGCGATCAAAGAGATCGCCATCACCATGGATCAGATCCCTTCCAATAGGGGCTATCCCGGTTCACTCTATTCCGACTTAGCCTCCCGCTATGAAAAGGCGGTCGATATCGATGGGAGCGGCTCGATCACGATCATTTCGGTGACAACGATGCCGGGCGGCGACGTGACCCACCCCATTCCAGATAATACTGGCTACATCACCGAAGGGCAGTTCTATCTTCATGGCGGTTCGATCGATCCATTTGGTTCCCTTTCGCGCCTAAAGCAGCAAGTCATTGGAAAAGTGACCCGCGAGGACCATGGCGATCTGGCCAATACGATGATCCGTTTATACGCCGACTCTAAGAAAGCGCGAGAGAGGCAAGGGATGGGTTTTAGGCTCTCCCGATGGGATGAGAAGCTATTGCAGTACTCCTTCCTTTTTGAAGAGAGGATGATGAATCTGCAAGTGAACCTTCCCTTAGAAGAGGCGCTTGATCTGGGCTGGCTTACTCTCGCTGAATGTTTTGAGTTGGAGGAGGTTGGCGTGAAGAAGCAGATTGCCGACAAATATTGGCCCAAAGAACACGCACCCGAACGATGACGCTGAAACTGACGAAAAATGAATTGCGAGCGCAGCAGACCCGCCTCGCGCAATTTCAGCGCTACCTGCCCACGCTGCAATTGAAAAAGGCTATGCTCCAATTTGAGGTCAGTTTAGCATTGCTCGAAATCCAAAAACTGAAGGAAGAATATGACGCCATTCGACTCCGCGTTGCAAATTTTGCCCCCTTTCTATTGGAAAAAGTGTCTGTCGATTTGATGCACTTTGCCGAAGTTCTTCATGTTAAAAAACAGTATGAGAACATCGCTGGCGTCGAGATCCCCGTTTTCCAAAAAATCATCTTTAGAGAGCCCGAATATTTCCTCTTCGATACGCCCGTTTGGACGGAGCCCGCCACCGAGCAGCTGCGCGATCTGGTTACAGCGAAGGAAAAAATCAACGTTGCCGAAGAAAAAAGACGCGCCCTCGAAAAAGAGCTGCGCGAAGTGTCGATCCGGGTGAATTTGTTTGAAAAGATTCTCATCCCTCGCGCTCAGGAAAATATCAAGAAAATTCGGATCTTTTTGGGCGATCAGCAGCTCTCCGCCGTAGCTCAGGCGAAAGTGGCTAAACGAAAGATTTTGATGAGGAAAAATCAAATATGATTGTGAATTTACACAAATATTTGATTTTGGGAAGCCGCCCTGAGATGGACCGCTTTTTTGTCTTTGCGCAGCGGGCTGGATTTATGGAGTTCATAGGACTGTCGCATAAGAAAGCGCTCGAGATGCCCGAAGATGCCAAAACGATTCTTTCGGCCATTAAAATCGCGCGCGGCCACACAGCCCCCACTCATGAGCCCTATCATCCCGTTCTCGATCCAGTCCGGCTTGCCGAATCGATCGTAAAACTGAATGCCGATCACGAAAAACTCCTTGAAGAACAGCGCCTGTTGAATGCGGAACTCGCCCGTGTTGCTGCGTTTGGTGATTTTTCCAGGCCCGAACTCGACCGTCTCGAAAGAGAGGGGAAAAGAATTTTCCAATTCTTCTGTATGAAGAGCGATTTGGCGCGGGAGCTCACCTTGCCGCCTGCAATGATCTATGTGGGAACCGAATACGATCTCGATTACTTTGTCGCCATCAACAAAGAGCGGACCCAATACCCCAAGATGATCGAAATTATGATCGAGCGGCCCCTTGGAGAGCTCAAAGAGAGATTACTGCAAGTCCATTTGGAGATTGCAAAAACCGAACAGGAAATTCATGAATCGGCGCGAGCGCTTCCCTATTTGCAGAGCGGACTGCTCGATTATCTCAATGAATACCATCTCCAGCTGGCCAAGCATGATGCCAGCGCGCCGCTCGGCCAATCGCTCTTTGCCATTGAAGCTTGGGTTCCCGAAACGAAAGTAAAGGCTCTTCATGGCCTCTTGAGCAGCCTTGATGTTTATGCTGAAGAGATCGCCATTGAGCCGCGTGATCGGATACCCACTTATATGGAAAATAAAGGAGTTAGCAAAGTTGGCGAAGACCTCGTGCACGTTTTCGACATCCCTTCTTGGACCGATAAAGACCCTTCGATTTGGATTTTGATCTTTTTCTCCCTCTTTTTTGCCATGATCGTCTCCGATGCGGGTTACGGGCTTGTCTATCTCTCTATTGGACTTTTTCTCAAGTGGAAGTTTAAGAAGGCATCTGCCAATCTCAAACGCTTTTTCAAACTCATTATCATTGTTTCATCCACCTGCATTGTTTGGGGCGCTATGACCGCCTCCTTTTTCGGCATTGAAATTGGGCCCAACAATCCTTTCCGGAAGATCTCGTTTCTCCATTACATGGCCACCAAAAAAGCGCAATACCACATGGAGGTCAAGGACGATGTTTATCAGGAGTATCTCAAGCGTTTCCCCGCTGTAGCCACAGCGACTGATGGGCACGATTTTCTCGTAAAGGCCTCCCATGAAGTTAAGGGCAAGGTGAAATATGATGCGCTCACCGATTTTTACGATTCGACCCTTCTCGAACTTTCCCTATTCATCGGCGTAGTTCACCTATCGCTCTCCTTCCTCCGCTACATCGGCCGCAACCCCGCTGGAATTGGGTGGATCATCTTCATGGTTGGCGGCTACCTCTATTTTCCATCCTTCGTAGACGCCACCTCCTTCATCAACTATCTCGGATGGATCTCCAAGCCCACCGCCTACTTTCTCGGCAAGCACCTTCTTTTCACCGGTCTTGGCCTTGTCCTGCTCATTTCTCTCTTACGGAAGAAAAAATGGGGATCCCTTCATGAACTTACCAATGCCATCCAAATCTTTGCCGACGTCCTCTCCTACCTCCGCCTCTATGCCCTCGCTCTTGCTGGCATGGTTATGGCAGGGATTTTTAATGACGGGGGGGCCCAGCTAGGATTTTTTGGCATTATTTTTATCACTCTCGTTGGACATTTTATCAACCTCAACCTAACGATTATGTCGGGAGCGATTCACGGATTACGTCTCAACTTTTTGGAATGGTACCATTATTGTTTTGAAGGCGGCGGTAAACTCTTTAACCCCCTTCGGATACGAAAGATTAAATAGGAGTTTTCTTTATGGATTTTGATATGGTTGGGCCCGCTATTGTGATGGGTCTGGGATGTCTTGGCAGCTCGATTGGCTGTGGGATTGCGGGCATGGCTTCGCATGGAATAATGACACGGACCGATGAAGGGCATGGTAAATTCATTACCCTTTCTGCCGTACCTGCTTCTCAGTCGATTTACGGATTTATTCTCATGATTATGATGAAGGGGGCCATCCAAGCGGGCACACTGCCTCCGCTCTCCGCCTTAGGCATCGGCTTTTTTGTTGGCATCGCCATCATGGCCTCATCGATCTTTCAGGGCCGCTGCTGCGTTACCGCCATTCAAGCTGTCGCCAAGCAGCCCTCTCTTTTCGGGATGACCTTTGCGGCACTGGGCATTGTCGAATCATTCGCACTCTTTGCGTTTGTCTTCGCAATTCTTTTGATAAGATAAGAATTAGAAATATAGACAGTCGGGCGAGTTACGCAGACAAGCTGCTCCACTCCCCCGCTGCCCCTGGTGACCGAATTCTGGCTTCGATCACCGGGACTTCGTCCCTATCGCGTGCTCGTCCCTCGTCGTGCAAAGCACTGTCCTTCGGTCCTCCACCCCTAAATAACGAAGCGTTATTTGGGGACCCCGGTGCGCCGCGATTGCTCTTTGCCATAATCGGTCAATGGCTGAATTGCGATTCCCCACTTCGTGGGGACCCCAATCGCAATTCAGAATTGGGGGAAGGGAAGCCCTTCCCCCTTTACCCCCATCCCCCGCTTCGCAACGGCAACGCTTTTGGGGGCCGCGGGGGCTTCTCCCGACGGCTTTGCCGAGCAACGCGAGCGGGGCCCCCAAAGAACGTTTCGTTCTTTGGGGTGCGAGTTGCGAGGCTTCTCTGCACTCGGAAGGGGCCCACGAAGTGGGAAACCGAGTGTAGCCCTTGACTGTTTATAGCAATGAGAAATCGCGTCGTCAATAACGACGGAGCAGACCTCTAGGTCGCGGAGTCGTAGACGCGATAGGGAGTGCTT
>CAYWKW010000034.1:0-16138 GCA_964458995.1 uncultured bacterium | reverse complement strand
AGAAGAACGAGCTCCTCATTCGCATTGGAGAGTATAAGCCCGGCTCAGACAAGAACGCCGACTTTGCTCTCAAATTCATCGACAAAGTGAACCGCTTCCTCAAGCAGCAAGTCGAAGAGAAATGCACCATCGAAGAGACCATGCGCCAACTCAAAGCTTTGTTTGCTTAAGAGAAGAAATGGATTTAGATAGTTTTTCGTAACTTAAGTTCCCGCCATTCATCAGCAATAAATGTAAAGCAACGTCACGGAAATTCAATAAAATCTCTAAGCGTCCCACGATTTCTCTCCCAGATCGGCGCTTTTTTTCAAAAGCATTCAACGAAGTTTGGGAAAATTCAAAAACGGAGGCAAATTCACGGGTACTCAATCCAAGCGACTTTCTAAAGGCGATCACCTCTTCTGGCGTTACTTTCCGCTCAAAGAGAGGATAGAAAACAAATGAAGAGGGCCCCTTTCTTCCGATCGTGCAGAGGAGAATGATCGGGTCCTTCTCCTCAGGAGCGATTCCCATTGCCTGACAGTATTCAGGATAAGCGGGATTTTGACGGGAAGGAATTCGATCTTCAAGGGAAGGAAACAACCGATTCGAAGAGAACTCTTTTTGCGTTAAAGGAAATTCAGGTCCAAGAGGGATCACATGTTTTGCCTTGAAATATCGATCATCATAGGCAAAACTAAATCGGCCCTTTATTTTCTTCAAAATTCCGACACGAAGTCTGGTTTTTCTTTTCTCCAAGAAGACGGATACACCGATGATTTTTAATTTACGCATAGGTTCAGCTCTTTGCTTCGTTGTGTGATTAGTCTTGCGAATGCATTTTTTCTTTTTTCGCTCAGATAGCTATCCCGAATTAATTGAAGCATTTTTTCCAAAGAATGGTTTTCCCTAAACTCGGCAACGACGTTTTGGAATCCTAACCGTTTCCATTCTGAGACATAATCTTTTATGGTTGGTTTGTCTGTCTCCTTTGTAAAGACAGATCCCCTAGGTTGTAGATCTGCCCCCAGCATGGAGTGATCTTCTATTGCCAGTGCAGAAGGATTGTCGTAAAATGGCGCCAGAATCATCCCATTTGGAGATTGAATAAATCCCAAATTGCGCCCATGACGATCATGATTCCCTATCAAACTGTCAGCCAGGGTGAGGTAAGCAAATCGTTCTTGTTCGATTCTTCTGCCCGTAAGACTACCGATGATCCCTACCAGACTTTCGCAGTCGTGAGACATTGAACCTTTGACATAATGATAAATATGCACTAAATCGGAGGCGATTAATTCAGACATGAAATTCTTGGTCACAAAACAAAATTGCTCATCAGGAAAACGAATCAAATAGTATCCCGGGATTTCAACCTTTAGACTTTCATAAATTTGATTGCACAGGAATTCTGTAACGGGAAGCTCCGGATACTCTTTTTGCTGCACTTTTAAGATGAAGCCTGAGCCATTCAATCGGGCTGAATATTTGCGATATGCGCCGTGGAAAAAACTCATGTTTGCCCCAGGAGGCTCTTGAGGCGCTTGAGACTGTGACCTGGCCGCTAAGTCTAAAAACGTGGTAGGCTCCTTAAGCCCAAACCACTTAACAAAACAATTTTTATGAAGCCCGTACCAAGGAGCTTCGCCATCAGTGGGCTTCCCGCACTTACAACAAGAAAATTCCATATACCCCCTTTTATTCCGATTCTATTTATGACACAAATTTGTGTCAATATCGAACTGACACAAATTTGTGTCAGTAGGAGGGGGTCATATATAAAAAAATGGAGAAATGAATGTTTCGCTTTTGTAACTCAATCATCCCACTTTCTTGACTTTGTGCCGCTTTGAACCTATCCAAGTAAATATTTTAATTTATTAACAAAAAAAAGACCGTTCCGAAGAACGGCCTCTCAGAATAAGATCGATTAGATTACAACTCGTTCACCCGGTCTAGGTGCCGAGGCAGATTGAATCGCAGCGCCGGCTGCAAGTCCTATACCCGTCTCTCCAACAATACGTCTCAATTTATTCAAATTCTGCCAAAGCTCAGACGTACCGGCATGACTAGGGATTTCATATTCCCTTCTAGCTGAATTAGGTGAATCAAGGGATATCAGATTACCATCGCTGAAGAATGCTCTAGCCAACAAGGCCGCGCCCAATATTCCGATGACTATCCCTAAACCGAGTCCACCTGAAAATACTCCAGCAGCGATCAGAATGCCCACGCTGATCACGACAGCAGAAAAAGTGTACTTAGTAACGATACCTTCAGTAATTTTCTGATCATTTTTAAAATTTCGAATTGCAGTATCTGTGATCGCCTTTGTTAAAAAATTGTCGCAGTCTCTGTGCATTTTGACATCAGGAGCAACTACCCCCGCACCCACATTGTGGATATATTCCGCAACTGTATCAAGCTTTATAGACATAATATTTTCTCCATGTTTATTAAACTGTATATTAAAAATACCAGTTAATTATAGTAAAAAACACAATTAATAAATAGTAAAATGAATAATTGTCAAATGTGAATTAAAATGTTTATTTAACAGGTGGTTTCCTGTTTGCCATCAATGGGGTAGGTCTAGTAAAGTTATTTTTAGGTGCATATGAATAAACCCTTAAGCTATCCCCTCGAACAGCTCATGGTCATTAAAAAAAATCGTTTTGACCAGGCGGTTAAGACCCTAGAGCAGAAAAAGGAAATTCTTGAAAAAGCCTACGAAAAGCTCTATGACCTGACCCAGGAGAGGGATCAGGTCCTAAAGCATAGGCTGGCCAAGCTAGCCCAGCTGAGGGCCTCCCTGGATGAGGGGACCACCACCGATAAAATTCAGCAAATGAAGGCCTACCTCAAGATCGTCGAGGAGAGGCTGGCCGAGAAGCAAAAAAAGGTGGCCGATCAGCAAAAGCAGGTCGACTTGGCCCAAAAGCAGGTGGATATCGCCACAGATGAACTCTTCCAAAGAAAGAAGGATCTAGAGAAACTAGAGATGCACAAACAGGAATGGGAAAAAGAAGTGCGCTATTGGACCGAACAAAAAGAGGCCGTGGAACACGATGAGCAAGGCTCCGCTACCCATACCTTGAGAAAGAAAGAAGCTGAATCTAGAAAAAAAGAGAACGAAAAATGAGCAGTACGGAACCTCCCTCCCGAATCCCCCCTCGCAAAGAATCCCCAGAAACAAAAGCAGCCAGAGAGGAATTGTCGAGCAAAGGCAAAGTCGAAAAGGTGCGCGAAATCGACGCCGATGAACAGACCCGAAAACAGAAAAAATGGAGAGCCGCTTACCACGAAGACGACACTACCGCCGACACCGAATCTGCAGAAGAAAAGCGCCCCACCCCTTTTGATCTCTATTCTCAGCCTCAGTCGGAGCGCTCTTACACCGATTATCAATCGAAAAAAGAGATGGGCAACGTGGAAGACACCATCGTTCCCAGCCCCTCCTATTCCCCCCCTCCCGATGTATCGGCAGGAGCGGGTGATGGAGAGGAAGAAAAGGACGAAGCGACTGCAGGCGCATTGCCCCAATCGGATGACTTTTGGGAGGATGTCGATTTTCCGCCAGATCCGCCTATAAATCGAAATCACTTTCAAGAGACGCCTAACTCCTCGATGAGAACAGGAGAGCCCAAGCAGCAGAAGGGGAAAAAAGAGGGCGCAACAGGAGAAGAGAAAAAAACGGGCGCAGCTGCTGCAAAAACCAAATGGGAAGAGGAACAGCACGAAAAGAAAGCCTCCCCATTTGGCCCGCCTGGCAAACCAGCTATTGCCCCCAAAGGAAAACTGGAAAAAGGGGAAAAATCTCCCCATCTGGAAAAAGGGAAGGAAACGGCCGCTCCCGTTGAAGGAAGGAAAAAACCCCCCTCTCTTTTCGAAGAGGCTGCTAAAACGGCTCCTCGCGGCAAATATCTGGAAGAAAAGCGGTATCAGGGGCCTGGACGCGACGAGATCAGAACGGAAAGAAAAAGGGCGAAAGAGAGAGCTGAAGAGGCCGCTGCATCGAGCGCGGCAGTTCCGATGCACGTCAGGCATGGAGAGCAAGAAGGGGGCGGCGGAAAAAATAAAGAGAGAGACCGGAAAGTGGCCGAGATTGAAATCTCCTCTCTCCCCTCTTTTCCCGGAGATATTCAAAATCACGCCGTGGCAGCGGCCCAGCACGCCATGAGCAATCTGCACCCTTCCACAGTTTCCCTCTTTTTCCAAATGGTGGGAACGATGTACGTGATGTCAGTTCCTCCCGGAATAACCCGGACAGAAATCGTGTTGAACAACCCCTCTTATGCGAACTCCCGTTTCTTTGGTTCAACAATTACAATTGAAAAATATGCGACGGCGCCCGATTCTTTTAATATCAGACTGACCGGGTCCGATGCAGCAGTGACTGCATTCAGAGATAACATTCCGAGTCTGATGGCTGCTTTCCAGCAAGGAAATTTTGCATTCAAGGTAAATCGCCTCGATGTGGAATATGAAAAGCCTATCTTTCGCCGAAAAGAAAAAGGGGAAGATAAGGGTGAAGCTGGCAGCGGTGGTTTAGGAGAAAGGAGAAAATAATTTATGGCTCCTCTTGCTTGGGTGCGACGGGTCGTTTCTGAAGTGCCAGAGTTGAATGTCATTCCCCTATTTGGCCATGCGCCTTTTTTTGATTGGCACCATTTGTCATCCACTTTGGCTGCCCGTTTCGGCATTCCCCAATTATCCATCCATTCCAAAGAGCAAAAAATGAGGGAAGGCGCTGAAATCAGAAAAGGTTTAGGCACGAATTTATTGACGCTTCCCATCTCGATCTCCCCATTGGGGAGCGCTTATTGGATCATGTCGCGCGAAGATATGACGAAGCTCACTTCTTGGGCGATGAAACCAGCCTCCAAAGCGCGCGCCCTCTCTTCTGAAATCTTGCAAGAGGGATTTTATCGCTACTTGACCTTAGAGGCCCTCGAGTGCATTCAAGGAATGGAGCCGTTTCAACCTTTTTCTTTTCAACTGAGTGAAGAAGAGAGTTCCGTTGATAGAGCTTTTTGCATCGATATTGAGATTCAATTCGAAGCGAAGAGCTGCTGGGGCCGCCTCGTCATTCCCGACGATTTGCGCACTGCGTGGATCCAACATTACTCTCAGATGCCCTCCCAATACATCCCCGCTGAGATTGCACGCCAAACCCAACTTGTTGTTGGAGTTAAAACAGGCTCTGTCCTCCTTCATCAAGATGATTGGGATCAAATCAAAGTGGGCGATTTCGTCCTTTTAGATGAAGGGAGCTACGATCCAAATAAAGGAACGGGCATTGCATTATTGATGCTGCAATCTACGCCTATTTTTAATGTAAAAATCAAACAAAACAAAATTGAACTCGTCGATTACGCTTTTTACTATGAGGAAAACATGGAACAAAAGGGACAAACTCCCTCGCAGCGAGTAGAAAAACTTCCGGCTCACGAAGGTGAGGTCGTCGCGCTTAAGGAGCTGCCTCTTTATGTTACGGTGGAGATTGCGCGGCTTAAAATTACGCTCGATCAACTCATGCATCTCTCTCCAGGAAACGTGCTGGAGATCCCCGTTCGTCCGGAGCAAGGAGTTTCTCTCACTGTGAATGGGCAAACAGTGGGGCGCGCTGAACTCGTCCACTTGGGCGAAAATTTAGGGCTTCGGATCCTTGAAATCGGATAATGATTTTCATAAACAGACAACACTCCCCGATCTCCACGCAGGGCAGACCCGCTTTCCCCTCCCCCAAAAAATAGGACCCTACAAAATCGAAAGCCTCCTGAGTAAAGGAGGCATGAGCATCCTCTATCTCGGCTCCCATCCTGATACTGCCAAGCCTCTTGTTATCAAAGTGCTCCTTCCCAAGTATCTCAAGAATAAAGAAATCGCCAATCGCTTCCTTAAAGAGGCGCAGATCATCGGCATGACCAACCATCCCAACATCGTTCGCCTTTATGGAGAGGGGCAGTGGGAAAAGGGGCTCTACATAGCCATGGAGTTCATCCAAGGCATCAGCCTACGGCAATTCATCCAACAAAAATCGCTCTCTCATAAGAGAGCACTCGAAATCATCCTGCAAGTGGCCTACGCCCTTTGCCATCTGCACACTCATGGCGTGATCCACCGCGATCTCAAACCAGAAAATATCCTCATCACAGAAACGGGCGAAATCAAAGTGATCGATTTTGGCATTGCCCAGCTCCACAGCGAAGTCGAACAGGAGCGGATCACGCAAAAAAGGCGGATGATGGGGACCCCCGTTTATATGAGTCCCGAGCAAAAAGAGAATCCGAGTCAAGTCTCCTTTGCCTCTGATATTTATTCCCTGGGCATTATTGCCTATGAACTGATCCTCGGCAGGCTGAGTCATGGAGTCATCCACTTAGCTCTTCTTCCCCGCGCGCTTCGGATGATCATCGACAAAGCGCTCAAGCCCAACCCTCAGGACCGCTATCGCGACCTCGTCGATTTCATCACCGACATTTCTCAATATATCCGCACTCTTTCTGATGAGAAGGAAGAGAAGGAGGAGGAAATTTCGGATGAGATTTTAAACATGATCCAACAAACCCGCTCGCTGCTCATCCAAAAGAAAGCGCCCCGTTGGCCGCAATTAGAAATTGGCGTAGCCGTGCATGAGGGGATGTCGCTCACTGGACTTTACCTCGATTTTTTTCATCTCTCCGAGAATCGGTACTGTATTGTGTTAGCGGAACCGATGGATTCGGGCGTAACCTCTCTTTTGCAGGCGGCCATTTTGAGAGGGATGGTGCGCATGGGATTGCAAAAAGACCAACATCCTCTTAAAACGCTCCATTCGCTCAATCAGGCTCTCAGTCAGGATCCGATGGACCAAGACTTTGGGCTTTGCTTTCTCTTTCTCTATCCGGACAAGGATCAGCTCTCATTTGTATCCTGCCAATATTCGGATCTTTGGCATATGGCGGAGGGGAGCAAGGAGGCGAGGAGGCTGGCCACTCCGAATCCGGCTTTGGGAGCGGAGGGGGGCGTTTCATTGTTGGAAACAGTGGACAATTGGAATTCGGGCGACACGTTGATCATTCATTCGATGGGAGTGGAGACTAAGAGCGGGGAAGATGTTTCCGAGTTTTATCTTTATTCGGCGCAAAGCCAAGCGGACAAGATTTTGCATAAGTTGACTGGGGAAAAAAGAGGGGTTACGAAGAGAGCTTCGGCAGTTTTGAGCATTCATCGCATTTTCTAGACTTGGACACTAGTTGAAGGGAGGGGAGAAAATGGCAGCGTTCTGCTAGCTTGGACACCAGTTTTTTTTATCAGCACAGAGATAGAAGTCGAGGCACAGAGGACACAGAGAAGGAAAAAATGTCGCCGCCTTTGGCGGCGAAAAAAATCCCCCCTCTCTGTGCTCTCTGTGTCTCCTTTTCGATCTCTGTGCTGATGAAAGAAAATAAGAGTCCAAGCCAGCAAAGCGCCGCCTCCTTTGTCAAAACCCCTCCCCCCTCGCTTTTTTATTTGTAAAAGAGTAAACTCTCATGCACCCCTAACATGTAGGGATATTGTTGCAATAATATGCAGGGTATTTTACGATTCAATAGAGGTCGACTACTCTAGATGTTCGCAATGCGCGTAAGTCTATTTTTCTTCTTTCTTTTCGGGTCGCTCTTCTCTCAACAAGAGGAGACCGCGATAACAGATCCCCTTGCTCAAATCCTAGACGCTCCCGCTGAAGTCGCGGCTGCTCCAGCTCCCGCTCCCGCCCATAAAGAAACTCCTCCCCCCGCCCCTCCCAAGCCTCCCGCCTCACCGACAGAGGGCTACACAATTAACTACAACACCGTCTCCATCATCGAATACATCAAGTTCGCAAGCAAAATCTGCAAAGTCAACTTCATCTACGAAGAGGCAGACTTGAATTTCACTGTGACTGTCGTCTCCGATGAACCGGTCACTCCAGCCAACGTAATGGCCACCCTAATCCAAGTGCTGCGCGTACATGGCTGCATGCTGCTCGAACAAGACAACAACTTGGTAATCCATAAATCAAAAGATGTAAAACAGGTCGCCAATCTGGTCACAGGCTCCTCTCAAGAGGGCACTTCGCCAATCGTAACGCGCATTTTCCGGCTGAGAAACGCAAATCCTGGATCGATCGCCGCCGTCATCCAGCCAATGATCTCCACGACAGCGCTGCTCGAAGTCTCCGCAGAAACCAAACAGCTGATCTTGACCGATATCACAGCCAACGTCGATAAAATCGCCGCTTTGATCGAAAACTTAGACTCGCCTCACACAACTCTCGAAATTAAAAGTTTTAGCGCGCAACACAACAAACCCGATTTCTTGATCGAGCTGGCCAGCCAGATCATGAATCCGATTGCACAGGGCAACCCTTTCATCCTAGTGCCGCAAAATTTAGCCAACGAAGTCTTCATCGTTTCAACGCCCGAATTGGTCGCAAAGGCGATGGAGGTCTTCACCAGCTTGGATACAGTGCCCAAAATGGAGCTGGCCCCCAAGAAATCGAAACCGGAAACTGTGTTCGTTTATAAGGTGATGAACCGCTCGGGAGAAGATGTCCTCAAAGGGCTAACCAACATCGCTCAAAATCTGCAAAGTACTGCGGCCGCCGATCCCGATCTCGTCCAGACAATCGATCAGGCAAAATGGATCAAAGAGACAAATTCAATCCTATTCATCGGCACTAGCGATGCGCTGGACAAGGTCAGACAATTCTTATCCGCCCTGGATGTGACGGGAGGAGGATCTCCTTTTGGGGAAAAAACTTCCTTTTTCGTATATAAGCCGGTCTACAGAAGCGCAGAAGAGATCCAAAAGGCTATCCTCGAGATGGCAACCAATTTAAAGGGAACCTCCGGCGCCACCCCCAGCCTGATCGATACGATTCACAGCGTCAAAATCAACCCGACGACGCACACGCTCACTTTTTCCGGCGAAGAAAAAAATTTTTCCCGCATTCAAGAACTGTTGTCTACCATCGATTCCTCTTCGGGAAAATTGACGGCCATCCCTCCCCCCTCCCAATTTTTGATTTACAAACCAGTGAATCAATCGGGAGAGCAACTCTCTAGCGAACTGAAGGAAGTGGCCGCGCAATTAAAAGCAGATAAATTGGCCGATCCTGGACTGCTCAACGCGCTTGGAACAATGAAGTGGGTCAAAGCAACCCATTCGCTCATGTTCACCGGCGATCCCGCCTCTTTGCAAAAAATCCAATCGATGATTTCGAACTTTGATGTGATCGCATCAAAAGGGCAAAACTTTATCCAATACCACCCGAAATATGCCTCACAGGAAAAAACGGAGAGCTATCTAAAACAGGTAGCTCAAAACTTAACCAAAAAAGGGGGCTCAGATTCGTTGGTCGAAACGCTCCAGTCCTATAAATGGATCCCCGATTCTCAAACATTCATGTTTACGGGAAGCGATGCCGATTTATCCCAAGTAAAGGACATTTTAACTTCGTTTGATACGCCTGGAGCCGGGCCCTCTGCTAAGCCAGGCTACTACATTTACAAGGTGCAACATACAACTGGCGATGTGATCGAAGAAGATCTCGATAATTTGTCCAAGAATTTCAAATCGTCGGGCCTCAAAGATGTCAAAATCCTCGACGTGATTTCGAAAATGCGCTACGTCAAACAGACCAACTCTCTGCTTTTGACGGGCGATCCTGAAGCCATCGAAGAGGTGAAGACCCTCATTGCTCAGTACGATTATCCGCGGGCGGCCACGGGACCTGTTTCCAGCAATTTCTACATGTACAAACCCCAAAATCTCCCAGCAGGCCAGATCGAAAAATCGCTGAAAGATGTGGGCGCCAATTTGAAAAGCGCTGGGCTCGCCGACCCGAACCTGCTCAAAGCGATCGATTCCTCTAAATATGTAGACACGACCAATTCCCTCGTTTTCACGGGCACTCCCGATGCATTGGATAAGATCCAAAGTCTGATTAAAGACATCGATCTTCCACCTAAAACGCATGCCCCCATTCAGCATGTGGGTAAAACCACGTTCCTTCTCTATAAATTAAAAAATGCGAGCGGCCCCAATATAGTCGCTTCTTTGAGAAATATGGCGGCGGAGCTGAAAAGAACCAATACAAGCGACAAAGATCTTTTGGCGGCCCTCAATACGATCAAATATGTCAAAGAGACGAATTCTCTCTTCTTCAGCGGTACCGAGGAGGCTCTTAACAAGGTGCAAGGTCTCGTCGAACAATTCGATGTGACGAGTTTGGCGCCCAAACCGGAAATTTCGGCGCCCACGGGTCCTAGCAATTTCTTTGTCTATAAGCCTCTATCTTTGGCTGGGCCCGATCTGGAGAAATTACTTCAAGACTTTGGCGACCACTTAAAGAGCAGCGGCCTCAGCGACCCAGAGCTCTTCAGTGCAATCAACTCCATGCGTTGGACAGAGAGAACACAAACTCTGGTCTTTACAGGAACGCCCAAAGCCCTCGATCAAGTCAAAGAGCTCTTAAAGCAATTTGATACTCCTTCGAATCTTCCCCAAGGGCCAGACCTCAGCACCGCGGGAGAGCCTACCATTCAGGCGATCGACAATACGAGTTTCTTGGTCTACAAGCTGCAGTTCCACAAAGGAGATGAAATTCAAGGCGCATTGAAACAAATCGCCAAGGATTTGATCATTTCCAATGCACCCGTCAATCAAAATCTTCTCAATTCGATCAACTCGATCCAGTGGCTTGAAGTGACCAACTCGCTCCTCTCTTCTGGCGATCAAGAGACCCTAACACGCCTTCGCGAATTGATTAAAAATCTCGATATTCCTTTAAAGCAAGTATTCATAGAGATGCTTGTGATGGAGACCACTTTAGCCAATGTTTTGACCCTAGGACTGGAGTGGGGCGGCAATTACAAGTACCGCGATAAATTTGGAGCCGCCACCTACAATTCCCAACCGATTTCTCAAGGCGGCGGGCCTGACGCATTCTTGACCAATTTGCAAGGACTTGTTCCTCCCGTTGCTCCCTCTCCGACAAAGATTCCCGTCAGCTCAGGTTTTGACCTTGGCATCATTGGTGAAGTGATTCGATTCAAAGGGGGAACCTACTTAACTTTGGGATCGATCCTCAACGCGCTTCAAACCGATAGCGACACCAACATCATCATGACCCCCAAACTCATTGCGCAAGATGGACGCACCTCATCGCTCTTTGACGGGTCTAACATCCCCTTTGTCGGCTCCTTTGTTCAAAATAACGGTTCCAACGTCGTCAACACCTCTAACCTTGAATACCGCGACATTGGGTTCAATTTAACCGTCACCCCCGTCCTTGGGAATTCGGACATTGTCACTCTCGACATCAGCCTCGACAGCTCTTCCGTCATTGGAGCTCCTACCGGCGCCATCAACTTTGCGGCCTCCTCTGCGCAAGGGATTACGACGAAAAAGACGACCATGTCCACCACGGTTCACGTGCCCGACAATAGTTTTCTGATATTGAGCGGCATGGTGAACAATTCCGACGTTAAGATAAAAAATGCCATACCGTGTTTGGGCGGTCTTCCCATCGTGGGGGCCTTTTTCACCCAAAACAGCGACAACGTCACGCACGACAACATAGTGATATTCATACGGCCCCGCATTATCAATTCTGCAGAAGATTTGCGCAGGATCACCGCTCAAGAAGAGGAATTTTTCCGCGACCAGGCAGGAAGCCCCTACCTTGAGCAGCGTTTCGACGAAGGAATGGAACTCATAAAAACCGCCGACGATGAGTAAGCAAACCCAAAAACTCAAAGAAAAAACCATCTTTCCCATCTTGTTCATCCTGTTACTTTTATCCCTCCTCACTTCGTGTTATCGGGTGCCGGATCAGATCGACCCGCGTGTGTGCTATCAGCTGCAAGACCAACACTTCCAAAGATTGTCGGGCGCCTTCCCTCTCCTTTCACCTGAAGAGCGAGCCGCTGATTGGGGCAAGGAGTATGTGATTGGCCGCGCCTTCGCCGATGAATTGGACCTCTATCGGGCCGTCTCCACCTTCAAACGGGCGCTGATCCTTCTGCCAGACAATGAACAGCGCAAACTGGAAGTTCAATACGATATTGTCCTCTGCTTCTTCCTCGGCAAACGGTACGATGAGGCCATCGAGGCGTTCGAAAAGAGCGACTTGGCTCACGTCGATAAGACCTTTCCCGCCTATCACGATCTGTTACTGGTCCTCTATGAATCGTATCGAGAACTGGACAACCAGGAAAAACAGGACCGGATCGTTGAGTTGATGGATAAGTCGTTTCCTGAAACGAGCGAAGAGCTGAAAGTCTCTCTCGCCATTCGGGAAGGCGACCTCGTCACAATCAATGATTTTGCCGACGGCTTTCAACACCCCTCCTATCTCGACAACCTGATCGATTGCTATTGCGCTCAAAAAAAGTCGGTCGCAACGGCTCAGGCGCTCAATGCTCTGCTTCCCGGAGCTGGCTATCTCTATATCGGCCAGCGCAAATCGGCCTTCACTGCCTTTCTCCTCAATGGCCTTTTCATTGCCGCCGCCACCCAGTTTTTTATCCACAAACATGTGGCCGCAGGCATCATTACAACGGGATTTGAAGCGGGATGGTATTTTGGCGGCATCTATGGAGCCGGCGAAGAGGCCAAATACTACAACGAACGGCTCTATGAAAGAAACGCCTCCGGCCTCTTAAACGAACATAAACTTTTTCCAGTTCTGATGCTCGACCATGCTTTTTAACGTCCTTATAAGCTGCTCTCTCTTCGCTTTCCCCGGATATTTTGATCCCTGGGGCAACGATTCCGATTTAAAAAAGCCCCCCACCCCCTCGCCTCAAGAAAAAGTCTCCATTGCAACCCGCGTCGCCGATGCGGTGATCGAGTTCCATCAAAAAGTCATCTCCCCTGTCGATGGCCCCCGCAGTGCTTACCGCCCCTCCTCTTCGCAATATATGCACCAAGCCATGCACAACTACGGATTTCTCAAAGGATTTATCATGGGATGCGACCGCCTGATGCGAGAGAATGACGAAGTGTGGGTCTACCGCACCGTTGAATACGACGGCCGCATCCTCAAATTCGACCCCGCCCAACTAAACAAATATGATTAAAACCTGGGTTTTGGGTTTAAAGGCCGACGATGCCGAGAGTGTAGGTGCCGATGATACCGTGGGAGATGATGACGCCGATGAGGTTGTGGGTGCGCGAATAGAGCCAGCCGAGAAAGAGGCCGCCCGTAAAGGCAATGAGCGCAATCCACTCCGACATGTAGACATGGGCCGTTGAGAATATCAAGTTCGATACGAGAATCGCCATGAGAACCTTCCTCTCTCCTGTCAAAAACCGCTCGAGCAGCCCCTGAAGAGCGCCGCGAGCCATCAATTCTTGAGCCGGAATAAAGAACCAGTAGAGCGCATTGATGATAATCCAAAACTGGAGCGTCTGATCTGCTGGATCTTTAATCAAAGCAAAAGGTTCAAATAGTTGCCGATCGTGATAAAAGGGAATAAATTGAATCAGAAGATATTTAAACCCCGTAACGAGAAGAAGAAAGGGAATAGAGAATAGGATTCCTTCGAGAAGAGACCGCTTCCATTTCTTGGTTGTCAAACCGAATATTTCGAGGGGCAATGTGGAAGAGCGCATCATTAAGAAGACAAAGACGGTAAGGCAAACGATGACTGGGATGGTGACGTTGGTTGAATTGGCCGCATGATTGATCAGGTAATTTAAAGGCGTTAAGCTGTAGATGATTAGCGACAGAACGACAATGATATAAACGAGAAATTGCCCCATGTAAACACGGGTTTGTTGTTCGTCATCGATCTGTTTCAGCACCTCTGCGGCGATATCGGTAGTTTTCCTCAGCTTACTAATGATATTTCTTGAGATATTGAGATAGATCGATTGGAATTTGGGATCCTCTTTAGACAGCCTGTCGAGCTCATCAAACTCCAAACTTCTCAAAACAACGGGCGTGGAGGCTCGAACCATGGCCGAGCGGCGGCCCCGGTCGATTAGGGCGACCTCACCTACCGTATCACCCGCGTGCAGTGAATTGATGACATATTTCTGCTGATTTACCGGATCGTGTTTAACGACCTCTAAAGTACCCTCTAAAATAAAGTACATTTCCCCGGCAATATCTCCTTCATCCATGAGGCAGTCGCCTTCATTGAGCCGGACCTCTTTGCTGACGGAAGCGAGGCTTTCTAATTGTTTGGAATTAAGTCCATTAAAAATGGCATTCGAAGAATCAAACAAAAAGGCTTTAGTCATATTTTCCTTATAATCATCGGAGAATTTTTAGCCTATTCTTCTTTGCCGCTCTGAATAAAAATTTGTTGCACCGAATACAACCTAGCTGATACAAGTTCAGAGCGTCTGTTCGTCTAGTTCCTTTGTCGAGGAGTTGGCGAAAATATTTGGAGTCCCTTTTAAAAATGGATGTTATGAGAGTAGCCACATTATGTCTGCTCGCAGCACTAAACTTAAAAGCTGTCGAGCATTTAGAAGAGGCCATCGTTATACCTGCTCAGTCAGCTCGATTAAAAGGGATGGCCATTGTTGCGAATGAGTTCTCCCGGGATTCAATCTTCTCAGCCGAGAGCGATGGCATTTACATCGATGCTCAAGTCCCTTTTCTCAGTTCTTCTGAATTCCTCAAGATGAGATTGGCGACTCTTCTGCAAGATCAGGAAATCACCCAATCCGTTCTTTTGACAATCAGAGATGAAATTCTTGCCCACTATCGCGAATCTGGACAGCACGCGGTCCATGTTGAAATTCCTGAGCAGGATATCACCGATGGGTTCGTTGTTTGTCAGGTAAAGACGCCAAAAACGGGCAAAGTAGTTTATCTAGGGAATCGCTGGCTTAGCGAAGAGAGGGTGGCGAAAAGAGTTGGCCTAACATCTGGCGAATGTCTCGATGCGTGTGGCTTATTGAATCGCATCGGATGGCTCAATCAGAACCCCTTTCATTATACGAGCGTCATTTTGGCGCCGAGTAAGCAAAAAGGGAAAACAGATGTTGAGATTGTTACAAAAGACCGTTTCCCTTTAAGGCTCTACAGCGGTGGGGATAACACGGGAGTTGAATCGACGGGAAAAAGCCGATTCTTTGGCGGAGCTACGTGGGGGAATGCTTTTCTTGTCGACGATCTTTTGACCTACCAGTTCACAAGCAATATGAGATACGACAAGTTTCATAACCATCTAGGCAATTATGTCTCCTATTTACCATGGGGGCACATTTTCATGCTTTACGGAGGCTATGCCAAACTTGAGACAACCCTCTCTGGTTTTAAGACTCAAGGCAAAGAAGCGCAAGCCTCTTTTCGCTATAAAATTCCTTTCAAGCCTTATTACACAAACTTTCAGCACCAATTTTATTTTGGTTTTGATTACAAATACGTGACGAACGCTCTCTTTTTTGTCGCGGAGTTAAATCCTACAGGGGTTTTCAATACGATTGTCAATGTAACGCAAGAAATGCTCGGATATTTCATGGAATATAATTCCTGTCCTCACCAGGCCACATTTCAAGTTGAATTGTACGGTTCTCCTGTTGAATGGCTTTCTCATCAAAGCACCCAAGACTATGGCAGTCTCCGCGCTCATGCGAAGCCCCATTATTTTTATGGCACCGTTGCGGTTGGCGACATCTATATTTTTCCGAACCGTATGTCTGTGGCTGCCCTTGTGCGGGCGCAGGGGGCAACAGGGGCCCTTGTTCCGAGCGAACAGTTTAAATTAGGGGGCTATAATTCCGTTCGAGGATATGAGGAGAGCGTTTTTATCAGCGACAACGGGGTGATCGCCAATTTTGAGTTGCGTTCCGACCATTTTACCCTTTTGAAAAAAAGAGAGGACCAGTTGACGCTTTTAGCCTTTGTGGATTACGGGTGGGGTTATAATTATTACCCTTTTGACGGGCTGGAAAAAACTGCTATTTTATGGGGGGTGGGGCCTGGAGTACGCTATAACATCCATCCCTATTTCAACTTTCGCTGTGATTATGGATTCAAATTGCATAAAGTCAAATTTGACGATAACAAGCTAGGCATGTTGCATATCGGAGCCGCATTGAGCTATTAAATAAGAGGATGATTATGACGTCTTTTAAAACGTTCGCCTCGGCTTGGCTCATACTGTCTGCAACGACATCATTTGCTTTG
>CAYWKW010000033.1:0-16484 GCA_964458995.1 uncultured bacterium | reverse complement strand
CCTGGCTTGTTTTGATTCTGGCTTTCAGTTCAAGGACTTGTCCTAGAATAACGAGGATCGTGATGACGCTGGCTGCTTCAAAATAGAGATCGACTTGATTGTTTTTGTTCCGAAAAGATGGGGGAAACATCGAAGGC
The DNA here is from genome assembly GCA_964458995.1 of uncultured bacterium. Classification (GTDB taxonomy): domain Bacteria; phylum Chlamydiota; class Chlamydiia; order Chlamydiales; family SM23-39; genus REEB52. The sequence continues at coordinate 16,347 of CAYWKW010000033.1, read as the reverse complement.
CAAAAAACAGCAACCAGACTGTATATGAAAGCGGCGCCAACACCAAGACTGATCAAGGTGAACATGTTCAAATGCCTGGTAATGATAGATTGCCATCCCTTTACAAAGAAGGGCCAACCGCTCCAAAGCACTATGGGTATCGCCAAGGCAAATTGAATCCAGGAACCAGATTGGTTGGGTAATAGGCTAAAATTGACAAGAAGAAGAATGGGGATGGTAAAGAATAAGCCGACCCAAAACCGGCGACTCATCTCTTTCAGTTCATCATCTTCTTCTTCATTCTCCGTGCCTTTTGTTTTCAATTCTAACCGCATCCCACATATAGGACATGATCCAGGATTAGGTTGAACGATTTGGGGGTGCATAGGGCACGTGTATTCTTTCGTCATATCTATTTCTTCTTGTCTTTTAGCTCGATTCTTAGAAATGCCATGTAGGAAAGAGGAGTTCCTCCGTATGCAGGTTCAATGTCGCTTGGAATAAAAGAGGCGCTTCCTACAAAACCAAGCCCCCAAAGTGTGTAGGGGATCAGAGGAAATTCAAAAATGTAGCCTAGATCTAATTTCCCTACATTAAATGTCTTATTCGCATTTGGACTTGGCGGAATGAACAGCTCATCCTTTGCGACATATTCAGCTCTGCCAAAAATGACGTGTTTACTGTCGATTTCTATGGCTGATTCTAGAAGACAGCCATTTAAGCTTTGGCCAGGACTATTGCAATTGAGCCCCCAAGCAGCGGTGATTTGCCAATTGCTGGCTGCCCACGCTTTGTTATAGCTGATTGAAGCTGTTGTTCGCTGAGTATTTACGTTTGGTTCTAACTGCTCAGGGCTTTTTAGAAAGCCATAGCTGATTTGAGCGGCGATATTTTCCGTTGGATTGATGGAAAGTCGAGCAGAATAGGAATCAAATCGGGGTGGATCAAAATTCCATCGATGCTGATCTGGCTCTCTTCCGGTAAAAATGGATGCGTCAATTTTCACCCAATCGTGAACATATCCAACAGTTGCTACTCCAAAGACAATATGAGTTGAGTCAAGCCAGTGGTGAGTGATAGGGGCTTCAGGATTGAAAAAACCTGAAAACCGGTGAATATATGCAGGCGGCCCAAGCGCTGGCTCTCCCGGATAGCCAAAATAGGCGAACAGAGAGTTTTCATTTGAAAAACGATAGGCATAGACAGCCGCCAATTCCATCAGAAAGTCATGGGGATGCTGGCGATTGGTAAGCGGAGTGATCCCGTTGCAGGTTTCTCCTGATTGCAAGAGAAGAGGATATCCATTGCAGCCAATGGTAGCGGGCTCAACGCTAATCATATTCCGCAGAGCAAAAGTACCGTTTCCGAAATCTTTTTGCGCTGTGAACATGAACATGTTTTCACTGAAAAATTTGTTTTCACCGAGAGGGCCTCCTTGATCGTCATAAATTGCCATAAGAAACCCATGAACCATCAGGAGCCATTGATCAGGAGATCTATGAATGCCTGGCATTTGTGTGGAAGCAGGAGCCCAGCTCGTGCCCGTTGCATCTCGCTGCATTGGATAGCTACCATACATCCCGTGCATCATCATGTCTTCATGGTGATGATCATCTGTCATGGCCCAACACGAGGCAGCAACCATTAAGAAAAAAAGAATTTTCATGCTTTTTATCTTAGCGAATTTTTTTAATATCTTCATTGCAAAAGATTAGAAGTCTCCGTTTATGAAGATCGTTTTGCCGTAGCTGCTCAATTTAAGACGATTTTTTGACTTAAATCAAGATAAAAGAGATGCTTGCATAAGATTTTGGAAGACTAAATTAGACAAATTGAGATAGGACAAAAACATGAAAAAACAACTATTCCTTTTTCTATTTGTCATTACTCTCTCAGCCGCTTCGCCGAAAGCTCCACTTCCCTCTGATACCAAGAGTTTTTTTGTTGAAGTTGACCATGCAAGGCTTTTTTGCCGCAGCATGGGGGAAGGAACGCCTCTCATCGTTCTGCATGGCGGCCCGGGGTTATCGCAGGATTATTTGCAGCCCTACTTGAGCAAATTGGCAGAGAATCATTTCGTGATTTTCTACGACCAGCGAGGCAGCGGCAGATCCGAGGGGGAAATAGATTCGACATATATTAATCTGAGTGTTTTTTTGAACGATCTGGAGGCCATCCGGCAACACTTCGGCTTGGAAAAAGTATCTATTCTTGGACACTCCTTCGGCGGATTTTTGGCTATGCACTATGCCATTTCTCATCCTGAAGCCATTGATAAACTGATCTTGCTAAACTCAGCACCTTCTTCTTCGGAAGGGTGGGCCCTCTTGGTTGAAGAATACTACCGCCGAATGGCCCCTTTTATGGAGGAAATAGAACGACTTCAAGCTTCTGAAGAATTTGCCGCAGGCGATCCAGGCACCGTGGCCCACTATTTGAAGACCCTGTTTCGAACCTATTGCGCCATCCCAGAAAAAGCCGATGAATTGAATTTTCTGGCCTCTCCTCAAGCCAATATCAATTTTATCAAAACGTCTGAAATTTTAAGGCAAACGCTATTTGCAAGCCCATTTGATTTGCGAGAGGAACTAAAAAAATTATCCTGCAAAACTTTGATCGTTCATGGAGATAAAGACACAATTCCTCTATCAACAGCAGAAACTCTGCATACAAATATTCGGGACTCAAAATTGGTTGTCATTGAAGATTGCGGCCACTTCCCCTATGTCGAAAAAGAACAAGAACTCTTCGATGCATTAAACGACTTCTTCGCTGATGGTGAAGAATCATCATGTTTTCGCAAATACTATCGAATTTTGGCCCCCTCTTGCAAAAACTTCTCATACAAAACGGGGTCGATAACCCCTTCCTTTGAGGAGTAGATCAGTAGGGGCGGGTCGTATGTGGTGTCATACAGAAATGCTTCGTCCGCAAAGGCGAGATATTTTGGCCAAAGGGCACTGAACCGAGCTCTGTACTCATCGATGATCTCTTCTGTCACCACGCGCTTCGTTGCCATTGCCCGGGCGTTGACGCGAGCCGAGGCGACCGATCGATCTACCGTTAGACCGATCAAACGGATGAAGTATCCCTCTTCTTTAGCCCGCAGAAGATCGCGATAACTGCTCTCAGCTCCACAGGTGCGATCATAGAGAATGGGAGTGTGGGCGTCAATGGCCGCTCGCACCTGCTCTTCGGCAAGAGTCCTTGCGGTTGGCCACCACTTTTCAAACGCGCCCCTGCCTCCCAAAATCGTCAAATCCTCCTGGTAGCCAGAAAGCTGGACGAGCACCTCGTCCATGTCATGGAGGAAATAGTTTTGAGTCTCGCCCTGCAGCTTACATCGCCACGTTGTCTTGCCGCTGGCAGGTCCCCCACCGATGGCGATCAGCATGGGACGTTCTTCGTGTACGTGATAGACGTAGGGGGCTGTTATGTGAGCCACTAAAAATTGCATAAGTGTTCTCTATACCGGTTAATTGTTTAAAACAACTTTCCGCCGATTTTTGCTTCCGTTGCCGGCGTAATAAAAGTAGCCTCCCCACTGTCGGCCTTTGGATACTGGACCCCTAGCGTCAAGACCTCTGAAAGAGTGGCCCCAATCTCCCGGGGAGGGAAATTTAATACTCCGAGCACAAGTTTGCCTTTGATCTCCTCAGGTGCATGCAGGGTAAACCGGCCCACACTGGTTTTAATCCCAAATTTGCCAAAATCAATCTTCATCTTATACGACTTCTTGGGAGAGCTTGGCTCCTCTTCAACGCTAATGACTCGGCCTATCCGAATCTCCAGTTTGTCAAAAGTCTCCTCTTTTGAAACAATTTCTTTTTCTTCTGTCATACGTAACTCCTATGAATCTAGTTTTCGATAACACACAGCATCGGTTTTATTTGCATCACCGGAACAGGCCGTCCGATTTTGCAGTCGCACAGTTTTAAGTCCGTTACCATAGAGAAAAATTCCTCGATGAACACATTCGGCCTCTTCTGGCGATAGAGTAGCAAGGGCCCCCGCAGTTTGACGAAACGCAATCGCCTCAAACGCCTCTAAGGTTTTTCGCCCCAGTTCCGTCAGATGCAAAAACCGCTTCCTCTTATCCTTTGCATCCAAAGATGTTTGGATGTAGCCCTTTTTCGTGGCTCTGGCGATGAGTCTGCTTGCAGTGGACTTGTCCAGCAGCAAACGCTCTGCCACTTCTCCCATGGTGAGGCTAGAGTGGGTGGCAAGCTCGATAAGCAGGTGCCGCTCGGCCAGGGTAACCCCAATCTCAAAGTAGGCATCGTTCAAAAGCCCCAGTTCTCGAACGACATTCCGGGCATTGTGCCGTAAGAGATTGACCTTTTCTTTCTCCTGTTCTTCCATGACACGCCCTAGATAGTTGTATATAGCAACTATATTGCCCGGGTTACACTTTTAAACGCAAGGGGCCTCAAATCCAAATAATCTTTACATCTTTTCTGAAACTGACCAGGCGTGATATACTACATATCACTTAATTTCAGGAGGCCCATAATGGGGAGCAAAATCGAACGAACCTTTGTCCGGGAAGAAGCCTACGTGAAGCTGCGCGACTGGATCTTAGATGGCACTTTTGCCCCAGGGGCCCAATTACGAGACAAAGAGTTGGCGGGGCAATTGGGAGTGAGCCGCACGCCTATCAGAGAAGCCTTGTTGCGCCTTGAGGATGAGGGGTTGGTCAAAACCAAGCCCAATTGCTCAACGCTTGTAAGCGCTATCGATTTTCACAATGCGTTCCAGCTCTATTCCATCGTTTGGACATTAGAGCGCCTGGCATTGAGCCAAGCCTTCGGATCGATCACAGAGGAACATCTTCAGCAGATGATCGAAGCAAACGAACGCTTTCGCCAAAAAATGAAGGCCAAAGACCGTTTTGCCGCATTGGCAGCCGACCATGATTTTCATTCCGTTTATATAAAGCTATCTCAGAATCACGAAATTGAAAAAATCATCTCTGAGCTCAAGACAAAACTAAAACGGTTAGACCTCTATTACTTTGACAAAATTAAAAATGCTCTGCTCTCCTACGATGAGCACAAACAGATCATCGAAGCGCTCACGCAAAAGGATCTGCCTCTTGCAATGGAGGCCGTTGAGCGCAACTGGAAGAACAGCTTTAACCGATTTGAACTTTAGGAAGAAACTATGTTCCCAAATAAATTAGTAGCCGTTCTGAATGAAAAAATAGAACCGGGCGTCATCATGAATGCGCTGGCCCATATGTGCATCGGCTTTGGGGCCGAAGTGGGGAAAGAACCTTTGCGCCTGACCCAATACATCGATGCTGATGGGGGCATCCACCCCAACATCTCAGAAATGCCCTTAATGATTTTGAAGGCCAATTCCAACAAAATCAAAACGCTCAAGTTAGCGGCGTTTGCGGCTGGCATTCGGTGCGTAGATTTCCTCGCTACCATGACGGGAGGAACCTACCTAGAGCAGATCGAGCGCACCAAAGAGACAAAGGAAGCAGACCTGATCTACTATGGCATCGTTTTATTGGGCGATTGGGAAAAGGTGTCGGAGTTGACCCGAAAATTTTCTCTCTGGAAATAAGCGATCACTTTGCTACGTTATTGAAATGCGATTTTTGATTTTAAAAAGCCCCCGATGTTTTATTTGTGAATGAGAGACCTAGGCGCATCGACTCATGGAGTCGAGCCAGCATTGCGGGAAAATTGTACTTACAATCTAGGATCCATATGCTAATTGCCATTTTAAAATACACGAGACCGATTGACGAAGTAGATGCCCTTCTCTCACAACACCGAGAATATCTACGCTCACTATTCAATTTGTTTCGTTGGAAGGGAAAAGGCTCTTTTAGGAGCTCTACGCACTGGTGAAAGGCTTCAACGGCCGGGTTGGTCAGAAAAGTGGTGGCCGCATAGTTGAGATAACATATTTGATTGATCGATGGAGGCAGAATGGAGCGCAATTCGTTCATCAAATCGCATGATATCTTTAGGTATAATAATACTCCATTTCCTCATTCTTTTTAGGGCCGATCACCCTCCAGGAAAGGCGTATGTGATGCCGGTCCCAAGAAACTTGGGCGAGATAGACGTCCTCTTCGCACAGGTGGGAATCGATGGAGGCAAGGCTTTGATTGCCAGTGGGGACCAGATGGAAGAGAAAGACCGGATTATTGGGTCCGAGACGGAGGTGCTCCAGCGAGATCATCCCCGCACTGCGGTCGATCGTCCACCGAAAAGTATTGCTAAAGGTCATATTCTGACTTTGCCACGAACCCCTCTCATGAAAGGTCAGGATAGCGTCGCTGTCGAACGCAACGAGAACGTTCCCTTTGCCGTCTCCATTCCACCCAGTATGCAAAGTCATCTCCCTAACGAGCTTCAATCGCTCCCAAAATCCTAAGAGCTGAGGGTCTTGTATTCGCTTCTCCAAAGCATCCTGCTGAACAAGTGAGTAGAGCTTTTTTTCTTGGGGCGGAAGCAAAGTGTAGGTCTTTTTTAAAAGCTGCTCTAGCTCGGAGAGAATGGGATAGGCGGGATTGAGCTGGTAGATCTTTGTCTTCCCCTCGCAATAACTGATGATCACATCGCCCTTCTCCAGACGGGCGAGGGCGTTTTGAAGAGACGTGAGAGGAGTGCGCAGGAGCCTTTGAAGCTGCGCCCCATAACATTTGCTGTTAACAAAGAGAAAGAGGAGTATCTTTTGCACATTTTTGTTTCCACAGAGACCTTCTAACATAAATATCAACCTAGTTATTAGTTTATAACGCCCGCTTTTTTAAAGTGCTAACGGAAGCATAGCCCAGGTATCTGGTTTTTATAAACCGGTTTTTGGGTTTTTATCTGTTTTTTGGAGTTGAAAACCAGGGAGATGGGCTCTTATCCTGGCTTATATGAATTGTAGATCCGATTGGACCCAGGAAGAGATTCGAGCCATTCACGATAGCCCGCTTTTAGATCTGATCTACCGCGCTGGATCGATCACCCGGGTCCATCATGTTGCAAATCAAGTGCAGGTTTGCTCCCTAATTTCGATCAAGACGGGAGGTTGTCCCGAAGATTGCAAGTATTGCCCCCAGTCGGCCCGCTATCAAACCAGCGTAAAGGCAACTCCTTTGATGCAGGAACAGGAGATCCTCGCCTTGGCCAAAGAAAAAGTTGCAAATGGAGCCACCCGTGTCTGTTTGGGCGCCGCTTGGCGGTCGGTGCGGGACAGCGCGCAATTCGATTTGGTGTTGAGGGCGATCAGGCAGATTGCCGATATGGGTGTGGAAGTTTGCTGCACTTTAGGAATGCTCACAGAGGCGCAGGCGCAGAAGCTCAAAGAGGCAGGCCTTTATGCCTACAACCACAACCTCGACACATCTCCCGAATTCTATTCTTCCATCACGACGACCCGTAGCTACGAAGACCGGCTGAAGACGCTAGACGCGGTGGAGAAGGCGGGGCTCAGCGTTTGCTGCGGTGGGATCATCGGAATGGGGGAGAGCATCGAAGACCGGATCAGCCTTATCCATACTCTCGCGCGCCGTAATCCCCACCCCGAGTCCGTTCCAATCAATCTCTTAATTCCCGTGCCGGGAACTCCGCTGCAAGAACAACGCCCCGTTCCGATTTGGGAAATGGTCCGCATGATCGCAACGGCGAGGATTACGATGCCGAAAGCAATGGTTCGCCTTTCCGCTGGAAGGCTGGAACGGTCGTTAGAAGAGCAGGCTCTCTGCTTTTTGGCGGGGGCGAATTCGATTTTTTCTGGAGATAAGCTGCTGACCCGTCCGAATCCCAATTTCGATGAAGATGAAAAGATGCTGAGGCTTTTCGGCCTCAAAACCATGGCTCAACACCAAACACCAAACCAATTGTAAAGCAGCCCTCCCATGCCCGTGTCCGAGTCCGAGTCCGAGTCCGAGTCCGAGTCCGTGTCCGAGTCCGAGTCCGTGTCCGAGTCCGAAAATCCAAATGTAAAGCAGCTTTACATTTCATTAAGGGCACGTCTTCAAAAAAGAAAAGAGCGGGGGCTGCTCCGGACTTTGCAATCGAGCTCCGGGTTGATTGATCTCACTTCCAACGACTATTTTGGGTTTGCCAAACAGAGCGATGAGATTGGCGGAAATGCGGGGGCAACTGGATCGCGCCTTCTCACAGGAAATGATCCTTTTTATGAAGAGTTGGAGGAACGAATTGCGCAATTCCACCACGCTGAAAGTAGCCTGATTTTCAATAGTGGATACACTGCGAATTTGGGGCTTCTCTCTGCTTTGGGGAGCGATGGGGTGACTTTTGCGTACGATCTCGAAATTCACGCCTCCATGATCGACGGGATCAAACTGTCTGATGCAAAGCGCCTCCCTTTTAGACACAATGATCTCGACTCGCTGGAGAGGCGGCTCAAAAAAGTGTCTCTGCCCGCTTTTGTACTGGTCGAATCGATCTACTCGATGAGCGGCGATGTGGCTCCGCTTGCAGAAATAAGCGCTCTTTGTGTCAGGTACGGGGCCCATCTGATCGTGGACGAGGCCCATGCGACGGGAATTTGTGGATTGAATGGCGAAGGGTTGGTCGCAGAACTGGGGTTGGAGGTGTTTGCTCGCGTGCATACGTTCAGCAAAGCGCTGGGCGCTCATGGGGCGTGCATCCTCGGAAGCAGTACACTCAAGGCCTATTTGCTCAATTTTTCAAGGCCCCTGATTTACACAACCGCGCTGCCAAGAGTGGCTCTCGCTGCAATCGACTCAAAATATGAGAAACTCAAGAGGGAGGCCCAGATTCATCAGCGCCGTTTGAAAAGCCTAATAACGTATTTTAGCGAGAAAACAGGCCTTAAAGATACGCAAAGTCCCATTAGACCCGTGTATATCCCTGACGGGGGAAAACTCCGGCTTGTTTCACAAAGGCTGAGGTCGATGGGGCTTGACGTCCGGGCCATCGTCGCCCCCACTGTTCCTCGAGGAAAGGAGTGTTTGCGGGTCGTTCTGCATAGTTTCAATCGTGAGGAAGAGATCGATCAGTTAGTTGAGGTTTTGTCATGAATCCAATCATTGTCGCTGGAATCGATACCGAAGTGGGAAAGACGGTCGTCGCGGCCATCTTGACAGAGGCTTTAGATGGGAGCTATTGGAAACCGGTGCAATGCGGGCTGCCTGGCGATGCAGCGTGGGTTCAAGAGCGCTTGTCCTCTCCCTTACGCTGTTTTCCTTCGTCCTTTGTCTTGAGCACACCCTGTTCTCCCCACTTAGCGGCGAGAAAAGAGGGAGTGCGGATCGAAGCGCGCCGCCTATTCTCTCCAGTCTGTTCACAGCCTCTGATCATCGAAGGGACGGGTGGGCTTTTGTCGCCCTTGAATGAGACGGAAACTTGGGCAGACGCAGCGGCCCATTGGAAGGCCCGCTGGATCTTGGTGCATCGCCATTATCTCGGCAGCTTGAACCATTTTACCCTCACCATCGAATCAATGAGAAGAAGGAAACTCCCCCTTTTGGGAGTGATTTTCAATGGGGAGGGGGATTGGGAAACAGAAGAGATGCTTTTGAAAAAAGGGAAAACACGTTGTTTAGGGAGGTTAGCATGGCAAGAGGAAGTGACACCGAAGATTGTACAAGCGATCGCAAAGGAATGGAGACCCTCTCTCCTCGCAGCTCTTGGGTTTTAAGAGACCAGGCGTGCATCTGGCACCCATTTACGCAAGAGCAAACGGCATCGCCTCCGATCCCCGTTGTGAAGGGAAAAGGGGCCTATATTTATTCTGAAACGGGGGAGGCGTATTTGGATGCCATTTCGTCTTGGTGGGTCAATTTGCATGGACATAGCCATCCCCACATCGCGAAAGAAATCAAAGCGCAGGCAGATCAATTGGAACACGTCTTATTTTCTGGGTTTACCCATCCCCAAGCGATCGTTTTGGCCGAGAGGTTGTTGGAGATCTTGCCAGCAGGATACAGCCGCGTTTTTTATTCCGACAATGGATCGACGGCTGTCGAGACGGCGCTAAAAATGGCTTTTCAAGCGAAGGGGAAAAAACTCCTCTCGTTCGAAGGGGGATACCATGGAGATACTTTTGGAGCGATGTCAGCGGGAGGAAAATCGTTCTGCAACCGCCCTTTTTGGCCCTACCTTTTTGAGATCGATTCCATACCGCCTCCGCTGTTTGGCAAGGAAGAGGAATCTTGGGCGGCCTTTGAGCGGGCCATCCATTCGGGCGCAGTGGGAGCTTTTATTTTCGAGCCGCTCATCCAGGGCTGGGGAGGGATGATGCGGCTCCATTCTGGGAAAGTTCTGGATAAAATGATCCAAAGATGTCAGGAAAAAGGGATCCTCACGATCGCGGATGAGGTGATGACTGGGTTTGGCAGAACGGGTCCCCTTTTTGCTTGCGACAATCTGGAGACGGCTCCTGACATCATCTGCCTTTCGAAGGGGATCTCAGGCGGATTTCTCCCACTTGGGGCCACCATCGCCAAAGAGACTCTTTTCGAATCCTTTTTGGGCCCCGATCTTTCGACGGCCTTGCTCCACGGGCACACTTTTACCGCCAATCCGCTGGCGTGCGCGGCAGCGAATGCGAGCCTCGATCTTCTCCTGCAGCCAGAATGCACCCGGGCAAGAGAGAGGATTCATGAGGCGCACACATTTTTTCAGCAAAAATACAGAGGCCACCCGAAATTGGCGCGGTGCGATTGCCTAGGCACCATTTTGATTCTCGAATACAAACTGGGTAACAGTTCCTACTACAATCCTCTTCGCGAGCGCCTCATAGCCTTTTTTCTTCAGAGGGGAATTCTCGTCCGCCCTTTTGGCAATGTTCTCTATCTGATTCCTCCCTACTGCATCACCACGGAGGAGCTGCACCGCATTTACGCCGCGATCGGCATCACTTTGGAGGAATGGTCATGGTAAACGGTTTTATTTCCTATGAAAACGAAATCAAAGAAATCCTCGACCCGATTGTCAAAAATCCCCATCTGCATGGACTTTGGGTCAATACCCTCTCTTATCTTGAGAACTGCGGCGCGAGAATGATTGCAGCTTGCGAGCATCCAACGCTCGTAAAAGAAGAGATGTTGAAACACGCCGCCGAGGAATTCCGCCATGCTTTTTATCTCAAGAAACAGCTGAGCCGCATCGGGCAATCGTATGAGGACTATAGACAGGCCCATCTTTTGGGGGCGTGGACGGGGTATCATTATCTGAATAAGCTCAATCTACAAGCCTCTCGCCACCTCCAATCGCTCGGTTTGACAAGAGCGCAAATCAAGCAGCTCGCCTATCTTCTCGTTACCTATGCGATTGAATTGCGTGCGGGAGAACTCTATCCCATTTATCAATCGGCGCTAAAACGGTCTCAATCAAAAGTACAGGTTCAGTCCATTCTTCTCGAAGAAAAGGAACACCTGCGGGAGATGGAAGAGGAATTAAGCCGCATTCCATCCTCAGTTGAATATATCGAGGCTATCTGTAAACTTGAGGCCGTCTTATTTGGCCAGTGGCTCAAAAGCCTCTCTTTTCAAATAGAGCGAGAATTTCTACGTGATTTGTGCCGGGAAAGAGCAGATAGCCCTGGGCCTCTTTGATTTTCCACCCGCTAGAAAGAAGGACCTGCGCATCGCGCTTAAAACTGTCAAAGCCGCAACTCACATAGATCAGGCGTCCTCGATGGTCGGTGAGTTTTTTCAAGAGAAGAGGATCTAATCCTTTGCGAGGAGGGTCGACAATAATGAGGTTGTGCGGGGTTAGATCGGCCCCTTTGGCGTCGATGCAGAGATAGGGAATCGGAGATCGGCTCTGCTGGAAGGAGAGGTGGGCAAAGGGGTTGTTTTCAACGAGGGTGATGCTGGGATGGCGGAGGGTGAGGCCGATGGCGCCCACGCCTGCATAGAGTTCGAGGATGCTGTCGGAAGGGTGAACCCATGTTTGGATCTTTTGGACCATTTTTTCAAAGAGAGGGAGGTGGGTTTGCGAAAAGGCTCCCGGATGGAAGGCGATGGGCGTCTGATTGAGTGTTTGCCAAAGAAAGGGTGGGCCATAAAGATGTTGCCAGGAGGGGCCAAGAATGCAATTGTTGGCGTCGGGATGGTGGTTGATCCAGATCGAGTGCCACAGGTTGTGTTTGAGTAGGCTTTGAATGAAGGGGCTTGGAAGGGGTTGGGTAGTGATGAGGGTGAGTTGGATTTGGTGGCTGGCGCGATCGGCGAAAAGTTGGATGTAGCGGAGGGCGCCCGTATGATTTTCCTGGTAGGGAATGATGTTGTGGCGGACGATTTCTTCATTAAGAATAGAGACAGCTTTGTTGATCGAGGGATGGTGGACCTGGCAGTGAGGGATGGAGATCACTTCATGAGTATTTCTTTTGAAAAGGCCAATGTGGGGACCCGGACGGACTGCCAGTTTGGCTTTGAAACGCGTTTGGCTAAAACCTTGAGAAATGAAGTCGGGCTCAATGGAGCGCTTGCAGAAAAATTGCAACGCATCTCGCCAGATTGGAGGGTTGAGGAAATCGGCGACTTCGCAACCAGAGCAGTGAGAAAAATGGGGGCATGTGGCCGGAGTATTTAGGCTGTTCATAAGTTGTTCACAAGATGTTCAAAAGTTGTCGACAAAGTGTCCCGTTGTTGAAAAGGGGGACTTTTTGAACAGGCTGCCGACAAGTTATCAACGACTTTTTTCTTCTCCTAAGTTCCCCTATTCTATCAACATTCCCACAACAACAGAAGAAGAGGAAAATACTATACATTTAGATATAAATATTCACTCAAGTTTGTGGAAAATTGGTCGATTGTTGAGGGATTACTATTGACGTCGGGCATGCTTCGCTACCGCGCCCAGTGGGCTATAACGGCTTTGGAGAACAGTCGCAAAGCTCTTTAGCGCGTGCTCGTCGCTTGCCGTGCAAAGCACTGTTCGGCGCGCCTGCGCTGCGTTTCTCCTGTAATGAAAAACAACAGTTAGTAAGATTACTGTAAATATGCCAAAGAAGATTCATCAATCTCAAAAAAGGCTTCAAGATGAAATCCTTTGGATTAGTTAGTGCCTTACCAAGGGTGTGTTGCATACCCCTTCTTTCCACCTGAAAGAGGCCATCTTTCACGACACAATCAACGATCAAATGATGGAACGATAAAACGATAAGAAAACCAAGTTATAAATTCCTATCGTTCATATCGTTACATCTTTACATCGTTTCTTGTGGCGGGAGAGGAAGCTGTCTGAGCTTTTGCGGAGCTGGGATAGAGGGGTATGAGGGGAGAAAGGGCTTCCCTTTCTCCCCTAATTCTGCAATGTGATTTGGGTTCCCACGAAGTGGGAAATCACATTGCAGCCCTTACCAAAAACTAACTAGCTACCCACAACTTAGATATAAATATTCCTATGCGGATGTGCAAGTGGTGCGCTATACTGAAAGAATGAGTCCGGAAACTTTTTTTTCGCTGGAATCTTTCGCTCATAAAGAGTTGTGGAGAGAGGGTGCGCACGTCTGGTCTCCCCTGCTAATGTTAAAAGATTATTTGAAAGAAAAAAATCCTTGTCGGATCGAAATTGTGATCCCTGAGGGCGTTTTCCTGGAAAATAGAGAGTCGATCTCGATTGGAAAGGGAACGGTTATTGAACCAGGCGTATACATTCAGGGTCCTTGTATAATTGGCAAAGATTGCGTGATTCGGCATGGAGCCTATATTCGCGGCCCAGTCCTTTGCGGAGATCGGTGCCAGATTGGGCATAGCGCTGAGCTGAAAGGCTCTATTTTGCTCGACGGCGCTTCTGCAACCCATTTTGTTTATGTGGGCGATTCGATTTTGGGCAACGATGTCAATTTGGGCGCAGGGGTAAAATGCGCCAATTTAAGGCTGGATCGGAGAGAGGTTCAGGTCCATTTGGAGGGGAAAAAAGTTAAGACAGGGTTGAAGAAATTCGGCGCAATTGTGGGGGATCGGGTTCAAATTGGTTGCAATTGCGTTCTCAATCCAGGTACTTTAGTGGGTCATGAGAGTTTTGCCTATCCGTTGGTGAATTTAGGCGGCTTTATACCTCCGCGCAGCCAAGTAGATTCTAAGGGAATTCGCCCGATCGAACAGAAAATTCTTGAGAAACTTCTATGGAAATCGACCACTACCGCTCCCGCATAGAGAATGGCATCCGCGCTTTCATTGAACAAATGGGCGAAAAAAATGCCTTGCGCGATGCGTGCGAATATTCTCTATTGAACGGAGGCAAACGCCTTCGTCCCATCTTGGTCTTAATGATTGCAGAGGCGTTAAATAAAGGATTCGATGTATTGCCGGCAGCATTGAGTGTTGAGTTTTTCCACACCGCCTCTTTGATTGCTGACGATTTGCCCTGCATGGATGACGACGATGTGAGGAGAAGCCGCCCTTCGCTTCACAAGGCGTATGGAGAGAATGTGGCTATATTGGCCAGCTATGCTCTGATTGCAGAAGGGTATGGTGGCATCTATCGCAACAGCCGCCACAATCCGCAGGCGGACGCCCTTCTCTGTTTAGAGGCGGCCACCCGCTGCGCTGGGATCAATGGCGCCACAAATGGGCAATTTCTCGACTTGTTTCCTCCTGAAATTAATTTGGAAATGGTCAAAAAAATCATCTTCCAGAAAACAGTTACTCTTTTTGAAATTTCCTTCATTTTAGGGTGGATTTTTGGAGGCGGAGAGGCCCAAAAACTCGAACAGGTGCGCCGATGCGCCTACCATTTGGGGATGGCCTTCCAAATCGCGGACGATTTGATCGACGACATGCAAGATTCGATCCAGCAAAGTCCCATCAATATCGTGGCCGCCTGCGGTCGCGATGCCGCCCAGAATCTATTCGATGAGGAGTTGGGAAATTTCACCCTTTCCCTACATAACTTAGGCCTTTGGACTAAACCGTTTCAAGAGGTGGCCCTGTGGCTTAAGAGATACGTTCCTGAGGTATTAACTCGATGAGCAAACAGGAGGCAACAATTGACTCGGCGAGGCAAAGAAAAATTGACTCTGAGCGAGGAGGAACATTCTTGAATACGAAGGACTCCGAACGAAGATCGATTTTTCAAAGCCGCAGCAAGTCGATTGTCTCATGTTTGGCACTCGGGTTAATAACATGATTGAAGAGTTTTTGAAATCGAAAGGGTTCTCTTTTTCTCCGCAGGGAGGAGTCGCTCAGACGGGATATGGCACAAAATCGCAACTGGAGCAATTCGCCAAACAGCTAAGTAAATACCCTCATATCAAAACGATCGCTGAAATTGGGTTGAATGCAGGGCATAGCGCCGAACATTTTTTTCAGCAGTGTAAGAAACTGGAACTTTTTGTCTCTTTTGATATCAATGCCCAGCCCTACACGCTGCACGCCATTGAGTATCTCAGTCAGATCTATCCGAATCGCTTTCTCTTTGTTTTGGGAGACTCGGTCGAATCGGTTCCCCAATTTAGCCGCAATGCGCCTCAGCTCAAGTTCGATCTCATTTACATTGATGGAAGGCACCATTTCAAATGGGTTCTTGCCGATATTCTGAACATGAAGGAAATGGCTCAGGAAAATACCCTTCTTTGGATCGATGATCTCGATCATACAGCGATAAATATGGCGGTCAAAACTTGCGAAACGCTCGGGGTCATTCGAGTCGAAGAAGTGTTCGAATCTGAAGACCCCGAGGGAAAAAGAACCTGGGCAGAGGCCCGCTATTTGTTTTAAACTCCCGCTAGAGCTTCGGCTGGTTTTTTGTTGAGCTTTGCGTGGATCGCTTTTTCGATCTCATCAGCCAGCTTGGAATTGGTTTTTAACTCTTCGCGCACAGCTTCGCGACCCTGCCCAAGGCGATGCGTTTGATAGCTAAACCAGGTCCCTTTTTTCTCAATCACGCCGCTCTCAACGCCCACATCGATGAGGGAGCCAATATGGGAAATGCCCTCATTGAAGAGGATGTCGAATTCAGCCGATTGGAAAGGAGGCGCGCACTTGTTTTTTACCACTTTGACTTTCACGCGCGAGCCAATATCGGCTGCGGCTGCATCGTTTGCTTTGATGCCCGTCACGCGGCGGATATCGAGACGGACGGAAGAGTAGAATTTCAACGCCCTTCCCCCCGTGGTGGTCTCCGGGTTGCCAAACATCACCCCGATTTTTTCGCGGATCTGGTTGATGAAGATCGCACAGGTGTTGCTGCGAGACAGGGTCGCTGTAAGCTTGCGAAGGGCTTGCGACATCAGGCGCGCTTGCAGGCCCATGAATTGGTCGCCGATTTCCCCTTCCAGTTCCGATTTGGGAACCAGAGCCGCTACCGAGTCGATGACAATCACATCGACCGCATTGGAGCGGGCTAACATTTCAGCGATAGATCGGAAGAGCACACGTCTGAACCCCAGTCACTAATGCGCATCTCGTATGCC